>NZ_VTXG01000010.1:0-146784 GCF_013114515.1 Vibrio sp. AIC-3 | reverse complement strand
AGTAGTACAGATAGCAGCAGTTAGAGTTGTTTTACCGTGGTCAACGTGGCCGATAGTACCAACGTTTACGTGCGGTTTCGTACGTTCAAATTTTTCTTTAGACACAATCGTGTTCCTTCCTAGTTATGATTCGCCACGTTCATTATTGAGCGAGACGCGCCAGAAATTGCTATTTTATGCGCCAACTCTCGTTAGCGCAATATTTGGACGCATTGTTCTTTCAAAAAATGAAAAAAAATGCCTTCCTTTTGTTTAACCACGCTCTGCAATGATTGCTTTTGCAACATTGTTAGGCACTTCAGCGTACTCACTAAACTCCATAGAGTAAGAAGCACGACCTTGTGTCGCAGAACGTAAATCAGTTGCGTAACCGAACATGACAGACAACGGAACTTGTGCACGAATTATCTTCAGGCCAGCTGTCCCCTCGTCCATACCTTCGATGATGCCGCGACGACGGTTAATATCGCCAACAACGTCACCCATCCAGTCTTCTGGAGTAGTTACTTCAACTTTCATCATAGGCTCAAGCAGAACCGGTTGCGCTTCAAGTGCACCCGTTCTGAAAGCCATAGAGGCAGCGATTGTAAACGCCATCTCACTTGAATCTGTTTCATGGTAAGAACCATCATATAGTGTAGCTTTGATATCCAAAACTGGATAGCCAGCAAGCACACCATTGTTCATCTGCTCTTCAACGCCTTTAGCAACTGAAGCGATAAACTCTTTCGGTACGATACCATTGGCAATTTCATCCACAAAGACAAAGCCTTCGCCAGCTTCTGATGGTTCTAGTTTCAGCCATACGTGACCGTACTGACCTTTACCACCATGTTCACGGATAAATTTACCTTCCGCTTTCGCTGTACCACGAATAGTCTCACGGTAAGCCACTTGCGGGTTACCAACGTTGCAGTTCACGCTAAATTCGCGCTTCATACGGTCAACGATGATATCTAAGTGTAGTTCACCCATACCAGAAATCAGAGTCTGGCCAGTTTCCGCATCCATATCAACGCGGAACGATGGGTCTTCCGCTGCTAGTTTACCTAGAGCGATAGTCATTTTATCTTGATCAGCTTGAGAGCTTGGCTCTACAACGATCTGAATAACTGGGTCTGGGAACTCCATGCGCTCAAGAACAATCTTATGGTTCTGGTCACAAAGGGTTTCACCAGTAGTCACATCTTTCAGGCCAATGATGGCTGCGATGTCACCTGCTCGTACTTCTTTTACTTCTTCTCGCTTGTTTGAGTGCATTTGAACAATGCGACCTAAGCGTTCACGTTGTTTCTTCACAGAGTTATAAGCTGTTTTACCGCTTTCAACAACACCAGAGTAAACACGGATGAAAGTTAAAGTACCAACGAATGGGTCTGTTGCAATCTTAAATGCTAGCGCTGAGAACGGTTCTTTGTCGTCTGCGTGACGCTCTGCTTCGTTCTCATCTTCATCGATACCTTTAATTGCAGGTACATCGACTGGAGAAGGAAGGAAATCAACAACTGCATCTAGAACAGCTTGTACACCTTTGTTTTTGAATGCACTACCACAAGTAGCAAGTACGATTTCATTATTAAGGGTACGAGTACGAAGACCTTGTTTGATTTCAGCTTCTGTTAGTTCACCTTCTTCAAGGTACTTATCCATCAGCTCTTCATTTGCTTCTGCTGCAGCTTCAACAAGTTCTGTACGATATTCTTCAGCCATTTCTTGCATGTCTGCAGGAATATCTTCGTACGTGAAAGTCATGCCTTGGTCAGCTTCATTCCAGTTAATTGCCTTCATCTTGATAAGATCGACAACGCCTTGGAAGTTTTCTTCAGCACCAATGTTCAGTTGAATTGGAACAGGAGTTGCGCCTAAGCGGTCCTTGATCTGTTCAACTACGCGCAAGAAGTCAGCGCCGGTACGGTCCATTTTATTAACGAAAACCATACGTGGAACTTGGTACTTATCAGCTTGACGCCATACTGTCTCTGACTGAGGTTCAACACCAGATGAGCCACAGAACACAACAACTGCACCATCAAGCACACGCAGAGAACGTTCTACTTCGATTGTGAAGTCAACGTGTCCAGGAGTGTCGATGATGTTAATACGGTGGTCCGAGAACTGAGCTTCCATACCACGCCAAAACGTAGTGGTTGCTGCTGAAGTGATCGTAATACCGCGCTCTTGCTCTTGCTCCATCCAGTCCATGGTTGCTGCACCATCGTGAACTTCGCCGATTTTGTGAGAAAGACCGGTATAGAACAGAATACGTTCACTTGTGGTTGTTTTACCTGCATCTACGTGAGCAACGATACCGATATTACGGTATTGCTCTATAGGAGTTTTACGAGCCACGGTTGAATCCTCTTATTAGAGACTTAGGGACTATTGCTATGTCTAGATTAGGCGTTAAAAGCGATGCTTCGCTAAAAATTGCTTGCCCTAGAAATAGCAATAGTTCCTAGCATAAGCATAGGAACTAAAGAAGTGCTGCAAGGAACCTTGCAGCACTAAAAAGGTATTACCAACGGTAATGTGCGAACGCTTTGTTTGCGTCAGCCATGCGGTGAACGTCTTCACGTTTCTTAACCGCAGTACCTTTGTTCTCAGACGCGTCTAGCATTTCAGCAGCTAGGCGTTGAGCCATAGATTTTTCACCACGCTTACGCGCAGCTTCAACTACCCAACGCATAGCAAGAGCGTTACGGCGAACCGGACGAACTTCTACAGGTACTTGGTAAGTTGAACCACCTACACGGCGAGATTTAACTTCTACCGCTGGGCGAACATTTTCAAGAGCTTCTTCAAATACAGCTAAGTGGTCTTTACCAGACTTCTCAGCCATTGAATCTAGTGCAGTGTAAACGATTTTTTCTGCAGTAGATTTCTTTCCGTCAACCATAAGGATGTTAACGAATTTTGCCAGCAATTCAGATTTGAACTTAGGATCTGGAAGGATCTTACGCTGACCTATTACGCGACGACGTGGCATGGATATTCTCCGTTGTCTTCTTCAGGTTTTTTCCAAAACTTTTCAGAATAATAAATAAAATAGTGTTTGGCCTTACTTAACGATTTCTTTTTAAAAAAGAGAATCAATTAAGACTTAGGACGTTTCACACCGTACTTAGAACGACCTTGTTTACGGTCGTTAACGCCAGCACAGTCAAGTGCGCCGCGAACAGTGTGGTAACGAACACCCGGAAGGTCTTTTACACGACCGCCACGGATTAGTACAACACTGTGCTCTTGTAGGTTGTGGCCTTCACCGCCGATGTACGAAGTTACTTCGAAACCGTTAGTTAGACGTACACGACATACTTTACGTAGTGCCGAGTTAGGTTTTTTAGGTGTAGTAGTGTAAACACGAGTACATACACCACGTTTTTGTGGGCACGCTTCTAGTGCAGGCACGTTGCTTTTAACAACTTGCTTTACACGAGGTTTGCGAACCAACTGGTTAATAGTTGCCATTAACTAGCTCCTGAAATTTACTTGAAAGTAAGCTTTGTGAAAAATCTATCCCTAATCACAAGTCGTAATTAGGGACGCAAAATTCTATTCAGCAGTGGGAGGTGTGTCAAGAAATATACAGATCTTTTTTAGCCGTCTAGAGCTCAGGATGGTCTACTTTTAACCAAACTGATAAAACACAGCTACCAAGTGACTGATTTGTCGTTCAAAACCGTCAGTTTAACGAAGCCATCGAAGTCAACTTGATCAATGGTACTTGAGACAAGTAGTTGTAAACCTCGGCTATCGAGATCTGGTTTTAACACCGACACCTGCTCTACTGCGCAGATTTGAGTGAATAACTCATGATTGGGAAGGCAAACATACACCGCATCTTCCACCAAAAGATACTGATCTTGTGGCTGAGAATAGGTCAATGCGAGTTTAAGTTTGTCGACTGATTTTACAATATGAAGCATAGCGTCCCCTAGAAAGTCAGTATCTGTTGGCACTGAGCTAACTTCTGCGTTAACTCGTCGGCTTCAACGGTGGTCACATCGATCAGCAGGTTGTCTGCTGAAAGACCAAACTGACTCAGACTACGCTGACACACATACACCTGTTCGATGTCGTACAGGTCCATAAGTTTGAATGCAGAGATGTAGTCACGCGATAGTGTTTCGTCGGGCTGCTGCGCTTTGAGAAGCTGTGTCACGCCATCGCCAACAAAGAACACGGCAATGTCTTCACTATATGCGGACGCAGCAAGCAGGGCGTCTAACCCTTCTCTACCCGCAGCGGTCGTATGAGGGAAACTGTTAAATATAAAGGCTAACTTTCTCAAAACTGCACAACCCTATCTTGCGTTAGTAGCGCTTCCGATAAGCTCCCTAATCCGGCTTGAGTAAATCCAGTGGCTAGGTTAGAGGCACTTAGTTGATGTTGCTCTGCTTCTTCAGAGCTAATCACTCCGCGTCTTAGCGCAGCTGCCACACAGGTTTCAAGGCTAACATCGTGTTCATCAGCCAGCTTTTGCCAAGCAGAAGCTAAATCAAATTCATCGTTAGCCGGTACGGTAAGGTCTGAGCCGTTACTCACGCCATCTTGATAGAAGAACACACTGTGAAGTTTGTGGCCCTGTTTAATCAGAGCCACGGCAAACTGGTAGGCACTTCTTGCTGACTGTGAGCCATAGACTGGCCCATTCACTAGGAGTGTATAGCTTAGCAACCCTCTTCATCCTCTGTTTTACGTTGGCGGATGTATAGGTACACGGTGTGCTTAGAGATGTTCAGTCGCTCAGCAACGCGGTTGATCGCGTCTTTAATATCGAAAATACCTTTGTCGTACAGCTCCATCACGATCTGACGGTTCTTAGTATTGTTCGATACCGATTTGTCAGCGTTAATTTCTTCAATGGTGCGTTCAACCGTTTGGTCGACAAGTTCTTCAACGTCACTAGCGAAGTTAACCGATGATGCGGCTTCGTCTGCGTCTTGTGTAGGCATGAACGATTGCAGCACTTGTGAGAATGGCGCGTCTAGATTCACGTTAATACACAGTAGGCCAATCACTCGGTCTTCACCGTTGCGGATAGCAACCGTGATCGACTTCATCAACACTCCGCCTTTAGCGCGAGTGAAGTATGAACGTGAGAAGTTACGCTTAGAACCTTCAATATCTTTTAGCATCTTCAATGCAAGATCGGTGATCGGCGAGCCAACCTGACGACCTGTATTTTCGCCGTTGGCAATTTTAATCGCAGAAGTATTGAGGTCTTCTAAAGAGTGCAAAACGATTTCACAAAACGGACCAATAAGGCTCGCAATACCGTCAACAACGGCCTCATAAGATCTTAGAATGATTTTATCGTGTTCACTGAATGGCATAACGTGGACTGATTCCATTTCAAGTAACACATCTGCATTGACTGTTTCTGTAGTAGTCACTTATTCCTTACCTTCGTGTGAAAAATCAACAAATTTATGTAAGTTTATCAGAAAATTTTAATTGCACACCTAGCTAACATTGCAACTAGTGATTTAGAACAAGTTTAAAAATCAAATACTCATCTTCAAATCATAAAAAAGCCTAACTCAAAGTTAGGCTTTTTATTCAATCAACGTATTTTAGTACGAGGCTTTTAACCGATATTACTGTGCAGGAGCTGCTTCAGCGTTATCGATGTTTAGTAGTTCTACTTCGAATACTAGCGTTGAGTTAGCAGGGATAGTCGGTGTGTCTTGCTCACCGTATGCTAGCTCTGGCGGGATAACGAACTTGTACTTAGAACCAACTTGCATCAGTTGTACGCCTTCAGTCCAGCCTGGGATTACGCGGTTTAGTGGGAATGTTGCTGGTTCGCCACGATCGTAAGAGCTGTCGAACTGAGTACCGTCTGTTAGCGTACCTTTGTAGTGTACTTGAACGGTATCAGTGTCTTTTGGAGAAGCGCCTTCACCAGGAGTCATTACTTGGTAAAGTAGACCAGATTCAGTTTGCTTAACGCCTTCAGTTTTAGCGAACTCAGCGCGGAAGTCATCACCGGCTTTCTTCACTTCTGCAGATTTTTCTGCCGCTTGTGCTTGCATCGTTTCAGCAACACGCTTGTCTAGAGCTTCAAGAGCTGCGCGAGTTTCTTCTTCGTTAAGTGCTGTTTTCTCTGCGAATACGTCTTCGATACCTTGAAGAACCATATCTTTGTCTAGGTTGATACCTAGCTCGCTTGGCTTATCAATGCTTGTGCTTAGGTAGTTAGCGAAAGATACACCGATTGCGTAAGCCGCTTTGTCATCTTCTGTTTTAAAGTTTACTGCTTCAACTTTAACTTCTTCTACCTGTGGAGCTTCTGCCTTTGGTTCTTCTTTCTGACAACCAACTGCTAGCATAACCGTTGCGGCAAGCAGTGATACTTTTAAAACTGATTTCATTGAATTCTCCAATTAATGGCCAAGCCATTGGTTATTGTGCACAAATCTAATGATTAGATTGGTGTGAATACGTTAGTTATAACAATATACTAGTCATATGTCTTTCGACACAAACCGGATTATTAGATGTGATGCGAATATTTTTCCACTCATTGCTATGTACAATTGTCATCACCTTGTTAAATGGTTGCTTTTTCTTCCAAGATGATGAGCAGCGTTGGGAAATTGAGCCCAATGGTGCCACCAGCTTTGCACTCAGCAGAGATGGACGCTTCGCCCTGCTCTACTCTCAGCAAAAGCAACTGCTCCTTTGGGACCTCGCCGAAGACCAAGAGTTGGCTCGGCTTGGTCCACAAGACCAGTTAGAAAACCAAGTATCGCGTATCCGTATCTCGGACAATGGCCGTTTTGCCATTACCGCTAGCCAGATGAACTTCGCCGTTTGGGACTTATCTTGGACTCAAGCACAAGGGCTCTGGTCTATCTCCGACGGCTTGATTCGCGATGTCGATATCTCTAGCAATGGTGAAAAAGTACTGCTTGGCCTTTCTAATGGAAAAGCCATCTATGTGGACTTAGTCACCGGACGCCGTCTGGAGTTCCTTGCTCACCGAGAAAAAGTGAATTCAGTCTCCCTCTCTTCTAATGGCCGCTACGCATTATCAGGCGGCAACGACTACAAAGCTTACCTTTGGGATACCGAGTCGGGCTTGGTGTTGCGCACCTTTGAGCATGAACAAAGAGTAGTACGAGTCGCGCTACAACGCGATGGTGAACTGGCTTTTACCTCTGATGGCGGCAATCAAGCGATGATTTGGGATCTTGAAACGGGCGAACCTCAAGCGCAATTGCAAAGCTGGTCTCGACAGTTGATTTTCTCGAGTGCGCGTTTTTCTGATGACGGCAGTATGTTGGTGACGGGCACACCATCCAGCCAAGTGAGTGTGTGGAATACTCAGGATGGCAAGCGAATTTCTCGCCACGATGCTGAGCCATTAAAAGATGCTCGCCCTCCTCGTGCGGTAGTGTATGATGCAGCCTTTGATGATAAGAACCGTGTGATATCGGGCACCTCTGCGGGCATTGCCCAAGCTTGGAATGTGGATTAAGAACGATGACAGAAAAGCGAGTTGAACAACTAGAAAGCCGCGTAAATGACCTAGAGTGTCAGCTAGCTTTCCAAGAACAGACCATTGAAGAACTCAATGAAGCGCTTAGCCAACAACAAATGTTAATCACGAGAATGCAAGATCAGATGAAGTTCGTGGTTGGCAAAGTAAAAAATATGGATGGCTCTAATCTAGCTGACGCATCAGAAGAGACGCCACCTCCACACTATTAAGTGCGGTTCAAAATAACCAATTAAATCTAACGACGCATATCGTTAGTTTCTCGTCCTCAATGTGTAAACACATTTCAGGACGGGACATAGAAAACTAAGAGGGCGACAGATACTTATCTGTCGCCCTTTTGTTTATTTCATCTCAGTGAATAAGCTAAAGCCAATTAAGCCGATACCAACTTAGTCGTCGGCATAAATCTTCACTTCAACACGACCTTGAGTATCAACGCTTGCACGATACATTCCTGAGCTGTTCATACCAAAATGTATATCGCCTTGGCCATCGATAGCGATCAAGCCACCTTCTCCACCCATGGTTTTCAATTCACCTTGAATGATCGTTTCACAAGCGGTGTGCACATCTTCTTTCAGATAACGCATTCGTGCTGCGACATCACTGGCGACCATTTTACGTAGGAAGAACTCACCCATCCCGGTTGTTGAGACGGCAACATTGCCATTTTCAGCGATGGTTCCTGCACCAATGATCGGAGAGTCACCCACACGACCGTATTTCTTATTGGTCACGCCACCGGTACTGGTTGCTGCCGCTAAGTTACCCGCTTGGTCTAATGCGACCGCACCAACCGTGCCGTACTTTTTATCGTCAGGGTATTTCTCAGCTTGCTGTTCATCATATTTCGCTTCAGACAGAGCAAAGATGCCTTTCTCTTTCATCGACTGAAGTTGGTCATAGCGGCGCTCAGTAAAGAAGTAGTCTTGCTCGGTAAAGGTGTAGTCATGCTCAAACGCAAACTTCTCGGCACCTTCACCAATCAGCAACACATGGTCGCTTTTCCGCATCACATCACGTGCAAGCTCAATTGGGTTTTTGATATGGCGAACGCCTGCAATAGCACCTGCATCCATTTCGCGGCCATGCATCACAGAAGCGTCCATCTCAACAAATTCATCATGCGTTAAAACAGAGCCCCTACCGGCATTAAAGTGCGGGCTGTCTTCCATCACCTTAACCGATGCCACTACCGCATCCAGAGCATCACCACCCAATTGCAATATTTGATAACCAGCCAAAACCGATTTTTCCAAAGCCTCGGTAATACCCGCTTTTAATTCATAGCTCATTTGCTCGCGCAAGATGGTTCCTGCACCACCATGAATGGCAATTGAAAAAGGCTGTGACATACAAACTCTCCACTGACGTCGTCTTATAATGTTGTGCTATCAATACCACATCCATGGTTCGATGTCTGATAACGAAAACCAAACTTTTACGAATGCTTAGATTTGCGGACACTTAGTTTGGTAGAGAAAAGCGAGGTCAAAAAGCGATACTCCTAAACGCAAAAAGCCTCCACAAGGGAGGCTTTCAAGATTCTTAAACTAAACCGTTAATTCGGTATTAGTGAGAACCACAGCTACCGCCGCCGCAGCAGCCGTCTTTTTTCTCTTCACCGTGGTCATGGCCTTCGCCACCACAGCAACCGCCTTCGTGGTCATGATCGTGGTCGTGACCGCCACAGCCGCCTTCTTGGTGTACGTGACCGTGTTGAACTTCTTCTTCAGTCGCTTCACGAACCGCTACAACTTCAACGTCAAACGTTAGAGTTTGGCCAGCTAGCATGTGGTTACCATCAACAACAACTTCGTCGCCATCTACTTCAGTAACTTCAACTGGGATTGGACCTTGGTCAGTATCAGCTAGGAAACGCATGCCAACTTCGATTTGCTCAACACCTTGGAATACGTCTGCAGGAACACGTTGAACTAAGTCATCGTTGTGCTCGCCGTAAGCGTCTTCTGGAGTAACAGTTGCAGAGAACTTGTCGCCAGCTACTTTGCCTTCAAGCTCTTTTTCAAGACCTGTAATTAGGTTGTTGTGACCGTGAAGGTAATCTAGTGGAGCTTCTGCAGTTGATTGGTCAACTACTACGCCATCTTCAAGTTTCACTTGATATGCAACACTAACTACTACGTTCTTTTCAATTTTCATGAGAGCTCCAAGGAGGTTTGGACTAAGCTCGAACAGTTGAGCTTAGGAAAAATTCTGTACCGGGATATTATGGGGATCAATTAACGAAACTCAATCATTCTGGCTTAAAAATACCGATCATTTCTTGATTCGCGTGTTCAGATTTCTCTACAGTTTTCGGTTTACGCTGTTCTGTGAAGTCACAATCGACACATTCCACCAGCTCGATATTATTTTCAATCCACCAACGGAGTGTGTCTTGAGTACTGCAACTTGGGCAGCTTGCCCCTGCGATAAAGCGTTTTTTCTGTTTCACGTTCATATCCTTTACTGCTCTGGATTCGCGGTTCTTCCCACTCACTTTATTGATAAGTTAAGCAGAGACCGCGTTTATTATTAGGTTAGTTCTATAGTCTGTTATTTCTATGCCCAAGCTCTATTTCTAAGCTCAAGCATGAGTTATCACTTCAAGCTACTGCCAATAGTTTCGAGATTGGTGATCGTTTTCCATCTCGTGTCCAAAGATCTCTTCAAGTTCTTTACGAGCCTCTTTCGCTCTTTGGGCTAACTCGGCATCTTCGTTATGCTGAGGCAGCAACTCTTTCAGCATACCATTATCCAACTTTCTAAAGTGTGCTTCTGCTCGCTTCGCTTTATATGGATGCATGCCAAGTTCAGTCAATGTTTGACGACCTAAATCCAATGCTCCAAGGAAGGTTTCACGCGAATAGTTACTCACACCGTGGTTAAGTAGTTGATACGCTTCAACACGGCTTCGTGCACGCGCCAAGATCTTTAAGCGTGGGAAGTGCTGCTTACATAAATCGACGGTTTTCATGATTTCATCAGGGGAGTCAGTACACAACACAATCGCCTCTGCTTTATCAGCACCGGCTGCGCGTAATAGCTCTAGGTGAGTCGAGTCTCCGTAAAACACCTTGTAGCCGAACTTTCTAAGGATGTGTATTTGGCTGGCATCACTTTCAAGGACAGTGATACGAATCTTGTTAGCGTACATCAAGCGACCGATGATCTGACCAAAACGACCAAAGCCCGCAATAATCACTCGAGGGCTGCGATCAACCACATCCGAAGACATCGCACTTTCACTGATTTGGTTCAGTTGACGAGCAAAGAACTTATCTTGCAGCTTAAGCATTAGTGGCGTGGTCACCATAGACAGGCTCACTACTACCAGTAAGAACGACACCTGTTCGCCACTTAAGATGCCCTGCGCACTCGCCGCGGTAAAAATAACGAAAGCAAACTCACCACCTTGGCTAAGAATCATCGCCATTCGGCTACGCGCTTTTGCCTGTGTTCCAAAGATACGAGCTAGCGCGTACAGCACTAAACCTTTCAACACCACGAGGGCCATTACAGCTATTAGTATTGCGAATGGGCTTTCTGCCAATAAACCTAGATTTACCGCCATGCCAACCGAGATAAAGAACAGGCCGAGCAGTAACCCTTTGAATGGGTCAATCGCAATTTCAAGCTCGTGTCGGTATTCACTTTCAGCCAGAAGCACGCCCGCAAGGAAGGTACCTAATGCCATCGATAAGCCAATCTGTTGCATGATCACGGCAATACCAATCACAAGTAACAGCGCTGCAACGGTGAATAACTCACGCACACCACTCATCACTACGTATCGGAAAAGTGGTCTCAACAAGAAGTGGCCACCGACCAGTAGGCCAATCACGCCACCCAGCATCCACAGCATGTCAGCCCAGCTACCGCCGGTATTACCCGCAAGTAGAGGCAACATTGCTAGCATTGGAATAACAGCGATATCTTGGAAAAGCAGTACTGCAAAGCCCGACTGCCCTGCTTCTTTGCCGCCGAGCTCTCGCTCTTCAATAACACGCAAGGCAATCGCAGTCGAAGACAGCGCCAAACCCATACCTATCACGAGACTGGTTTGCCAAGTTAATCCAAATAGACAGGCGATGGCGGTAATAATTAGAGTGGTGATCAGCACTTGCGCGCCACCGAGTCCTAGAATCGGCGCTCGCATCTGCCACAGTTTTTTCGGATTAAGTTCGAGACCAATCAAGAAGAGCAGCAGTACCACCCCGAATTCGGAGAAGTGTAGAATCGCTTCGACATCACTGATTAAGCCAAGCCCCCATGGGCCAATTGCCACGCCCGCTAATAAGTAACCAAGTACTGAACCCAAACCGGCGCGCTGTGCGATAGGAACCGCAACCACAGCAGCCGCTAAAAATATAACGCTACTTTGTAGAAAATCATTAGTCAGAGCCATCATTCGCTCCTATATCTTGTAGCGGGTCTCGCAGCCAATTTCGATACGCTTCTGCGTGTTGGTAAAGCGTCATATCCGAAACATTTCTCGCCCAGTGTAAAACCAAAGGGGATATCCAATTCATCTGACACAAAGCAGCGGTAAGCTCGAATGGTTGCAAGATCTCTTGTAATGGATATTTATTATAGCCTGCGGCACCAAACGCCTCTTCTTTACCACCGGTAGTAATCACACTGCGCCAGTGTTTGCCTTTAAGTGCGCTCTGCTCACCAAACGCAAAACCCTTGCCTAACACGCGATCAAACCACTCTTTTAACAATGAAGGGCAGGAATACATAAACAGAGGATGCTGAAACACGATCACATCGTATTGAAGGAGCAATTCATGCTCATAAGGCACATCGATAAAGAAGTCTGGGTAGATGGCGTAGAGATCATGAACTTTGACATGACCGAGCGACTCTACCTTCTTAACCATCATCTGATTAGCAATAGAGGTTTGCGGCTCTGGGTGCGCGTAGATGATCAACACCTTTGGCACGACTTTGTCTGTCGAGGGAGTATTACTCATTCCTTTGAAACATTCCTTTGAGGGCTAAACGGTGGCAAGGCCACAAGAATTTAAGCAAAAGTTATTAATATGTTATTGGCATCATAACGCAAATTGCATTGTGATCGACTTTTATCTGGTTTCAGCCTACTATGCAGGCGTCTGTTCACCTCTAATTTCTATGCTATTTCAATTATGATTACTTTCTCTGATATTCAATTGCTACGCGGCGGTAAGCCACTCCTCGACCAAGCATCTGCGACTTTTCACCCTGGCGACAAGATCGGTTTGGTTGGTAAAAACGGCTGTGGTAAATCTACGCTATTCGCCTTAATTAAGGACGAACTGTCTATTGATGCGGGTTCATTCAGTAAACCAGCCCATTGGGAAATGGCTTGGGTTGCTCAAGAAACGCCAGCATTAGAAAGAACAGCAATTGAATACGTGATTGATGGTGACCGTGAATACCGCGGCCTTGAAGATCAACTAGAGAAAGCTGAACAAGCCGACAATGGCACATTGGTAGCAGAGATCCACGGCAAGATTGAAACCATTGGTGGTTACAGCATAAAGGCACGTGCTGCCGAGTTACTGGATGGCCTAGGCTTTAGCCAAGAACAAATGACATGGAACCTGACTCAATTCTCAGGTGGTTGGCGTATGCGTTTGAACCTAGCGCAAGCCCTACTGTGTCGCAGTGACCTACTGCTACTCGATGAGCCTACCAACCACTTGGATTTAGACGCAGTAATGTGGCTCGAGCGTTGGTTACAAAGCTACCCTGGCACGCTAGTGCTTATCTCGCACGATAGAGACTTCTTAGACCCTATCGTCAACCGCATCGTGCACGTTGAAAACCAACAGCTCAATGAGTACACGGGTAACTACTCATCGTTCGAAACCCAACGAGCGCAAAAACTGATTCTGCAACAAGCGATGTACCAAAAGCAGCAGAAACAGATGTCTCACATGCAGAGCTACATTGACCGTTTCCGTTACAAAGCTTCAAAGGCTCGCCAAGCGCAAAGCCGTATTAAAGCGCTAGAGAAAATGGAACAAGTGCTGCCTGCTCAGTTTGATAATCCATTCAGCTTTGAATTTAGAGAACCAGACGCACTACCAAACCCAATCATGATGATGGATGAAGTATCAGCGGGCTATGATGACAATCTGATTCTAGAAAAGATTCGCTTGAACCTAGTACCGGGCAGTCGTATTGGTTTGCTTGGCCGAAATGGCGCTGGTAAATCAACACTGATTAAACTGCTTTCTGGCGAACTGAAACAGCAAGGCGGTGAACTGAGTTATTCGCAAGGCGTTAAGATTGGTTACTTTGCACAGCACCAGTTAGAAACGTTGCACCCAGAAGAAACACCGCTGCAGCACATGATGCAGATTGCCCCTAAACACACCGAGCAACAATTGCGTGATTACCTAGGTAGCTTCGGTTTCCAAGGTGAAAAAGCACTTGATAAAGTAGCACCCTTCTCAGGTGGTGAAAAAGCGCGTTTAGTTCTGGCGCTACTGGTATGGCAAAAACCAAACCTGTTGCTACTCGATGAACCAACCAACCACTTGGATCTCGACATGCGTCAAGCGCTGACTTTTGCCCTGCAGACATTTGAAGGCGCAATGGTTATCGTATCGCACGACCGTTACCTACTGCGTGCGACTACCGATGATTTATACCTTGTACACGACCGCCAAGTAGCACCGTTTGATGGTGACTTAAGCGATTACTACAAGTGGCTAACCGAGCAACAGAAAGTTGAGCGCAAAGAAGCACAAGCATTGGCACCAGCCAAAGACGGCGCCAACAGTGCAGCAGCGAAAAAAGAGCAGAAACGTAAAGAAGCCGAGTTCCGTAAACTGACGGCACCACTTCGTAAAAAGCTCACTCAATTTGAAAAGCAGATGGATAAATTAACGCAGGCTCTTGAAGAAGCTGAGCAAGAATTATCCGACACATCACTGTATGAAGCTGAAAATAAGGCTAAACTGAATAAAGTACTCGCTCTCCAAGCGAGCAGTAAGTCACAGCTAGAAGAAGTTGAAATGGATTGGATGTCCACTCAAGAAGAGCTTGAGCAGATGGAACAGGATATGGATAGCTTATGAGCCCAGAGCACGCCCCAATATCACTAACACTGGAACGACTATGGCAATTTAGCCTTCAGTATTACAGTGTGCGCGGTGTAAAGGATGCGTGCTTAGCTTTGCAAAACCAGTTCCACGGCAACGTCAATCTACTGCTGCTTCTCAAATGGCTTGATGAGCAGCAATTGTCTTTTGCTGAAGAAGAGTGGCATAAAGTTCAACAGTGTTTAAGCCGCTCTGAAACCCTGCTTCATAGCTATCGAGAGCTACGTAAACATCTCAAAGCACACGTTGTCGACTCTCTATACCGTGAAGCGCTAAAGTTTGAGTTACAGCTTGAAAAGCAACAACAGTCCGATCTGGTCGACTGTATAAACTCCCTACAACTGTACGCTAACCAGCAATCACCGCTCACTTTTCAGTACTGTCGTTTATTAGGGGCTGAAAACCTCTGCGACGCTTTTTCTGAACCAGCACCACAGCCCTAGCTCGTTCTCTTTCCCTTTTATTCAATCAAGATCCAAGCTTAACCTTGATATTATTCAAACGGTTACCCATAGCCTGTTTTTGTATCTCGTATAAGTGAAGCCTTGCGCTTATGCCGAGAATCAACCAAGCTCAAATAAAAACGTGGGCGTTTCGTTACAAACTCAACACGTTATCAAAACCCGTAAAAGAAGCATGGATCGTTTTTATGACAATATTTACCGCAGCTGCTGGTCTCTCTAATCCGCACTTACAAACCTTAGTGCCACGGTTTATTCGAAAGCAGGCGCTGTTTCATCCTCACTGGCAAACCTTAGAAACACCCGATGGTGACTTTCTTGATCTTGCTTGGAGCGAATCACCAGACGGTGACACCTCAAATAAGAATGATCGCAGTAGCAAGCCGATATTCGTTCTATTCCACGGTTTAGAAGGTAGCTTTGAGAGCCCTTATGCCAATGGATTAATGAATGCGTTTGCTAAAGATGGTTGGTTGTCCGTGATGATGCACTTCAGAGGCTGCAGCGGAAAACCCAATCGCCTGGCTCGCGCTTACCATTCAGGTGAAGTCGAAGATGCGCGCTTTTTTCTAAGACACCTGCACGCCCAGTTTCCGAATAACCCTAAGGTTGCGGTTGGCATATCTTTAGGTGGAAACATGCTGGCGAACTATTTGGCTGAGTACGCAGACTACCCATTGCTGTCGGCGGCGACAATCGTATCTGCTCCATTTGACTTAGCGTGTTGCTCGAGTCGTATTGAGCGCGGTTTCTCCAAGCTTTATAAGAAGTACCTGCTCAACTCTCTAAAATCGAATGCGTTAAAAAAAGTTAACCTGCTACAGGAAAAACTTGGCATCACAGCTGAAGCCATCAAGAACATCACCAAACTGTATGAGTTTGATGAACGAATCACTGCACCGCTGCACGGCTTCAAAAATGCCCAAGATTATTATGCGCAATGTTCTGCGCTGCCTAAGCTCAACAAGATTAAACTACCGACGCAGATCATTCATGCCAAAGACGACCCTTTCATGACCGATGATGTGATCCCAAAGTTCGTTCTACCCGATAACATCGATTATCGACTGTTCCAAAAAGGCGGACATGTTGGGTTTATTACTGGCAGCACACTCAAGCCAAGATTTTGGTTAGAAGAAGCCTTGCCTGCCTACTATGAAAGTATCCAAGATTCGGCATAATGACCGAGCCTTAGTAAATAGAAGCAAAACATTACTAAGCACACATATTTCTACATCAATAAACATATCTATGAACATAAAAGAGAGAAGTATTTATGATCATCCCATGGCAAGACATTGCGCCAGATACACTGGAAAACCTCATCAAAGAGTTCGTGCTGCGTGAAGGCACAGACTACGGCGACGTAGAGGTTTCACTGCAAAACAAGATTGACCAAGTGAAACATCAATTAGCTTCAGGAGAAGTCAGCATCGTGTTTTCTGAACTCCATGAAACCGTTGATATTCAAGTCACAAAACGCTTCTAAGCTGCGCTCATAAAGGAGCCGTGTTATAGTGGTAAACGATTGCTAACAAGTAAGTTACTCAAAAGACAAGGGTTGTCATGTCCGCTAAACATCCAATTATTGCGGTGACGGGTTCATCTGGAGCCGGCACCACCACCACCTCAGAAGCCTTCCGTAAAATGTTCAATATGATGGACGTGAAGGCCGCTTGGGTTGAAGGGGATAGTTTCCATCGCTTCACTCGCCCAGAGATGGATGTCGAGATCCGTAAAGCGCGCGAGCAAGGTAAGCACATCAGCTACTTTGGTCCTCAAGCCAACGACTTTGGTGCGCTAGAAGAGTTCTTCCGTAAATACGGTAACGAAGGTACAGGTAAAGTAAGAAGCTACCTACACACCTTCGATGAAGCCGTGCCTTACAATCAAATGCCGGGCACCTTCACGCCATGGCAAGAGATCCCTGAAAACTCCGATGTGATGTTTTACGAAGGCCTGCACGGCGGTGTGGTTGATGGCGACATTAACGTTTCTCAACACGTCGATTTGCTGATTGGCATGGTACCTATCGTAAACCTAGAGTGGATTCAAAAATTCGTTCGTGACACCCGCGATCGTGGCCACTCACGCGAAGCCGTAATGGATTCCATTGTTCGTTCGATGGATGATTACCTTAACTACATTACCCCGCAATTTTCGCGCACTCACATCAACTTTCAGCGTGTTCCAACCGTAGATACATCTAACCCTCTCAACGCCAAAGGGATTCCAAGTTTAGACGAAAGCTTCGTAGTTATACGTTTGCGTGGCATCAAAAACGTCGATTTCCCCTACCTTCTGGCTATGATTGATGGCTCGTTTATGTCTCGTCATAACACGCTAGTAGTGCCAGGCGGCAAGATGAGTTTTGCTATGGAGCTCATTGTGAGGCCAATCCTGCAACAACTCATCGAAACCGGAAAAATAGGTTAACAAAACGACATTCTGGTTGATTACTTTTCATACCGTGATCATGTGCACAATTTTGCGTAAAAAATCGTAGCTTGGTCACGATTAAAATCAAGAAATAGTACCTGAAAAAGGATACTATTCTTAAACGAAACACAAGATAGCTTGCAGCGCTCAACGAGTGCTCTTATCCTACAAGTCAATCCAGGCTTAGCTAAAATACGGAAAGCGGCAAGCATACCCTGCAGAGGAAGTGAGATATTATGGTTCTAGGTAAACCTCAAACCGATCCAACATTAGAGTGGTTCCTTTCACACTGTCATATTCATAAGTACCCTTCAAAAAGTACTTTGATTCATGCTGGTGAAAAGGCAGAAACCTTGTACTACATCGTTAAAGGTTCTGTGGCAGTTCTTATCAAAGACGAAGAAGGTAAGGAAATGATTCTTTCTTACCTAAACCAAGGCGACTTCATCGGTGAGCTTGGCTTGTTCGAAGAAGACCAAGAGCGTACAGCTTGGGTTCGTGCTAAATCTCCTTGTGAAGTAGCTGAAATTTCTTTCAAGAAATTCCGTCAACTTATCCAAGTGAACCCAGATATCCTAATGCGCCTTTCAGCGCAAATGGCAAACCGTCTACAAGTAACTAGCCAAAAGGTTGGTGACTTAGCGTTCCTTGATGTAACAGGTCGTATCGCTCAAACGCTACTAAACCTAGCGAAACAGCCAGATGCAATGACTCACCCTGACGGCATGCAAATCAAGATCACTCGTCAAGAGATTGGCCAGATCGTTGGTTGTTCTCGTGAGACCGTTGGTCGTATCTTGAAGATGCTAGAAGAGCAGAACCTAATTTCTGCACACGGTAAAACTATCGTGGTATATGGCACTCGTTAATCTCGATTAACTGAGCCTAAAATTTGAAAGCCACCAAATGCAAATTTGGTGGCTTTTTTGTTTTCTAAAGATCTACAAAGAAAATACGAATGAAACACCTACAGCTTCGAAGCGCAAACACTCTCGAAGCGAAGCCTATCTGCATCTTTAGGGTAAAGTCCGTACTCGTATCTTTCTTTAACCGTTAGTGCTTTCGAAGATCTTGTCAGCCGATGCTGCCACAAAACCGGTATAAAGCTCACCATTAGCCATCGCATAACGCTTAGCGAACTCATAGAAGCCTCCAGGAATCATCTCATTGCCCTCAACAAATGAAACTGGGACTTTATCTGCCATTGTTGATGATTGCTCTAATAAGACCTCTGGAGAGCCTTTAACCTGGCCACCAGATGCATTGATCGTGAAGCCTGACTCGCTCAGGTAGTCATTCACCGCCTGCACTTCATCAAATTCATTTAGCTGGTTCACACTCACCGTAAAGTGGTTTGCACCATATCCATGAGCCGCGAGCCAAGACGCGTATTCGCTTTCTTTTGCAAGCACTTGGAAATCTGCGAAGCTCAAGTCCCATAGACGACCACCAAACAAGAATTCATGGCCTTGAAGCTTGCTTACGTCGACTTGCTCAACCAATTTAGCAACGATCTGTTGTAAGTCACTTGAACACTCTTCGACCTTCAACTCACTAATGAACACTTTAGGTTGATTTGGATCTGGGTGCTCGTAATGCTTCGCGACTAGCTTCTTACTCTCAAACAAGTAATCGCCACACGCTTTATAACCTAGCTCAAGGAAAGGCTTAGCCAATGTTTCAATACCTAGCGGAGCAACATTGAAAGTACGCAGTGCAATGTGATCATTAATCAGAGCTTCGTCTTCTTTCAGCAAGTGATGTACTTTCTCAGCCGATGGACAAAGCCTGTGAATGTAATCGTCCCAAAGTGATTTAAAGAGTAGATCGGGCGTCATGGTGACTCCTTGTCAGAGGTTCTAGCAAGCTAGTAATTTGGATTAGAAAGGGAAAGGCTGAGACACAGAGTCAGCAGCCATCAGCCTGTGACATACTTTTCTATTATTATCTACCGCCCAATCTAGGTGTTGGGCGTGATGGAAAAAGGAAGCGATAACACCACTTCCTTATTACACAATTAACCAATGAATCTGTTATTCATGAACCTAGAGCTCATAAGCTTGTGATTCATCAAGTTATAGCTTAAAAGCCAAAACTACAGCTCAATACCTGGGCTAAACGTAGCTGGCAGTTGAGTCTCACCACCTTCCATTGAAGCCATAGGGTAAGCACAGTAGTCAGCTGCATAGTACGCACTTGGACGTAGGTTACCTGAAGCACCCGGACCACCAAATGGTGCATCACCACTTGCGCCTGTTAGCTGGCGGTTACGGTTAACAATACCCGCACGGATATGGTCAACGAAGTATTCCCATTCAGAATCATCTGTTGATACAAGGCCTGCAGACAAACCAAAGCGTGTGTCGTTAGCTAACTCGACCGCTTGCTCTAGCGATTGGTAACGAACCACTTGCAGCAATGGACCGAAGTACTCTTCATCTGGCAGTTCAGCAATATTGGTTGCATCGATAATGCCCGGAGAAACAAACGCCGCTTGACCCGCTTTTGCTTCTACTAGGCTGACACCACCTAACGATTGCAGATTAGCTTGCGCGTCTAGAATAAATTTAGCGGCAGCTTCAGAGATCTGAGGGCCCATGAAAGGAGCTGGTTCCGCGAAAGGCTGATCGACACGAATCTTTTGCGTAGCTGCGACCAGTTTATCGAGTAGCAGATCGCCCTTCTCGCCAACAGGCACGTACAAACGACGAGCACATGTACAACGTTGACCCGCACTGATGAACGCCGATTGGATAATGGTGTATACCGTTGCGTCTGCGTCACCATATTGGTCACTGATCACCATAGGGTTATTGCCACCCATCTCTAGTGCCAGCATCTTGCCCGGTTGGCCCGCGAATTGACGGTGAAGGATATGCCCCGTATTAGCACTACCTGTGAACAGCACGCCATCAAGACCTTTAGCATCGGCCAGTGCGATACCTGTCTCTTTAGCGCCTTGTACTAGGTTAATTACGCCAGCAGGAAGACCCGCTTCTTGCCATAATTTCATCGCAAACTCACCCGTCCAAGGTGTCTGCTCTGAAGGCTTAAATACCACGGTATTACCCGATAGCAGTGCAGGAACAATATGACCGTTAGGTAGGTGACCAGGGAAGTTATAAGGACCAAATACTGCCATCACGCCTAATGGACGGTGACGCAGTACAATCTGGTTGCCTGCCGCTTCACGAGAAGCTTCACCGGTACGCTCATGGTAAGCACGAATTGAAATAGCAATCTTGCCCGCCATTGCGCCCGCTTCAGTGCGAGTTTCCCAAATCGGTTTGCCCGTCTCTTTCGCGATGATTTGCGCGATTTCTTCGCTGTTCTCTTTAACTTTCTCAGCAAAGTTCAACACGATCGCTTCACGCTCTGCAAAGCTCAGTTTTTTCCAAACCAAGAAGGCTTCACGAGCTGCTGCTACTGCAGATTCAACCTGTGCTGGTGTCGCGCTATCACCCTGCCACACTACTTCATTGTTGTATGGGCTTACTGATGTCATGGCGTCACCTTGACCTGCCACCCACTGTCCTGCTATCCACTGAGTCATACTTCTATCCTTAAAATCTTCGACAGATAATCGCCGCTCTTATTGAGCCAACATGCGAACGAATTCGCCTTCTTTTACTTCAAGAGCGCTTGCTACTTCAGATGATAAAATCACTGTGTCGCTTGCTTGGTCATACGCACCTTTCGCGGCTACTGCGCGGAAGTTCTCAAACGAGGTATTACCAATTAGGAAGTCTTTAGAGCTAGAGTGCTCTGCAATTTGAACCTGTGCTCGAATTGAGTGACGCACAGATTCGATGTTTCTTAGATCACACTCAACCGTTGGGCCTGCATCAAAGATGTCGACATAACCACGGTTGGTGAAACCTTCACGTTCCAGCAACTTAAGTGCAGGGCGCGTATTGTCATGTACCTCTCCGATCACCGCTTGAGCTTCTTTGCTCAGTAGGTTCACGTAGATAGGTAGCTTAGGCATTAGGTCAGCAATGAAGCCTTTCTTACCAATACCGGTTAGGTAATCGGCAAGCGTGAAGTCAATCGAGAAGAAATGTTCTTGCAGCCATTGCCAGAAAGGAGAATTGCCTTCCGCATCTGATACACCACGCATCTCAGCAAAGATCGTTTTTGAGAAACGCTCTGGGTGCTCAGCCATCAGTAGGAAACGACACTTAGACATCAGTCGACCGTTTAAGCCTTTGCGGTAATCAGGACGTAAGAACAGCGTACAAATTTCGCTGCAGCCTGTGTAGTTATTACCAAACGTCAACAGCTTAACCACGTTATTCACTTTAAGGCGCTGTGAAGAGTGAACCACTTTACTGATGTGGTACGAGTAAAAAGGCACATCCCAGCCAATGGAAGCTTCGATACCCGTTGTACCAGCAACTTCGCCAGTTTCAGCGTCGAAACCCACCATTAGATAGCCTTCATCACCGGGTTCGGTCACGTCTGCTTTCGCAAAGCTGTATTCAGAATGGGTAATTCGGTTAGTTAACAATTCTTCGTTAACCGGAAGAGATGTGAATCCATGACCTGATTCAACTGCACAGGTGTGCAGCGCATCGTAATCAGACAGTTTTATTGGGCGAACAACTAGCATCAATATTCCCTCCAGATGCAAAATAGGCCCAAAACCAGAAGCTTGGGCCTTTAGCAGAACGTCATGGGATCGCTCTATTGGCGATCATTCCTATGACGCCGCTCAGGCTAAACTAGCGTAGCGATTGCTTTGTCTAGTTTTGATAAACCTTCTTCAATTTCTTGTTTAGTGATAACCAGTGATGGAGTAAAACGAACCACGTTTGCACCCGCAACCAGTACCATTAGGCCTTGCTCGCCTGCTGCTACTAATACGTCACGCGCACGCCCTTGCCATTCGTCATTCAGTGCAGCACCTAACAATAGGCCTTTACCACGAATCTCACTGAAAATTTGGTATTTGTCGTTAATCTTAGTTAGACCATCACGGAATAGCGCTTCACGCTCTTTTACGCCTTCTAGAGTCTCAGGTTGGCTAACTACGTCAACCACTGCTTCAGCTACCGCACACGCCAGTGGGTTACCACCGTATGTAGAACCGTGCGTACCAACCTTAAGGTGTGTAGCCAGTTCAGACGTCGTCAGCATTGCGCCGATAGGGAAACCGCCACCTAGAGACTTCGCTGTGCTTAGAATGTCTGGCGTCACGCCCAGACCTTGGTAAGCATAGAAGTTACCAGTACGACCATTACCTGTTTGTACTTCATCAAAAATCAACAATGCATTGTGCTTGTCACACAGTTCACGAACCGTATTCACGAACTCAGCCGTTGGAGAGATGATACCGCCCTCGCCTTGCAGAGGTTCCATCATGATGGCACAAGTGCGATCAGAGATATGCGCTTCTAGAGCGGCAATATCGTTGTAAGGTAGGTGAGTTACATCGCCAGGTTTTGGACCGAAGCCATCTGAGTAAGCTTCTTGACCACCAACGGTTACAGTAAAGAAAGTACGACCGTGGAAACCTTGTTTGAATGCAATGATTTCAGATTTCTCAGGACCGTGAACATCCGCAGCCCAACGACGAGCTAGCTTAAGTGCTGCTTCGTTCGCTTCTGCACCAGAGTTCGCAAAGAATACTTTTTCTGCAAAACATACGTCAGTTAGCTTCTTCGCTAGACGCAGTGCAGGTTCGTTAGTCATTACATTACTTAGGTGCCAAATCTTGTTTGCTTGCTCGGTAACAGCATTAACCATTGCTGGGTGACAGTGACCCAAACAGCTCACAGCGATACCACCAGCAAAGTCGATATACTCTCGGCCTTGTTGGTCCCAAACGCGTGCGCCTTCCCCTTTTACTGGGATCATTTCCATTGGGTTATAACAAGGCACCATCACCTCATTAAACAGACTACGTTCTACTTTATTTTCCACTGTCATCGTACATTCCTTCTCGATACCGCAAGCTTCGCAAATAAGCATAATGGTTCATAAGTGAGACAAAGATATTTTGTCTCGCCATAATCCCGCTGCAGCATTATATTTACATTTAATTAACCTTTTCAATAGTAGATTATTCTTTAGCCATCCCTTACAACCAGCTAAACGTCACTACCTATGACTATTTATGCATCAATTAATCTGTTTTATGAAGCTTTTTTTACCTAAACGTATAACCAGCAACAGCAAAGCCTTACTGGCATTGCGGTATATTGGGTTCGAGACGAAATAACGCGAATAATTTTGCATAGGCTAAAAACTTAGCCTGACGAGGGAGAAATGTTATAAAAAGTGATCGGCGTCAGAGGGATGAAGACGCGTAGCGCCCGAATTTAAACGCTTAACGGGTAATGGAATACGTTAAACTGGCTTATTTAGACGGAGAAAGAGTCAAATTTAAACACTCAGCGTGCTAGGAAGTTAGCGAGAAGCTGGTGTCCTTGCTCTGTTTTAATCGATTCAGGGTGAAATTGGACGGCATCAATCGGCAAGGTTTTGTGTTGATAACCCATGATCTCATCCATGCTACCATCTTCAAATTCCGTCCAAGACGTCAGCTCAAAACAGTCTGGTAATGTGCCGTTTTTCACCACTAAAGAGTGGTAACGAGTCACAGTCAGAGGGTTATTGAGACCTTGAAAAACACTCTTCCCGTTATGACGAATAGGCGAGGTTTTACCGTGCATCACTTGTCTGGCTCTCACCACTTCACCACCAAAGACTTGAGCAATGGCTTGATGACCAAGACACACACCTAAGATCGGCAGCTTACCAACGAAGTGTTCAATCACCTGCAGCGAAATTCCCGCATCATCGGGCGTACATGGGCCCGGCGAGATAACAAGATGGCTAGGATTTAGCGCTTCGATACCCGCAATATCAATCTCATCGTTGCGAACAACTTTCACAGTGACCCCTAACTCACAGAAATACTGATACAAGTTATAGGTAAAAGAGTCGTAGTTATCGATGATAAGTAACATGGGTCGAAATCGTTTGCTAAATACTAAAGGATTGGGAGATATAGGGGCGGTATTGTGCAATACCCATAGCGAAAGGCAAGTGGAAACTGCATTTCGCCAATAATTAAGGCCAACCTAAGTTGACCTTAATTGTTTACAGATAGCGTTAAGTTATCTGAATTGGCTTGCTTGTATGGCAAGCCAATCTACTTACAGTTTAGCTACTTGCGACGACGCCACATTGCCAGGCCAAACAATGACATCAATGCACCCAAGCCGAATGAACCGCCGACTCTTAACTCAAGAACCGCAGGATCATGATCCGATGAACGGAAGTGATCTTGGTACTTAGGCAGATCGCCTTTGTACTCTTCGTTGTAGTCAAACAACGTCGATTCACCACCATTAATGTGCCAGTCCGTTGCATCCACCACCATGTCTTTCAGGCTGTCGCTGATCAACAGGTGATCCAGTGCGCCCACTTCGTCATTGTATGAGTAGCTCCAGCTGTCTGGGTGCTTTTGAGCTACAGCATTAATGTAACCGTAGTTCTTAGTAATCACCGCACCGCTATCACCAAACTGTTCAACACCATCAATGTAAGTGTTACGCGCCGCTTTAATTTGCTTTCCGTATTTCTCTTCAGAGTAATCCGTTAGCACCAACATTGGATCTTCCATGCCATACGAATTCATATCACCCAGAATCACTTTATGACCTTCAATGCCATCGAGTGCTTCGCCCAGTGCCACCGCCGCAGCAACACGGAAGTTCTCACATGAACCTTGCTTATCGGCATCAACGCCGCCTTGGCCGCCCTGCTCAATCGGAGCAGCATCTTCCCAACACTTAGAGCCTTTCGATTTAAAGTGGTTGATCGCTACGGTGAGTTTCTCTTTGGTGCCTTTAACTTTAAAGGTTGGCGCCAATGAGTCACGTTGGTAGTTCTTACCGTCTTCAATCACCTTGCCTGAATCGTCTAACACCTCTGGTGCTTGTTGGCTTGGCATCGCGATAACACGGCTGTCTTTAAGCTTAACCACCTTCTTACGGTAGATAACACCCGTTGTGATAACGTCAGTACCAATAGAGTCCATCTCGTCGGTTACGCCGTCTTCGTTCGAGTCGACAGCCACAAAGGTATAACGGTCTTTCTTACGCTCAATGCGATCATTCAGTTGGTTTACAAGTTGCTGAATGGCAGAGCCTTCACCAAAGCCATTGTTCTCAATTTCCATCAAGCCAATGATGTCTGCATCTAAGCGAAGAATCGCGTTCACAATCTTCTCTTGCTGCATCTCAAACTCAGTGATGGTGTTCGCGCCACGGTTATTGCCGTGCTGATTCGCGTCGCCACCAAATGGAGAGTTGAAGTAGTTCAATACGTTGAAGGTCGCAATACGTAGGTCGCCTTCATCCATGTCTGGTTTGTCGGTACGCGGATCGTTACGCACATAGTTTTCAGCCGAGATCTGGTTAGTCGCAATTAAACGGTACTCACCGTAGCTGTAAGTCAGCACGCCTTCTAGGCCAACAATGGTGTCATCAATGCGGATGTAATCTTCTGTTGAACCATCTTGGTCGATATCAGTGCGGCCAAAATCTGGGTAGAAAGGGACTTGTCCATCAGCCGCTTTTTGATCGGTTTCAACGAAAAGACGGCGGTCTGCGTTGTCTTCAGTTTGCTGCTTCGCTTCGTCAGATCCCGCGGCGAAAAGCTGGTTCGGCTGCATGTTAATACGCTCATGCGCCAGTACCATGTTGTTACGACGACCTGCGTAGTCATAACCAAAGGTACGCGTCACACGCATATCAAGCGCTTCGGTTGTTTTCACCAACATGCCTTCGTAGCGTTCAAGCGTTGCAGCGAAGTTCTCGTCACTGTCTAGCACTTCAATCGCCGTAGCTTCAGGTGCCTGCTGCTTGCCCTGTTTTAGCCATTGGTTGTTTTCTACTTTCAGCTGAGTGTGGCTGTAGTATTCTTGAACCTTGCCTTTCACACACACTACATCACCGGCTACTAGCTCTGAGCTCGACTGGTTGGTATGAATAAATAGACCCTCAGAAGTGCTTGAGTTGAAATCATCCTCAAGTGCTTGCAGGTAGAAGCCTTTAGTTAGGCCTGTTGTTACCGCACTTACCACACCTTTTACGAAATATTCATCGTCGGTGATGTACGGGTAGCCATCGATGAATGGCGATGTAGCGCCCTCACCTTGGATTTCTTGAATGGTGGTGAATACTGGGTCAGAGCCATCTTGTGTACAAGTGAACGCTTCTGGCAGCTCAACGCTGTCTAGTGAACCTAGCCCTTCAATACTGTCTTTTGGTAGCGATACCCATTGTGAAGCATCAAACGTCGCAGAAGGTGTTTGTGTCGCACGAACCAAAGTAACATCTTTGCCCCAGTCCACATCGCCCATCAAACCAACAACATCATGCACCGAACCATCTGCATTCAAGATAGCTAGCGGGTCGTCACCATTATGATTAGCCAATGAAGCATTTAGAATGTCAGCGACCGCCTTAATCTCATCACTCGCACTAGAATGTGCGACCACGAGTACTTCACCGGGTGCTAAAACGTGTCCATCTAAAGGTAAAGTGGCACCCCATGATCCGTTACCATTGGCAGATTTCGCCAATGAGTAACCATCTAAACTAATGCTGCTATCGCCACTATTGGCAATCTCAACCGCTTTGTTATAGCTGCCGCCTTCCACATATTGTGAAATAAACAAATCAGCGTGTGCGCTTGTAGTTAACAAGCTACCAATTGCCACTGCTAGCAATGAAGGTTTGTGTAAAAGAGCCATCCGTTTCACCTGAGTTCATCGAGTTATAGTCACTGCCATCTATGGGCAGTCATGTATTTTGTGGTAACTATCAGGTTTATTTATGAAAGGAATAAGTCAGTTGGCAAGAAAATGAGGAACTTATCACTTTGGAATCATCAATTGTTTGGCACGTTATATATTTCCAACATATATAGAAACGAGTGTAATTTTATAAAGCTTGAGGGTACCAAATAAGATCATCTGCACAGCATTACAGCGATGGATATGCTAGCTAAATACTGGGTAAATTATCAATTCAAACAAGGGGGTTTCGAGGAAGGCAAATGGAATGGGCATGAAAAAGCCCAAAGTAAACAACAGCTACTTTGGGCTCAAATTCTCAAGCGAGTTGTGTTAGTTCACCCTATGGGCGAGTAACAAAACCTACTGCTTCGTATGCTTTTTTCAGTGTCACTGCAGCACGTTCAGAGGCTTTTTCAGCACCGGCTTTCATTACTGCGTCCATGTAGGCACGGTCAGCACGGATACGGTGATATTCAGCTTGAATCGGCTCAAGCATCTCAACCAATGCTGCGCCTACGTCTTTCTTGAACGGACCGTACATTTCAACGCCTTGGTACTGCGCTTCGATCTCTTCGAACGTTTTACCTGTCGCTGCAGAGTACAGACCCATTAGGTTAGAGATACCCGCTTTGTTTTCCCAATCGTGAGCAATGCGTGGTGGTGTTTCTGCATCGGTTTGCGCTTTGTTGATCTTCTTGATGATCGACTTAGGTTCTTCTAGCAAAGTAATCACGTTCTTACGGTTGTCGTCTGACTTAGACATCTTCTTCGTCGCATCTTGCAGGCTCATTACACGTGCATTCACTGTTGGAATGTAAGGTTCTGGTACTTGGAAGATTGGCGTTTCAGGACCGTAGATGTTGTTGAAGCGAGTTGCGATATCACGCGCTAACTCTAAGTGTTGTTTCTGGTCGCTACCTACAGGCACTTGATGAGCACCGTAAAGCAGGATGTCTGCAGCCATCAACACTGGGTAGTCGTATAGGCCTACGTTTACGTCATTTGAGTGGCGTGCAGACTTATCTTTAAACTGAGTCATACGGCTCAGTTCACCCATTTGCGTGTAACAGTTAAGAAGCCAACCAAGTTGAGCATGCTCTGGTACGTGTGACTGAACAAATAGCGTGCTCTTCTTTGGATCAACACCGACAGCAAGACAGATTGCTAGTGCGTCTAGAGTCGCTTCATGCAGTGCTTTCGGGTCTTGGCGAACCGTAATTGCGTGAAGGTCTACAACACAGTATTGGCAATCGTAATCATCTTGCATCTGTTGCCATTGACGTAGAGCACCCAAGTAGTTACCGATACTTAGTTCACCAGATGGTTGAACACCACTCAATACGATGGGCTTGCTCATGGTTTTAATTCCTTTGCTTATTCGCTAAGTTTATTGAACGCTTAGCTTCTTAACTTAAATATAGAAAAGCCGCACAGCTCTTCTGTACGGCTCATCCAGTGTACTCATTGATAAGTATTTTGCTAGTAGGTTAGCTAACTTTTGTCCGCTTTATGCTGAAACTAGAACGACATCTAGTAATTGCGCGACGTTATCCGCGACATAGTCAGGGTTTGATGCTGAAATCGGCTCGCCGTGGTTATAACCGTAAGTCAGACCAAACGAGTGACAACCTGCATTCTTAGCCGCTTTAATGTCGTTGCTTGAATCGCCAACCATCAACATCTCTTCCGCTTTTACATTGTGCTTTTCTAGCAACCAGTTCAGAGCGACTGGGTTCGGTTTTTTCTCTGGGAAAGAGTCGCCACCCAACACATCAACAAAGTACTTATCAATACCGTGTTGCGCCAGTACGTCTGGTACAAACTTCGATGGCTTGTTGGTAACCAGCGCCATAGTGAAGCCGGCTTTATCCAGCTCAGCCAGCGTCTCTTTAACCGATGGGTAAAGGTGACTTAGCTTGTGACCGCCCTGCTCATAGAAATCATCAAACAGGATGCGTGCTTTTTTCAGTAGCTCTGGCTCTAGGCTTGGGTCAACCGTCAAGTTACGGCTGAGTGAACGTCCGATAAGAACATCAGCACCATTACCTACGTAGTCGCGAACTTGTTCTTCGCTCACTGAAGGGAAACCCAACTCCTGACAAGCTTGGTCAGCAGCAACGGCCAAATCAGGCACGCTGTCTAACAAGGTTCCATCCAAATCAAAGGCGATCAGTTTTATTGAGCTTAATGACATCTTACTTTCCTATTTATTATATTCGTCTTATGAGTTGAGCGATAAGACGTAAAAAAGGGGCAAATTAGCCCCTTAATATTCAATCTATCTGTAGTTTTACGATTATGCGTTTACTTTTGCAAGCTCTGCACGCATCTCATCAATCACTTCTTTGTAATCCGGTTGATTGAAGATAGCTGAACCCGCAACGAACATATCTGCGCCCGCTTCTGCGATTTCACGGATGTTATCAACCTTCACGCCGCCATCAATCTCAAGGCGAATGTCACGGCCTGACTCATCAATCAGCTTACGAACAGCACGTAGTTTATCTAGCGTGTGCGGAATGAAAGATTGACCGCCGAAGCCTGGGTTCACAGACATCAGTAGAATCATGTCTACTTTGTCTAGGATGTAATCTAAGCAAGAAAGCGGCGTTGCAGGGTTAAGAACCACACCCGCTTTACAGCCGTGCTCTTTGATTAGCTGTAGAGTGCGATCGATGTGCTCTGAAGCTTCAACGTGGAAGGTAATCATTGATGCGCCGGCTTTAGCAAACTCAGGCACGATGCTGTCTACTGGCTTAACCATAAGGTGAACATCGATAGGAGCCGTAATACCGTAGTCGCGCAGCGCTTTACAGATAGGCGCGCCAAAAGTCAGGTTAGGTACGTAGTGGTTGTCCATCACATCGAAGTGCACAACATCAGCACCAGCTGCGAGTACTTTTTCTACGTCTTCACCAAGACGAGCAAAATCTGCAGACAAAATCGATGGAGCGATTAGAAAATCTTTCATACCAAACCTCTTAAGAGTGAGTAAATTGCGAATATCACCGCCTTGTGACATCTCATATACAAATACAAGACTCAATTCCAAGACTATTTGGTGTGCAATTCTACCTAAGCAACTAAGCAGATCCTAGCAGTTCGAAAGATTAGTTTATGAAAGTACCCGTTGGTAACTCAATTTAATGAGTTCGAGGGTTATGTTGGCCGCTACAATTCTTCTGAAGCGTGTTGCTGGTTTTTCTCTTTATGAAAAAGTGCCAGTAACTCATCGACTTTATTGCGCCCTGCGCCATTACGGCTAATGGTGCGCTTAACCTTGACCACGTTCAGTTCTGCACCATGGTATAAACGGCGCGTTAAGGTGGTGTCATGGTTTGAGATCAAGACAGGGATGCCTCGTTCCATCGCTGCTTTTTCAGCAACATCCGCCAGTGCAGCTTGGTCATCTAAGCTAAAACCATTACCTGCGTAAGAGGTAAAGTTTGCCGTGTTCGACAGTGGTGCGTATGGAGGATCGCAGTAAACCACACAGCCTTTGCGCGCGCGGCTAAAGGTTTCATGGTATCCCTCACAGACGAAGGTGGCTTTTTTCGCTTTCTCGGCAAAAAATTCCAGCTCAGCTTCTGGGAAGTAAGGTTTTTTATAAGAACCAAATGGAACGTTAAAACCGCCCTTCTTGTTGTAACGACATAGGCCATTGAAGCCAAATCGGTTCATATACAAGAAAGCCAATGAACGATACATGACGTTATCTGTACCATTGAACTCAGCGCGAATATCTAAGAAGGCTTCTTTACGGTTGTTCTCAGGACAGAACCAGCGCTTCGCTTCCGTGATATAAGTTTCAGGATCGGTTTTAAGCAGGTTGTACAGGTTGATAAGATCGGGATTGATATCTGCAAGCAGGTACTGTTCAAAGTCAGTATTCAGAAATACTGAGCCGGCACCGACAAACGGTTCTACCAATTTACGAGCAGGTGGCAGGTGACGTTGGATGTCTTCAACTAGGCCATATTTACCACCAGCCCATTTTAGAAAGGCACGCTGCTTTTTCATTTACTGCTCTATCTATCAACTCAAAAATAAGGCTGCGGAATGTAACATATTTTGAGGCTAAGCTCAGGGTTATTTCGCACGTTCTATCTCTCGATGCACTTGATTCATCGATTTTGCCCAAGGTTCCAACTGTTGAAGGGGTTTTGATAACGCACTTACCGCGTCTCTCGCCACTTGAATCGTTGGGTAATCTTGATAAGTGATAATAAACCACTTGGTGTCGTTGCGAAGTGTTGGGTAAATACGAACCTTGTTCTCAAGGTCATACTCTTCAATGAAAGACTGTACGTCGTCCAATGAGGTCATCGCACTCAACTGCAAAGTATAAGCTCGCGGAGAGATAGCTTGTAACTCTTCGCGAGAAAATGAGAATGTAATTTTCTTAGTCGGTGGCGTGGACTGTGTTAGGTCTGTTGCTTCATCGGCTGAAGGCTGTGACTCCACTTTGTCTGCATCTGATTGCGAACTCACCGCGGCACCTGTGTTTTCTTCAACAGCAGCATCAATCGCACTGGTATCGGCACTTTCAGGTTTATCATCAAGCAAGGCATCAACCACATCAGAGGTGATTACGACACGCAGCTGATCTTGTTCGACTTCTCCAACACTCGCGGTATCTTCAACGACAGTCGGTGGCAAAGATGAGCTGTCGTCATCAGCACCTTGATAACTCATGTCAGCTTCGGCTTCAGAATCGTCCATTCCGTCGATTCCAGCTTGCTCGGTACCACTTTCCACTTCAAAAGTTGGGATAGCTGTCTGTTCAATCGGAGCGATAAGAGATTGCGCTTTATCGTCAGGGGTTGGTTGACTGAACATCCACCAATAACCACCACCAATTAAAATCAACAGCAAGGCCACCACAATCGCGATATTGATGGGTGAGCCAATAATTGAGCGAATAATAATCCTTTTTTCCACTTTCAATTCTCCTAAAGCCATTAACTCACCGGGCAGAGGTTGCGCTTTATTAAACGCACGTCGCACGCGAGTTTCAGACTCATCATCAACATATCGAATCACCAGTGATTCAAAGAAATGTTCAGCTTCTGGTTGCGAAAGGTCATCGATCTCGAGATCGATAGGCTTGTGTTGTTGACCGTAACTCAAACGCGTTAATAACGTATCTAAGTGGCCAGGTTCCGAGAAGAGAACGATATTGATCGTCCATTGAGGGTTTGATTGAGCTTCCAGTACCAACATCCATAATTCGGATACCAATAGCTCAGAAAGTCGTTGGGCATCATCAACGACGATAACCACATTACACGGTTCTCCATCCAGTAACCTTGTTAGGCTATCCGATAAAGAATCATGTTGATTAAACAGGGGATCAGAAACAATTTGGCTAAGAATGAGCGCACGGCGTTGTTGATCGTCTTGGCTTGGATGACAAAGCAGTAAACACTGATTTTTTTCTGTCGACCATGCTTCAAGATAACGCTGAGCCAACCAAGATCGGCCAGAGCCAGCTTTGCCCGCCACCGTCACAAGGTTTGAACCAAAGTTAGTCAAAAGCTGTAAGCGCTCTAGCAGCTCAACTTGAGATTCTAACTCTAATACTCTTAATTCATGAGCCAAACTCATTGGGGATCCCTACTGATAAGATCGATCAGTAAAACGCTTCAGTTGCCTAGAGTTTAGCTAGGCAACCTCACAACCAAATTTAAAGAGTACGGCAGAAATCGATCGCTTGTTTAATGATGTCTTGAGGCACATCAGCAACCACTTCAGCAGTACCAATACTTGTTGGTAATACCAAACGCAACTGACCAGACAGCACTTTTTTATCGCGCATCATGTGCTTCATAAAGTCTTCAAAAGACATGCTTTCTGGCGTATGGATTGGTAGTTTCGCATTCTTGAGTATAGAAATAATTCGCTCAAGTTGCTGCTGAGAGATCAGTCCCTGTAATTGAGCTGTTTTAGCTGCCATTACAGTGCCTGACGACACAGCTTCACCATGTAGCCAATTACCATAGCCTAGTTCTGCTTCAATCGCATGACCAAATGTATGACCTAGGTTCAATAACGCTCTGATTCCTGACTCTTTTTCATCTAGAGCCACCACTTCAGCCTTAATTGCACAACAACGAGCAATCGCGGTAATCAGTGCTTCTTCATCAAGTTGATAAAGTTTCTCTAGATTCAGCTCCAACCAATCAAAGAAGGCTTCATCGTAAATGATGCCGTATTTGATCACCTCAGCAATGCCCGCTGCAAACTCACGCTCTGGAAGCGTTGATAAACAGTTGGTATCGATGAGCACAGATTTCGGTTGGTAAAAAGCGCCGATCATATTCTTACCAAGAGGATGGTTTACTGCGGTTTTACCACCAACAGAAGAGTCCACTTGAGAAAGAAGGGTCGTCGGGATTTGAATGAAATCAATACCGCGCTGGTAACAAGAGGCAGCAAAACCGACCAAGTCACCGATAACACCACCTCCTAAAGCAATCACCACCACATCGCGGCTGTAATTTCCTTCAAGCATGTAGCTCATCACTGAATTGAACGTTTCAAGGGTTTTGTACTGTTCACCGTCTGGCAGCTCGAGAAGAGATGTCTGACAGCCGACTTGATCCAATAGCGATAAAATTTTATCAGCATAAAGAGGCGCTACTGTCACATTACTGATAACAACAACTTTCTGCTTACCTGATAAAAAAGAAAGGTACGCCGGGTCTTCAAATAACCCGGCGCCAATAGAGATAGGGTAGCTACGCTCAGCTAGATTGACCGTAATCCGTTCCATGGGTTTGCTCTCCGAAAAAATGAACTTAACGTTCTTCTAGCATTTTTACGATCTGGTTGGCTACCACTTTTGCACTTTGGTCGTCAGTACGAACTGTGTAGTCCGCCACTTCTTCGTATAGTGCGTTGCGAGATACAGCTAGATCTTCTAGCACATCACGCGGGTTGTCTGTTTGAAGTAGAGGGCGTTTCTTGTCGCGGTTAGTGCGAGCAAGTTGCTTTTCAATTGTTGTCTCTAGGTATACAACAATGCCTCGTGCAGATAGACGGTTACGGTTTTCTTTGCTCAACACTGAACCACCACCTGTCGCAAGAACAATACCTTGTTCTTCTGTCAGATCATTGATTACAGATTCTTCGCGCTTACGGAAACCTTCTTCGCCCTCAACATCAAAAACCCATGCGATGTCTGCGCCAGTGCGCTCTTCGATCACAGTGTCAGAGTCTAGAAACTCCATATGAAGTTGGGAAGCTAGGTGTCTACCAATTGTACTTTTGCCGGCGCCCATTGGGCCAACAAGAAAAATATTGCGTTTCTCAGCCATGTTTTTAGCAGTAATTTACAACGTTAATTCAATGACATCGCCACAAGGTAGGTCAGTACAAGTACTGAAATTAAAAGGCCCGTGGCACCGATTCCTCACAGATAATTCGTGATAAGACCCGAAATTATCAAGGTTAGGTGCCACTAATGCAACTTTATTTTTAATCTAATTGTTCATTACTGAATCACAACTTTGGGTGTGACAAAAATAAGTAGTTCACTTTTACCCACATTTTCATAGCTGCGACGGAACAATGCGCCCAAAACTGGCAGGTCCCCCAACAGAGGAACTTTATCCACTGTACTGCTCACGCTGTGCTGAAATATCCCGCCAAGCACGACAGTTTCACCATTATTAACAAGCACTTGCGTACCTATTCTTTGCGTATCAATGGCGACCGCTTCACCGGTTCCAGTTTTTACCACTTGCCCTGGCCTATCTTGAGTCACGCTCAAATCCAATACCAAACGATTATCGGGCGTGATCTGCGGTGTCACCTTAAGACTCAACACGGCTTTCTTAAATGCAACCGACGTAGCGCCACTTGAAGATGACTCTAAGTAAGGAATTTCAGTACCTTGCTCAATATAAGCCGGCTTTTTATTGGTGGTGATTAAGCGTGGACTAGAAATGATTTCAGCTTTTGACTCTTGTTGCAGTGCCGACAGTTCAAGATCGAGTAAGGTATCTGAACCCAGTTTGGCCACCTGAAACGCAATACTCGAGGCGTTCGGCGATGTTGCCCCTAAATTAACGTTGAGATAGTCATCAATCACGCTGCTGCCGCTATCGTCGTCATACGGCGTAATCGCTGATGGGTGGTTACCTTCGATTGAGCCACCAACGGTGAAGCTTCCGTTGGTTGAGGAAACGCCCCAGCGCACGCCAAGCTCATCAAGATTACCCTCAGTAACCGTGACAATACGTGCCTCTATCTGTACCTGCTTCACGGGAATGTCTAACGATTCAATAATGCCTCGGATCACGGCAATGTTTTCTTCCAATTCACGAATGAGCAGTGAGTTGGTGCGCTCATCAATGGTAATCGAACCACGATCGGACAACATGCTGACCGCACCTTCACCTCCAATCATGTCAGCGATGTCGGTGGCTTTAGCAAAGTTAATCTTGATGATTTCCGATTTAAGCTCCCCTAACTCCTCTTCTAAGCGCGATTTCTCTAACGCTTGTTGCTCTCGAAGGTCGAGCTCCGCTTTCGGCGCGACCAAGATAACATTGCCATCAACACGCTTATCCAAGCCTTTAACTTGCAAGATAATGTCGAGAACTTGCTGCCAAGGTACTCCATCTAAGCGTAACGTCAGGTTTCCGGCTACCGAATCAGACACCACGAGATTGAAGTCGTTGTAATCGGCAATCAGTTGCATTACATTTCGTACCGGGATATCCTGGAAGTTAATCGATATCAGCTTGCCCTCTTTCTCTAGAACGCTTTTTTCTTTGGTCGCTTCATCGAGCACCGGTTTGCTGATCACCACCTCAATAAAGCGCCCCTTTAGGTTGTATTCATACTGATAGTCATTGCTAATCGTCGCTAGAAGCCGAGTGCTTGGTGTCTCTTTATAGACTTCAATGCCTTCAACCAAGGTAGCGAAGTCTTTTACATCTAGTAGGTAAAGCTTGTCATCATCAACCTGAGTATTGATCAACTCGATACTTAACCCTTCCTGAGCACGTTGAACATCCACCACAGCGGTGCTGGTCGCTAGCTCAATAATGATGACGGCGTCTTTATCCTTATTGACCCTAAAATCAATATTCTCTAATTTATTTGGTAGGCTCTCTGCGTAACTAAATACGCTAAAAACCAACATCACAGACACCATCAAGCCTTTCAGCCCTTTGTTCATTGACTCACTTATTCCTTTAATCATATTTACATCTCATATCCACATCATGTGACATTGGTTTACTTCAGAGCCAGCCTAACGTTGCGCTTATGCCAACAACCTAAGCCATCTGGAAGAGTTTCATTAATCTGAACGTACTGGCTGGTCACCTTAGTAACTCGGCCATTGTTTAAGCCGATAAACTGGCCTTTCTTGACGTTTACCACGTTGCCTTTGGGTGTTTGCACTAAGCCGAACACGCTTGAGCCACTGCCCATCACGCCTCTTAAACGAAGCTTACTCAGCGGGTACTTCTCTAACTTGCCATTACGAGAACGGGCGCTGGGTTGCCAACAGTCTTTCTTAACCAAGGGTTGGTTTTGCACAATGGCTTCTTTAGGCAGTTCAAAGGGAGGACGCAAAGATCGGCGCTGATAAGTCGCCGCCGTGAATTCAGTTGCTGGGACAAGTTGCTCGACATCTTTTCTCGCCTTGGCTTCAACCTGCGCCACAAAATCTTGCAGTGAGTCTTGATTAGCTTTGCAGCCTGACAACGCAAGCATCAATACGATTGAGTAAAACGCGCTATTGGGTTTCATCATTAACCCCCGATTTAAACTGGTAGGTATAAGCTCGAACCCTAAAGTGCAGCGTGCTACTTTCTTGACTGACTCGCTGCCAATTCACATCATCAAAGCTAATAATACGCGGCAGCTTGGCGATGGCAGCAGAGAAGTCACCAATCTCGTGATAGTCACCTGTCAGCTCTATATTGAGAGGCAATCGATAGAGAAACTCCTTATTCTGCTTTTGCCCCCAATCGATTCGTGTGAAGGTCAGCGAGTTATCCAAGCCGAGCTCATTCACGGAGGCCAACATGCTCGCTAACTCCTTTTGAACGGGCAGCTGCTCTAATAGATAATCGTAGCGACTAGTTAGCTCATCCAACTGGCTCTGCAACTTAGGCAAGGCTGCAACCTTATTCGCCTTTATCCTCAAGGTCGTTTTTAAGGTCTGCTCCTGTTGCTTCATCTGTTTCAGTTCCTCGTCGAGCGGCAGCAGATACAGCCAAGTGCCAACACCTTGGATTAACACTATCAACACCAGAATCACGAGAAGCTGAGGCAACAATGGCCATTCGGTGATCTCATCAACATCGAGATCTTGCAAGCTCATCCTGTTTTGCCTACTAATCCTATTTTGAAGGTTAGCCATGATGCGCCCCCTTATCTTTTCTGCTCGCGGTTGTGTTTTCTAAAGAGACAGGGCTAAACACAAAAGAGACCTTGAAGGTCTGAAATTCTTTATTGAAGCGTTTGCGGTTATGAACGATAGAGTGCATCTCGACCCCTTCCAGGGAATCTGAGCGCTCTAAGTTGTCCAACATAGTCGCAAGACGAGCGGTACTGTCACTGATGCCCGACATCTCAATCTCCTGACCATTCATCTTTATCTTGTCGACATACACGCCCTCAGGAATCAGCTCTGGCATCAGGTTCATGAAGTCGGTGGTTTTGTTGCGGCCAAGCTGCAAAGACTCCACCACATCAAGTCGAGTGAGAATGGCTTTGTGCTCTTGTTCGGCGACTTTTAATGACTGAATTTGTCGGTCGAGCTCAGCGATGTATTGATTAAGATAATTGAGGCGCGCTTGCTGCCTGGCTTGTTGGTCATAAAAGTAGTTACCGACCGCCCATTGCCCACCAAGCGCAAACATGACGCCAAGAATAACTAAATGAACAAAACGCTTTTTATGCTGAGCACGAATCTCATCACGCCACGGCAGCAGGTTAATTTGATGCAACATGCTTTTCTCCCTGCCACTTGAGTCCACTCATCGCCATACCCGCGGCAATACCAAAGTGTTGCCAGTCCATTGGCAGTCGACGTCTCTTGGCGACCTTGTTATCAAACAGAGACAAAGGATTCAATGACTCACAGCTCAGCTGAAAATGGCGCTCTAACTCTTCGGTTACCATTGGGATGCTCGCACCCTCACCCATCAGCCAGATCCCAGAGATAGGTTGCTGCGCATTTCCCGATGAATAGAGCTGTAATTGGCGCTTGAGCTTCTCAATCAAATGAACAATGAATTGATGGGTATCTTCAGCCGTGCCGAACACACCTTCTATATCACTTGGGTTATCCGTGCTGCGAAGAGCTTGAGTACCAAAAGCGATGTCTTTATAGAAAGGCGCTGAATTCTGCGGGATAACTCCTAACGACGTTTGGTCGATTCCAACATCCACCAGCAGCCAGTTATTCTTATCGGGATACAAGCGCGAAGCTAATTGCCAGATGTTTAGCAGCCCATGTGCTTGTGTATCTACCACCACAGGTTTAAAACCAGCCTTAGTTAATGCATCCGCTCGGCTATCGACGACTTCCTTACGAGTGGCGTATACCTGATAACTGCTTGTCGAACCTTTACCAAATCGTTTGTCTTCCAGCTTTACAAAATCTAAACTCAGCTCCTCGATAGGAAAGGGAGATTGATGGGCGAAGGTTTGATAGATAGAAAACTCTTTTTCTCTGTCTTCTAACTCACTCTCTATTTGCAGTACTTTGCTGATCACCGTGTTATCAGGTACCGAAATGGCGACGTTGCGACAGCCAAAAGGCAGTCCTTTCCTAAGTTCTTTAAGTTTCTTAACAGTTTTCTGATACTCCAAAGTATGGTTAGCTGTAAAAATGTCGTCCGAAATCGGCAGCTCTTTGTATCCCACTAGGGCATACAACTCCCCCACGGGTTTTAGTACCACGGCTTTGATGCTGTGATGATTTATATCTATACCTGTAATTAATGATGAACCCATGTGACCTAGCTCCTGAAGTGCCAAGCATTTCGTTGATTATCTAGGGGTTGTGATTATTAGTTAAATAAGCGTTAATAAACGAAAGCTAAGTTTTTAGCCTAGAGTACAAGGGTTTGCTGCTTATCAGCCTTAACTAATCAGGGATTATCCGGTGAAGTTCATAAAGCGATTATTCATATTTACATTGATTTGCATGATTCTTGGAGTCAGTACAATTTTCGGGTTTTATTTTTACGTAAAACCAGAGTTGCCTGATGTTGCCACTTTGCGCGACGTAGAACTCCAAACGCCGATGCAAGTCTTCAGTCAAGACGGTAAGCTGATCTCTCAATTTGGTGAAAAGCGTCGTAATCCAGTCACTTATGACGAGATTCCTCGCCACTTAGTTGAGGCTCTGATTGCCACCGAAGATAGCCGTTTCTATGAACACCCAGGTATTGACCCAATCGGTATCACACGTGCAGCACTCGTGGTTGCAATGTCGGGTTCAGCCAAACAAGGTGCGAGTACCATTACTCAGCAGCTTGCGCGTAACTTCTTCTTATCTAATGAGAAAAAGATTATGCGTAAGATCAAAGAGATCTTCATTGCGATCCACATTGAGCAACTTCTTAGTAAAGAAGAGATCATGGAGCTTTACGTCAACAAGATCTTCCTTGGTCACCGTTCGTATGGTTTTGGCGCGGCAGCACGTGTTTACTTCGGTAAAGATCTTCCTGATCTCACGCTGAGTGAAATTGCGACCCTTGCGGGTATGCCAAAAGCACCTTCGACAATGAACCCTATTTACTCTGTTGAGCGCGCGACTAACCGTCGTAACGTTGTATTGCGTCGTATGTTAGACGAGAAATACATCACTCAAGCAGAGTTCGATGACGCTCGTAGCGAAGAGCTTATCTCGAAATACCACGGTGCAGAGATCGAACTGAGCGCGCCATATGTTGCTGAAGTTGCACGTGCTTGGATGGTGGAACGCTATGGTGAAGAAGCTTATACATCAGGCATGAAGGTCTACACGACCGTTGATTCGAAACTGCAAAAAGCAGCGAACCAAGCCGCAATTAAGAACCTACTTGGCTACGATGAGCGTCACGGCTACCGTGGTGCTGAAAAAGTATTGTGGCAGACTGCGCAATCAGCGTGGGATCAAGAACAAATCGTTAAACACCTTAAGTCTCAACCAACCTATGGTGACCTAGTCCCTGCTGTTGTTACCGCGGTTGATTCGAAAAGTGCTCAAATTTGGGTTAAGAACCAAGGTGAAGGCACTATCGAATGGCAAGGCATGAACTGGGCGCGTAAATTCCTAACGGATAACCGCCAAGGACCAGCGCCTTCTCAAGCGAAAGAAATTCTGGCGGTTGGTGAACAAATCTGGGTTCGCCATGAAGCCGTTACCGGCGATGAAGTCTCTGAAGAGCCGACAGAAGAGTCAGCGACTGCAGAATCAGAAACACCGATTGTATGGCGACTAAGCCAAGTACCGAATGCGAACACAGCATTTGTTGCAATGAACCCGAACAACGGCGCGGTATTGTCGATGGTCGGTGGCTTTAACTTTGTCCACAACAAGTTCAACCGTGCAACGCAATCTATTCGTCAGGTGGGTTCTGGTATCAAACCCTTTATCTACTCAGCAGCGATTGAGAAAGGCTTAACGCTAGCCTCACTGATCAACGATGCACCGATTAACCAATGGGATAAGAGCCAAGGTACCGCATGGCGACCAAAGAACTCGCCACCGACTTACGTGGGTCCAACTCGTTTACGTATTGGCTTAGCTCAGTCTAAAAACGTAATGGCGGTACGTGTACTGCGCGAAGTAGGCCTAGATGATACTCGTAACTACCTAACTCGATTTGGTTTTGATATTGACGAAGTGCCTCGTTCAGAGACCATTGCTCTGGGTGCGGGTAGCTTAACGCCAATGAAAGTAGCTCAAGGTTACTCAGTATTCGCTAATGGCGGCTACTACGTTGAACCTTTCTACATCAGTCGCATTGAGACACCATTTGGTGAGACTGAATTTGAAGCGACACCAAAAGTGGTTTGTAAAGACGATTGCCAACAGCAAATGACCTCAGACCCAATGGCTGATGAGTTTGCAGAGCAAGATGTGGATGCCAAAGTACAATACGCACCTCAAGTTATCTCTGAACAGAACGCATTCCTTGTTCGTGAAATGATGTACAGCAACATCTGGGGTGGCGGTGATTGGAGCGCAGGTACGGGTTGGAACGGTACAGGTTGGCGTGCACAGCCGTTGAAGCGTCGTGACATTGGCGGAAAAACGGGTACCACCAACGATTCGAAAGATACTTGGTACAGCGGTTACGGCCCTGGCATGGTTGCAACGGTATGGGTTGGTTTTGATAACCACAACCGCAACCTAGGCAGAACCAAAGCGAACTCAAATCTTGGTAAGAACCAAATTACGGGTGCAGAAGCTGGCGCGAAAACAGCAGAACCTGCATGGGTTGATTTCATGGGTACGGCGTTAGCGGGTGTTCCTGCTGAGCGTAAAGAGATTCCTGAGAACATCGTCCGTGTTCGTATCGACCGTGAAACTGGCTTACTGACCAACAAGTTCGATAGCTCATCAATGTTCGAGTACTTCGAGAAAGGCACAGAGCCAACCGAGTACATCACTGAACGTTTCAATGATGACATCTACTCAACCTCATCAGGTGAAGCAGTAGAAGAACTGTTCTAACTAAGGTTTGTAGAACCTAGTAACATGAACCAACAAAAAGGGTTGATATGCATTCATATCAACCCTTTTTTTATATCTATATCTGACCAGACTAGGCTCTAAATTCAAGCGCTAAGCCGTCTTCTCCAGTTGAGTTCGAATCGTCTCAGCCAATTGCTCGAAACGTCCCTTCAATGGAGAGCCCGGACGGTAGGCAACAACAATGCGACGTGAAGGTGTTGGATTCACAGCAGGTACGTAACACACACCGTCTTTCTGCTTCTCTTTCGGCACCGATAGCTGAGGAAGCAAGGTAATCCCCGCCCCCGCCGCGACCATGTTACGCAGCGTTTCTAAGCTGGTTGCCTTAAAGCGCTCATCATCTTTGGCGCCCGCAGCAAAACAGAAGCCCAAGGCTTGGTCTCTCAAACAGTGACCGTCACCTAGCGCAAGTACGGTTTGTCCATTTAGCTGCAGCATATCGACAGTGTCTTGCTGAGCCCACTCGTGGTCACATGGAACGGCAACACTTAACGGCTCGTCATACACATCGATCTCTTTGAACACCGCCGTTTCATCAACCGCAGCCAGTACTAAGCAATCAAGCTTGCCATCTTCAAGTTGGCTCACTAACTGATGGGTCTGAGCTTCATGCAGGTAAAGCTCAAGATCTGGGAAGCTCTCTTTTAGATGAGGAACAATCTTAGGCAAGATGTAAGGACCCACGGTTGGAATAAAACCAATGTGCATTGGCCCCGTCATCGCTTCACCGTGTCCACTCGCCATATCTTTAAAAGTTTTCACTTCATTGAGAATACGCTTGGCTTGTTCAACAAGTTGTAACCCTGATTCTGTAAATATTACCTTCCTTGGACTACGCTCGGTTAACTGAAGTCCAATTTCATCTTCGAGTTTGCGTATTTGACCGCTTAGTGTCGGCTGACTGACAAAGCACGCTTCTGCCGCTTTTCGGAAGTGTTTATGCTCTGCGAGCGCCACCAAGTATTCAAAGTCACGAATATTCATGATCAGTCTCTTACCTCAGGTTTTAATAAGAACAAGGGGTTTCATAGAAACATTTAAAAGAAAAATGCTCTTGATAGAATTTACCTATCAAAACCATAACATCAAACGATTAGAGCTATCAAAGAATTTATCTAATAATGGGCTCAACAAAACGAAACAGAGCAACGAAAAACGTTAAGCTCTAATAGAACAAAATTAAAAATACTATTTAAGGAAATCAATATGTTTGCATCTAAAGAAGGTCAATCAATCCCTCAAGTAACATTCCCAACTCGCCAAGGCGATGCATGGGTTAACGTAACGACAGAAGAGCTTTTCAAAGACAAGACAGTTATCGTATTCAGCCTACCAGGTGCGTTTACTCCAACATGTTCTTCAAGCCACCTACCTCGTTACAACGAACTACATTCAGTGTTCAAAGAAAACGGCGTTGATGACATCCTTTGTGTTTCTGTAAACGACACGTTCGTAATGAACGCATGGAAAGCAGACCAAGAAGCGGAAAACATCACATTCATCCCTGATGGTAACGGTGATTTCACAGACGGCATGGGTATGCTAGTTGAGAAAAACGACATCGGCTTCGGCAAACGTTCATGGCGCTACAGCATGCTGGTTAAAAACGGCGTGGTAGAAAAAATGTTTATCGAAGAAGACGTACCAGGCGACCCGTTCAAGGTTTCTGATGCAGACACTATGCTGAACTACCTTGCTCCTGAGCACAAAGAGCAAGAGTCAATCACAGTATTCACTAAGCCAGGCTGTCCTTTCTGTATGAAAGCAAAACAGAACCTAATCGACAAAGGTCTGAACTACGAAGAAGTGGTTCTAGGTAAAGATGCAACAACAGTAAGCCTACGTGCAATCTCTGGTCGTACTACCGTTCCTCAAGTATTCATCGGTGGCAAACACATCGGTGGTAGTGAAGAACTAGAAACTTTCCTAGGCTAATCGCTTCATCGCCGATATAGGCTTAGAAGTATCAGCTAACCCACCCTCTTGTGGGTTAGCCATTCCAAACACTCTTATCTGAGTTTTGGGAAAAAGAATATAGCTGGTGACTCGCCTGTCTTTTACTAACCTATAGTTAGCAATAAAAGCAGAGTCACAAGCTAAACCTAATAAAACAGAATCACAAAACTGACCCGTTATCCTGACTCTCAAAAAAATCACCAGAGTTGGAGGGGTTCGTTCAAACTAAATTCAGCCATTGCGAGAAAATTATTATGAAACAAGTCAATGTAGATGTAGCAGTTATCGGGGGCGGTACGGCAGGTCTAGGTTCTTACCGCGCTGCAAAAGCACACACTGACAGTGTCGTGATGATTGAAGGCGGCCCTTACGGTACTACCTGTGCTCGCGTTGGTTGTATGCCATCTAAACTGCTTATTGCAGCTGCAGAAAGCGTACACCAAATCGAGAAAGCTCCGGCTTTTGGCGTTCACCCACAAGGTGATATCGTGATTAACGGCCGTGAAGTGATGGACCGAGTGAAGTTTGAGCGTGACCGTTTTGTTGGTTTTGTTTTAGAAGGTGTTGATGAAATCCCAGAGCAAGACAAGATCTCTGGCTACGCAAAGTTCTTAGATGACAACACACTACAAATTGATGACCACACGGTTGTCACCGCTAAGCGTATTGTTATCGCGACCGGTTCTCGCCCTGCATACCCTGCCGTTTGGAATGAGCTTGGCGATCGCCTGATCATTAACGACGACGTGTTCAGCTGGGATGATTTACCAGAATCGGTTGCGGTATTTGGCCCTGGTGTTATTGGTCTTGAGCTTGGTCAGTCACTGCACCGCTTAGGCGTGAAGACCAAACTGTTCGGTTTGGGTGGTCAAGTTGGCCCAGTAACTGATCCAGAGATCATGGCTTATGCAGATAAAGCTTTCAATGAAGAGTTCTATCTCGATGCCGACGTGAAAATCGAAAGCATGCAGCGCATTACCACTGAATCGGGTGAGCCACGTGTCGAAATCCAGTTCATCAATAAACAAGGTGAATTAGAAACTAACGTCGTTGAATACGTACTAGCAGCAACAGGTCGTCGCCCTAACACTGACAAGCTTGGCTTAGAGAATACCTCTCTAGAACTTGATGAGCGTGGTGTTCCAATCGCTGACCACTACACGCTACAAACATCATTGCCATCAGTATTCATTGCAGGTGATGCAAGCAACCAACTACCTCTGCTACATGAAGCAGCAGACCAAGCCCGCATTGCAGGTGACAACGCTGGTCGCTTCCCTGAGATTCGTGCAGGTCTACGCCGCTCTAAAATCTCAGCGGTATTCTCTGACCCGCAAATCGCGATGGTTGGTGAATCCTACAAAGAGATCACCACCCGCTTAGGCACATGTGGTTGTTTCGCAACGGGTGAAGTGTCGTTCGAGAACCAAGGTCGTTCACGAGTGATGCTACGCAACAAAGGTATTCTGCACGTTTACGGCGAGCAAGGTACAGGCCGCTTCCTTGGTGCTGAGATGATGGGACCAAACGCAGAACACTTAGCTCACTTGTTAGCATGGGCACACCAGAACAAGATGACGGTTTCTGAAATGCTAGACATGCCGTTCTATCACCCAGTAATTGAAGAGGGTGTACGAACAGCGCTGCGTGACCTCAACGCGAAACTGCACTTAGGCCCAGAGATGGTGAAACACTGTCTAGATTGTGGACCTGGTTGTTAATCTCGGTTGATTGAGACAGAACACATAAATTAGATACTAAAAAGGAAAGCCATTGGCTTTCCTTTTTGTTTTTCGGCAACGAACAAATAACAGATTCCCGACTACGCTCCTTCGTCGCTTTCGGGAATGACGTTGATTTATTTAAGCCACTAAACCAAAACTTAAACCGTCATTCCAGAACCGAGGGACGAGGTATCTGGAATCTCTTAAAACCGTTACTTATCGCTAAATGCGAGAGAATTACTTCTCAGCTGCAATCACAGAGATCTCAACTAGCAGTGCTTCGCGAGCCATGTCGCCAGTCACACATGCGCGAGCTGGAGCGTGACCTTCTGGAACCCATGCATCCCATACTGCGTTCATTTCTTGGAAGTCTTTCATGTCTTTCAAGTAAATCGTTGCTGACAGCATGTGCTCTTTGTCGCTGCCTGCTTGCTCAAGTAGCGCTTCTACTTTATCTAGCATGGTCTGTGTTTGTTCAGTGATGTCTTTAGTTGCATCAGCACAAACTTGGCCACATAGGTAGATAGTACCGTTGTGTTTAACAATACGGCTCATACGTTGCTTGGTTTCTTGGCGCTCAATCATCGATCTTCTCTCTCTATGTCACCGTGATCCAATATCTTGTGACGTGGTATTATCAGGGCAACAAGCATAACGCGAATCAAGCCCAAGATGACATGTATTCATTGCAATAAAAATGAAAAAATCTTCAACAAACTCGGTCGCTGCCAACGTTGTATGAACCAACTCATGGTGCTGTCGCTCTTGAGTTGGGGAACATGGTGGTTACTTTTCAGGGAAGACCCGAAAACCATCAATGCCATCGCCTTGATGATGGCCGCTTTCGCGTTCAGTGGCTTGTTATCGCTGCATTGGATAATGAAGTTAGTGGTGCTGCCTTTAAGGAACAAAAAGCGTTAGCTGAGGAGTTTGCTGGATAGGCAATAATGGTTAGATGATAGGTTCAATACATCAATCGTGCACCGTAATTATCGAGCTATTATCATTTACCAAACAGCGGATAGAAAAAAGCCCCAGAACCAATCGATTCTAGGGCTTTCTTAGAAAATTCTAAGAAAAAGCAGTGGTACTTTAATAGACCGGGCTTTTCTTAGTTTGTTCCCAAAAAAGATCAGATTTTTGATCTTTTTTTTAGGAGCTATAAAATCAATGTCTTATGCAACATTAACCTTAGCGATAATCTGCTCTACCAAGTTCACTTCCAACGCCACTTCATCACACGCATGTTGACGAGGACACTGGTCACAATCTTTCAGTACCTTCTCAGGCAGTAGAGATTTCGATGTCGGTAAGAAATCATGCTTCATGAAGAACTCTGGTGTACGAGTCAGCACAAACACCTTCTTGATGGCCATTTGTCGCGCTTTCTCAACCAAGTGCTGCACAATCGCAGTACCCTGCCCTTGACCTTGCCAGCCAGCCTCAACACCGAGTGAGCGAATTTCTGCTAAGCCAGAGTCATACACATAGAGTGATGCACAACCTGTCACCTCTCCATGATGTTCCGCGACCGCAAACGAGCCAATATCACGCACCAGTTCATTACGAGAACGAGGTAGATTTTCACCCATGTTCGCCCAGTAAGCGACCATGCCTTCTAACGCTTCAATATCAGTCAGACGAGCAGGACGAACCTTAACGATGGAAGTGTCACGCTGTGATAAACGTTTCTCAGCTTGGTCAACCGCGTAAGCCACTTGCTGTGGAGATACACCACCTAGCGCGCTACGTTTTTCAAGACACGATTCAATGGTCAGGATGTCATATACATCCTCTTCAATCACCTCAGAGAACTCTTTCATCTCTGCGATGGTTAATTCTTCTAATGCACAGCCTTTAGCAATCGCCGCTACTACTGTTACACCGACAATATGGTGAGCTTCACGGAAAGGAATCCCTTTCGCTACTAGGTAATCAGCCAGTTCAGTTGAGTTCGCGTAGCCTTGTTTCGCCGCTTCAAGTGTACGTTCGCCGTTCACTTTAATGCCGTCAAAACAGAGCGCTGCCATTTCCATACAATCATTCCAAGTATCTAAAGCGTCGAACAGACCTTCTTTATCTTCTTGCATGTCTTTGTTGTACGCCAAAGGCAGAGCTTTTACTGTCATCATCATTGCAGCTAGTGAACCGTAAACACGGCCAGTTTTGCCACGGATAAGTTCTAACGCATCCGGGTTTTTCTTTTGTGGCATCAGAGATGAACCTGAAGTCACGGTATCTGCTAACTCGATGAAGTTTGATTCACCTGAGTTGTAGAAAATCATATCTTCTGCAAGACGCGAAAGGTGAAGCATAGAGATAGAAGCGATCGACATCAGCTCCATCACATGGTCACGGTCAGAGACTGAATCTAGAGAGTTGCGCGTTGCACGACGGAAACCTAAGTTGTGAGCTAACTCTTCACGGTCCATCGGGTAAGCAGTTCCGGCAAGGGCACCAGAACCCAGCGGACATGTATCTAGACGCTTAATCGCATCATTCAAACGAGAATAATCACGCTCAAGCATTTCAACGTAAGCCAAGCACCAGTGAGCAAAAGTTACCGGCTGAGCACGTTGTAAGTGAGTGTAGCCAGGAAGCACAGTTTCTTGATGCTGAGAAGCAACGTTGACCATTTGGCTCTGTAGGCGATCCAATGCCAATAGCAGTTGGTTACCTTGCTGACGACACCACAGTTTCAGGTCGGTCGCCACTTGGTCATTACGAGAACGGCCTGTGTGAAGCTTTTTGCCCAAATCACCGACTTTGCCGATAAGTTGTTGCTCAACCCAGCTGTGAATATCTTCTGCATCAGAACGTAGAATCTGTTCAGGATCTTCCATCACCTCAAGTTTTAGCTCATTCAGCGCTAACTCAAGCTTCTGCTGCTCTTCTTCTGTTAATACGTTGACCGACAGTAGAGCCTTAGACCAGGCAATTGAGCCCACAATGTCTTGCTCAGCCAATCGGTAATCAAAACGAAGAGAATCGTTAAAATCTTTGAACCGGGTGTCTGCTGCTTGGGTAAATCTACCGCCCCATAATGCCATTGTGTATCTCCTAATTGCACAGTGCTCACTGTTTTTGCAAATGATAATTCTGATTAAGATTCAGTATTTTTCTGATGGTTTAAACTTACGGCAATTCAAAATGAAAATAAAGTATTAATTCATTATTTTAACATATTTATTCACCAGAAGTTCAATCCATTGATTATTTTCAGCGTGGAGCGCGAATTATATGCCATTCGATAGTAAAAACCGAAGCTGATTTATTCGGCGAATAGAAACTAAAAAGCCCACTCACTAATCAATAGTGAATGGGCTTTGCATAATAATGTCTGTTTACTGACCTTTAAGCTTTCATCAAAGGCTAGCTCACTAACTCATTGTTAGCATTACTTTTGGCTATTCAGAGCACGAATACGGCTTGATAGCGAGTAAAGACGGATGAAGCCTTCAGCGTGGCTTTGGTCGTAAACTTCATCTTCACCAAAGGTTGCAAACTCTTCTGAGTACAGGCTGTTGTCAGAACGCTTCTGAGTCACCGTTGCATGGCCTTTGTAAAGTTTGATAACCACTTCGCCATTCACGTCTTGTGCTAGTTCTTCTGTCGCTGCAAGGATTGACTTACATAGCGGAGTGAACCAACGACCATCGTATACAAGGTGAGATGCTTTAACACCTAGCTCTTCACGGAATTCGAATGCCGCTTTATCAAGAACCAGCTGCTCTACTGCACGCAGTGCTTCCATCATGATTGTGCCACCCGGAGTTTCATAACAACCACGAGACTTCATACCAACAAGACGGTTTTCTACGATATCGATACGACCAACACCGTGCTTAGCGCCCTTCTCATTTAGGTAAACCAGTGCGTTGTATGGCGTCATTGTTTCACCATCAACCGCAACCACTTCGCCTTTTTCAACTTTAAGCGTCACTGTTTCAGATTCGTTTGGTGCCTGCTCTGGGTCTACAGTCCAAGCCCAGCAATCTTCGTTTGGCGCGTTCCATGTATCTTCTAGAACGCCACCTTCTGTAGAGATGTGCCATGCGTTTGCATCACGCGAGTAAATCTTAGTCAGAGAAGCAGTACAAGGAATGTTACGTTCTGCTAGGTAATCTAGACACTCTTCACGGCTCACTAGATCCCACTCACGCCATGGTGCAATTACGTGTAGGTCTGGTGCCAGTGCTGCGAATGCACCTTCAAAACGAACTTGGTCATTACCTTTACCAGTACAACCGTGACACAGTGCGTCTGCTCCTACTTTACGAGCAACTTCAACCTGCGCTTTCGCAATGATTGGACGAGCCATAGAAGTACCTAGTAGGTATTTGCCTTCGTAGTAAGCGCCCGTTTTTAGCGTTGGGTAGATGTAATCTGCCACCATCTCTTCTTTAAGGTCAGCGATGTAACACTCAGAAGCACCCGAAGCTTTCGCTTTCTCTTCGATACCAATCAACTCTTCGTCGCCTTGACCAACATCCGCAACAAACGCAACCACTTCACAGTCATAGTTCTCTTTCAACCATGGAATGATTACTGATGTGTCTAGACCGCCAGAGTAGGCTACTACAACTTTCTTTACGTTAACTTTGCTCATTTTCTTTCTCCTAGTTTCCATACTGCACATGGCGGTCAGCGTTGGAAATGACTTCATAATTATATGTTTATTTAATTTGTCTAAATTCTTTAAGTAGTGACTCGTTGTAAGACCTACTGAGGTAAAAACTGTGTTCCTATGCTTTTACCTGAAAACAGTTGTGTTAGCTTTTCTGGGTATCGCCAAGTGGCAACTTCGATTGGTCGTCCAAGGTCGTTAGCGGCTTCTAGTGCAGCTTGAACCTTAACGATCATGCCGTCAGTAATCACTTTGCCTGTAATAAGGTCATCAGCTTGCTGTTGATTAAGGCTTGGAATGAGGTGGCCTTTGCCATCCAACACACCACTTACATCAGAAAGTAGCACCAGTTCAGCATCAAGTGCGCCTGCAACGGCAACCGCTGCTTGATCGGCATTGACGTTCATCAGTTGGCCTTGCTCAGTCAGACCAATTGAGCTAATGATTGGCAGTGCGCCCGCATTAAGAATCGCTTGCAGAACGGTTGAGTCGCCCGGCTCCGCTTTTCCTACTGCGCCCAGCTCAGGGTTCAGTTCGCTCACTTTGCATAAACCACCGTCTGCAAGGCTCAAACCAACGGCATTGATACCATCTTTAATTGCCTGACCTTGAAGTAGTTTGTTGGCCGTGCCCGCTAGTGCACCAGCGATCACAGGGATCTGGTCATAAGGAGTAACACGTAGCCCTTCTTTCTTGACGGTTTCGAGGTTCAACTTATTCATTAGGTCGTCAACAAGGTAACCACCGCCGTGAACAATCACGATAGGTCGCTGTGCCTGCTGTTGGTAAGCTGAAATAGCACCAAATAACTTGCTGAGTGTTTCACCACAAGATAGCGCAGCGCCACCTAACTTTATGATTAATGGTTGATTATTAAGGCTCATATCTAGATTCCTTTACACTAACGCAGTTAATGGCGCAAAACCATAACGTAAATTTAAACACTGCATCGCTTGGCTAGATGCACCCTTTAATAAGTTATCAATCGCTGAAACAACGATGATGTGCTGACCTTGAACCTTCCAACCTAAGTCGCAGAAAGGCGTCTGTTCTACATCTTGAATTCTTGGCAGTGTCTCTTCGAGTAGTCTCACTGCAGGTTTACCTTGGTAAGCTTGCTCAAAGGCATCTTGTATCTGTTGCTCTGTCACGCCTTCAGCCAGTTTCATGGTGATGGTCGCTAAAATACCGCGCTTAAAGTTGCCGAGGTGCGGAGTGAAAATCACATCACATCCTAAATGTGCAGCCATTTCAGGTTGATGACGGTGATTGAATACGCCGTAAGCTTGCAGACTCACTTCGCAGAAGCTGTTAACCATAGTCGCCTTACGACCCGCTCCAGTAACACCGCTGGTCGCGTTAATCACAGGCCATTGGTTCTCATCCAGTAACTTCGCTTCAACCAAAGGCTTAATCGCCAATTGTGATGCGGTTGGATAACAACCCGCGACTGCAACAAGTTGAGCTTCTTTAATCGCTTGCTCATTCCATTCCGCTAAACCGTAAGCGGCTTTATCTAGCCATTGTTCGTGTTGGTGTTCAAAACCGTAGAACTCTTGGTAGAAGTTCTCGCCTTTAACTCTGAATGCACCCGATAGGTCGAAGACTTGGCAATCGTTTTCTAGAAAAATTGGCGCTAGGTCGTGACTTACTTCGTGTGCGGTAGCTAAGAAAATCACATCAGACTGCTTTGCTACTTCTTCTGGATTCGTTAATGGCTGTACTGGCATATCAATCAAGCCAGCTAACTTACCGTGCAGTGCCGCAATAGGTTTACCTGCGTCTACACTATTGGCTGAGACATATAAACCTGATAGCGTGAGCTCAGGGTGTCTGTTTATCATTAGAGCCAGTTCTGCTCCTGTGTAGCCGCTTGCGCCAATGATCGTGGTTTTCAACATCTCAACACATCCATTCCTGAGGTAAGTTACATTTCAAAATTTGACTATTCATACTTAATTTTTGGCTTTATTTGATTTCTTATGCATTAAATATGATTTAATATGTGTTTTACCGACTTATAGTTTTCCTGTCAATAGTAGAAGTGAAGATATTATGCAATTACCGAGTTTTCTTGAGGTCTACAAAGGCCTAATTTCCACCGACTCTATTAGTTCTACCGATCCAAGCTGGGATCATGGCAACGAAAAAGTGATCGAAAAAATGGCTCAATGGTTTAAAGACTTAGGCTTTAGCGTTGAGGTCGTGGAGGTCGAGCCCGGCAAGCATAATATGGTCGCAAAGATGGGCTCAGGTGAAGGTGGCTTGTTATTAGCGGGACACAGCGACACAGTGCCATTCGATGAAGGGCGTTGGAACTTCGATCCTCACGCACTAACAGAACACAACAATCGCTTCTATGGGTTAGGCACGGCCGATATGAAAGGCTTTTTCGCTTTCGTTTATGAAGCGGCAAAGAAGATGGATTGGAGCAAACAGGCGAAGCCACTTTATGTATTGGCAACCTGTGATGAAGAGACCACCATGCTAGGCGCACGTCACTTCACGGAGAATGCACCATTTAAACCGGATTACTGCATCATTGGTGAGCCAACCAGCCTTGTGCCTATACGTGGTCATAAAGGTCATGTCGCCAATGCCGTGCGAGTAACCGGTAAATCAGGTCACTCTTCGGATCCTGCATTAGGTGTCAACGCCATCGAAATCATGCATGAAGTGCTGTTTGCTTTGATGCAGCTGCGTGACAAGTTAGTCAAAGAGTATCACCACCCAGGTTTCGCTATTCCAAGTCCGACTCTAAACCTTGGCCATATTCACGGCGGTGATAGCGCTAACCGAATCTGTGGCTGTTGTGAACTACATTACGACGTTCGTCCTTTACCAGGCATCAGCTTAGATGGGTTGGATAACATGCTGCGCAGCGCACTCAAGGAAGTAGAAGCAAAATGGCCGGGCAGAATTGACATTACTCCGCTGCATGAGCCGATTCCGGGTTACGAGTGCCAACACGATCATCCATTTATTGGTGGTATGGAATCGGTGTGCGAGATTGAATCGCAAACCGTGAACTACTGTACAGAGGCACCTTTCCTTCAAGAGCTGTGTCCAACCTTAGTACTAGGTCCGGGGTCAATCGACCAGGCTCACCAACCGGATGAGTTCTTAAGCTTCGATTTTATTGACCCAACAATTGATGTTCTGAGTAAATCGATCCGTAAATATTGTTTCTAGTTATTGCTACCCGTTCGATATTTTTATACAAAAGCTACCCCAAAAGGTGGCTTTTATTCTGTTATCTCTGACATAGCCTGTTCTTGTAATTAAATTTCACTTTATTCCACAGTATTGAAAAATTTACTTCTCCCACATTTCTAAACCTAATAATTGCAAACTTAGAATGCTTTATTTGACTAGATACAGCAGTTTTCGCTAGATTGTGTACTTAACAAGGAACAATGGATGTAATTTTTTTACGAGGCAGGATGACAATGAACGAGAAATACGCCGCTCTCAAGAGTAACGTAAGCATGCTGGGACGCTTGCTAGGTAACACAATCCAAGATGCACATGGTGACGTTATCTTAGAGAAAGTGGAAACTATCCGTAAACTTTCCAAATCCGCCCGCGCAGGCAACAAAGCTGACCGTGACAGCCTAGTTGAAGAAATCAAAAACCTGCCGAACGAACAACTCACTCCTGTTGCTCGTGCATTTAACCAATTTCTCAACCTCACCAACATGGCAGAGCAGTACCACACCATCTCTCGCCACTGTGAGGAGCATGTTTGCGAACCAGACGTGCTGCAATCTCTATTTTCCAAATTAAACCAAAACGACATCAGCAAGCTAGATGCGGCTCAAGCTGTTCGCGACCTGAACATTGAACTCGTTTTGACTGCACACCCAACAGAGATCACTCGTCGCACCATGATCAACAAGCTGGTTAAGATCAACGAGTGTCTGTCTAAATTAGAATTAAGCGACCTATCACACAAAGAGCGCGTGAAAACCGAACGTCGCCTAGAGCAACTTATCGCTCAAGGTTGGCACTCAGATGTGATTCGTCAACAACGCCCAACGCCACTTGATGAAGCTAAGTGGGGCTTTGCGGTTGTAGAAAACTCTCTATGGGAAGCAGTACCAGATTTTCTACGCGACATGGATGGCCGACTAAAAGGCTACCTTGGTGAAGGCCTGCCGATCGATGCACGCCCAGTACACTTCTCATCTTGGATGGGCGGTGACCGCGATGGTAACCCATTCGTAACGCACACCATCACTAAAGAAGTGCTGCGCCTATCTCGCTGGAAAGCTGCAGACCTTTACCTAGGCGACGTTAATGAGCTGATTACCGAGCTGTCGATGACTAAGTGTAATGATGCGGTTCGTGAACTAGCAGGTGATGAGCACGAAGCTTACCGTGCAATCCTTAAGAGCCTACGCACTCTGCTGAACAACACGCTAGAAGTGCTTGACGCAAAACTGCATGACACAGAGGTTCCGAAGAAAGAAACACTGCAGAACATCGACCAACTTTGGACACCACTTTACGCGTGTTACCAATCGCTGCACGAATGTGGCATGGGCGTAATCGCAGATGGTTCTCTGCTTGATACCCTACGTCGCCTAAAAGCATTCGGTGTGCATTTAGTTCGTCTCGATGTTCGTCAAGAAAGTACCCGTCACTCAGATGTCCTATCTGAACTGACTCGCTACCTAGGCATTGGCGATTACGACCAGTGGAGCGAGCAAGACAAGATTGCTTTCTTAACCAATGAATTAAGCTCAAAACGCCCACTGCTACCGCGCGACTGGGAGCCATCTGAACAGGTCAAAGAGGTTTTGGACACCTGTAAGGTAATTGCAGCTCAACCTCGTGAAGCCTTCGGCGCTTATGTGATTTCTATGGCTCGTACTGCATCGGATGTACTGGCTGTTCACTTGCTTCTGCAAGAATGTGGTTGCCCATACCGCATGGACGTATGTCCACTGTTCGAAACGCTAGACGATTTGAACAACTCAGAAGCGGTAATGAAGCAGCTAATGAGCATCGACTTGTACCGTGGATTTATCCAGAACCACCAAATGGTGATGATCGGATACTCTGACTCAGCGAAAGATGCGGGCGTAATGTCTGCAGGTTGGGCCCAGTATGACGCGATGGACAAGCTGGTTAAAGTTTGTGATGAAGAAGGCATTGAACTGACTCTATTCCACGGTCGTGGCGGTACGGTTGGTCGTGGTGGTGCGCCAGCGCACGCTGCTCTTCTTTCTCAGCCACCTAAGAGCTTGAAAGGCGGTTTACGTGTAACTGAGCAAGGCGAAATGATCCGCTTTAAGCTTGGTTTACCAGACGTTGCTGTAAACAGCTTTAACCTTTACGCAAGTGCGATTCTAGAAGCGAACCTTCTGCCGCCACCAGAGCCAAAACAAGAGTGGCGCGACCTAATGGAAGTGCTATCTCAAGTATCTTGTGAGGCTTACCGCAACGTGGTTCGTGGCGAAGAGAAATTCGTACCTTACTTCCGTCAAGCGACACCTGAACTGGAGCTAGGTAAACTGCCTCTTGGCTCTCGCCCTGCGAAACGTAACCCGAACGGCGGCGTAGAAAGCCTACGTGCGATTCCATGGATCTTCTCTTGGAGCCAAAACCGTTTGGTACTGCCTGCATGGTTAGGCGCTGGTGAAGCGATTCAGTACTCTGTAGATCAAGGCCATCAAGCCCTGCTCGAAGAGATGTGTCGCGAGTGGCCGTTCTTCTCAACTCGTCTGGGTATGTTGGAAATGGTGTACTCGAAGTGCAACATGGAAATTGCGAAGTACTACGACCAACGTCTTGTTGATAAAGAACTACTGCCGTTAGGTGAGTTACTGCGTGAACAGCTGCAAAAAGACATCAAAGCGGTACTGAATGTAGAAAACAACGAGAACCTAATGCAGAGCGACCCTTGGGGACTTGAGTCAATCCGCCTACGTAACATCTACGTTGAGCCACTAAACATGCTTCAAGCTGAACTGCTTTACCGTACTCGTAAGTGTGAAACACCACCAGCAGAGCTTGAAGAAGCGCTAATGGTGACGATTGCAGGCATTGCAGCAGGCATGCGAAACACTGGTTAATTAGTGATTCCTACCATTCAACAGACAAAAGGTCGCCCAGTGCGACCTTTTTATTTCACAAAATAAGCAATACTGAGTTTTTTGTCAGTTTTTTGGGTTATTTTGTCCATGTATTCTACTTTATGCTTATTATTTAGATATACTACTGCTCCGCTGCGGAAACACTCCAAAAAATAATCTGCAGCATCTTGACCAATAAACTGGTCAACCTAGGTGATAAACGGCTTTGTAAGGTGACATAACCAACCGATGAGTTGGTGCTACTTAGACATAACCAATATAACGTGCCATTAGAAGCACACTTGTTGTTTAAGTATTTGTTTACTGTTTACCATTTGGATTTCAGACATGTCATTACCACACGTAATTCTAACCGTTTTAAGTACACGCGATGCTACTGGTTACGATATCACAAAAGAATTCTCCGCAAGCATTGGTTACTTCTGGAAAGCTAGCCATCAACAAGTTTACCGCGAGCTAAATAAAATGGCTCAGAACGACCAGGTAACTTGCGTGCTTGAGCCTCAAGAAGGCAAACCTGATCGTAAAGTTTACTCTATCACTGATGCTGGCCGTGGCGCGCTAGGTGAATGGTTTGAACAACCAACTGCACACCCAACCGTTCGTGACGAGTTCTCAGCTAAGCTAATGGCTTGTGCTGTACAACCTTCTGACGCTTACCGTGTACAACTTGCTGAGCTAGTAGAAGAGTCTCGCAAACTGGTTTCTCACTACCGTGAAATCGAAGCAGCTTACTACGCAACGCCATCGACACTAGACAAGCAAGCACGCCTTGAGCGTCTAACACTTCGTCGTAACCTACTTATCCGTGAAGCATGGATTGTATGGGCTGAAGAAGTACTGCTTGAACTTGGCGCTCTAGCTTAAGTTAAGCTAGAAAAGCAAAAGGCTTGAACTCTATGAGTCCAAGCCTTTTTTGTATCTATAGGATTTGAAATGTTACTGCCAGAGGCTTTTTACAAGTGCTTAGGCTTTACTTCTTAGACTTTTCTTACAGCGCAGCGACTTGCGGACGAACACCTAGCGTATGGCAAAGTGCATAAGTCATTTCTGCACGGTTTAGCGTGTAGAAGTGGAAATCTTTCACACCTTCACGGCTCAGTGTACGAACCATATCAATTGCTTGGCTAGCACCAACAAGCTGACGAGTCGTTGGATCATCATCCAAACCTTCAAACTGCTTCGCCATCCAGCCCGGTACTTTTACGTTGTTCATCGCAGCAAAGCGAGATGCTTGCTTGAAGTTAGAAACCGGCAGAATGCCCGGTACAATCTCAACATCAACGCCAGCCGCTACACAGCGGTCACGAAAGCGTAGGTAGCTCTCTACATCAAAGAAGAACTGAGTGATGGCACGGTTGGCACCCGCATCCACTTTACGCTTTAGGTTAATAAGATCAGATTGAGCGCTTTTTGCTTCAGGGTGAACCTCAGGGAATGCCGCTACTGAGATATCAAAATCGTGGCGAGATTTAAGTAGCTCGACTAGGTCAGATGCGTACATCTCTGGCGCGCCGCCGCCTGCTGGAATATCACCACGTAGCGCAACAATACTCTCGATACCATTTGCCCAGTAATCGTCGGCAATTTGAATCAGCTCTTCACGGCTTGCATCAATACACGTTAGGTGCGGTGCAGCCACTAGGCCGGTTTGGTTTTTAATTTCTTTAATGATTGAGTGGGTACGGTCACGTTCACCCGAGTTTGCACCGTAAGTTACCGATACAAATTTTGGTTGAAGTGTTTTAAGGCGGTGAACAGAGTTCCACAGGGTCTCTTCCATCTTCTCACTGCTCGGTGGAAAAAACTCAAATGACACATTGATGTTGTCAGAAAGCTCAGCGATATTCTGATTTAAAGCGTCGATATGACTAGCGTGTGTGTATCCCATCTTACTCTCCCTGTGGCAAAAGCAACCACTAAAAACTCAAATCCTTAAACGACGTTTAGACGTCTATATGTCTGTAGAATGTATTGAATACGATTTAATGTCAACAGATCCATTATGAATTTTTCTCAAGTAGATCGTGAGTAAAACTCAAGTCGTTAGATGGGTCGCAAAGCAGAAATAATGTAGAAAAAAGGCTGAAAAACACATCGTGCTTTCAGCCTTATTTATCTTAGTGAATAGTATGCCATTTACGTACTAAAACAATTGATCTGAGTTTCAAACCAACCGATATGAGTATCAGAACAGACTAGACATTCTGTTTAGATCAGATTGAATTGCACCTGCCGTTACTTCACGACCGGCACCTGGGCCACGAATAACCAACGGATTATCTTTGTACCATTTGCTCTCAATCGCAAAGATGTTATCGCAAGGCAGCAAGTTCGCTAGAGCGTGTTCTTTAGACAGTGCTTCAACGCCTACGGTTGCCTTACCGTTCTTCTCCAAACGCGCTACGTAACGCAGAACTTTCTGTTGAGAGTGCGCTTTCTCCAAACGCTCAGCCAACTCTTCACTCAGCACAGAAGCTTTGTCAAAGAAGTCATCCACCGATAGGTCTTGCAGTTCTTCAGGGACCAGTGATTCCACTTTTACGTTTTCAGGTTCGATATCCAAACCAGATTCACGCGCCAGAATCACCAGCTTACGCATCACGTCTGAGCCATCTAGGTCAGCACGAGGGTCAGGTTCCGTAAGGCCTTGTTGCCATGCTAAGTCAACCAACTCGCTGAACGGCACGGTGCCATCAAACTGTTGGAACAACCAAGACAACGTGCCCGAGAAAATGCCAGACAACGCAATGATGTCATCGCCACTTTCACGTAGGTCACGTACCGTGTGGTTAATCGGCAATCCAGCACCCACTGTCGCGTTGTACAACCAATGACGGCTGATCTTAGCGAAAGCATCTTGTACTTGATGGTAATACTCGCTCGATGCAGAACCTGCCACCTTGTTCGCCGAGATTAGGTGAATACCTTGTTGTGCGATTTGCAGATACTTTGCTGCAAGCACTGGGCTCGCAGTCACATCCAAAACCACAGCTTCGTCGTAGCCCTGAATAGAGCCTAAACGCTCCAGCCAGTCGTTTCCATTGTTAGCAATCGCTTCATCATCGAAGCGCTCACCGACAGAGGTTGCATCAATACCTTGGTCGTCGAACCAATAGGTTTGGCTATCAACCACAGCAACCAATTCAAAGTTCATTCCGCGACGCTTTTCGAGCTCAGCCTTTTGCTCAGCAAACAGGCTTAACCAGCTTGAACCAATGTTACCCTTACCACACAAGGCAATCGCAACACGCTTCTGCGCTTGGAATAGTTGAGAGTGAATGCCCTTCACTAGGCTCGATGTTTCACTCTTACGAATCACTGCCACTAAACTCAGGCCAGAGTTCGCTTCAGAGATAAACTCAACCGATGAACTCTTTAGCTGATGATAAAAACCGTAGCAGTGGTTCGGGTTCTTCGTTACGCCCGCACCTACAGCAGCAATAAGAGAGAAGCCCTCTTTCAGCTTAATCTCAGCTTCAATCGCGTGATCTTGCAGATATTCCAGCGCACCACCAGCGATCTCTTCCGTGTAGGCAAGGCGCAAGCAGTGTTGATCCGGTTCTAACTCATAAGCCAGCGGCTCTAGTTGAGCACGCTTAAGCCCTTCAAGCACCTCACTTTCTAGACGGTCGAAATCGTGCCCGTGACCAAAGGTCAGTTGCACGATAAGCACTTCATCCAAAGAGGTAATGATTTTTGCGCCACGACCCGATGCCAGTACACGCTCGATCTGTGTAGAGCCCGCCTCCGGCTGATAGCTGCAGCGTAAGCTGAGATCCATAGCACTTTGAGCCACAGGCTGTAGCGTTCGGCTGTGAAGCACTGGAGCGGCAAGACGAGCCAATTCGCTGGCTTCATCAAGGCGAAGTAGAGGCAATAGACACGCATCTGAAACCAGACGAGGGTCAGCGCTGTAAACGCCCGCCACATCACTCCAAATCGTCACGCGTTCAACTTCAGCCAAAGCACCAATCACGGTCGCTGAGTAATCCGAACCGTTGCGACCAAGCAGTACGGTTTCACCCTCGCAGTTCTGAGCCATAAAGCCCGTAATCACCACGCGGCAATGTGCATGCTGCGCCAGAGCTTCTTTGATCAGAGGGTAAGAACGTGCGCGGTCGACTTCAGGCTGAGCACCCACTTCTGCACGTAAAAAAGCACGCGCATCTTGAGCAACTGCTTGTAAGTCATGCTGGCACAACAAAGCCGCTAGTAGACGTGAAGACCAAACCTCACCGTGTCCAAGCACTTTTGCTTTTTGTGCTTCGCTCAAGGGAGCCGTTAGCTCACCCAAAGCGGTAAATTCTTGTTGAATGGTTGAAGTAAGTTGTGCGGCTGATTCACCCTCAAGCAGTGCTTCAATCAGATCGAGTTGGAACTGACGAAGTGCTTGTAGGCATTCATGGGCAATACGACCATCTTTGTCGAGCGCTTCAACAAATTCAATCAAACGGTTGGTTGTTTTGCCTGCTGCCGATACCACCACCAAATCAGATGCTGATGAGTATTCTCTAAGAATGTTGACCACGCGTTGGTAACATTCAGGATTCGCTAAACTGCTGCCACCAAATTTATGTAGCTGGCGAAAGGTTGCCATTATTAACCCTCCCCTTCAGCGATAAAGCGCTGTGTTCTTTCAAACGCTTGCTTGAGGTCATCGATTAGGTCTTCTGCATCTTCAAGGCCAACAGATAGACGCAGTAGTTGCTGAGAAACACCCGCTTCTGCTAAGGCTTCTTCACCCATCGCGCGGTGAGTCATCGACGCAGGGTGACAAATCAGGCTTTCAACACCGCCCAATGATTCTGCCAAAGAAAACAGCTCTAACTTATCAACAAAGTATTTAAGCGCCTCGAATGAGCCCGCAAACTCAAAACTGAGCATGGAACCAAAGCCCGATTGCTGTTTCTTCGCGATATCATGACCCGGATGTTCAGGAAGGCTTGGGTGGTAAATAGTGCCAACAAGATCTTGTTGCTGCAGAGACGCTAGAATTTCACGTGAGCTTTCTTCGTGAACTCGCATACGCGCACCTAGCGTACGAATACCACGTAAAGTCATGTAGCTATCAAATGGTGTGCCAGTCGCACCAATACAGTTGCCCCACCATGCTAACTCTTCAGCGTGTTCTTCTGTCTTAGTGACCACAACGCCACCAATAACATCTGAGTGTCCATTGATGTACTTAGTGGTTGAGTGGATAACAAAATCAGCACCCAGCTCTAAAGGCTTTTGGAACACAGGTGTCAAAAACGTGTTGTCGACAGCAACCAGAGCACCAACCTCTTTCGCTTTACGGCAAGTTTCTGCAATATCAACCACGCGAACCAGTGGATTCGATGGGGTTTCAATTAAGATCAACTTTGGCTTAAGCGCGAGCGCCGCATCCAGCGCTGCTTGATCCGATTGATCAACGAACAGAACTTTGAAGTCACCTTTTAGCGAGCGAGTGTTAAACAGACGGTAAGTACCGCCGTAGCAATCGTGCGGTGCAATAATAAGATCATCGCCGCCTAAGAAAGCCGAAACCCATAAGTTAAGCGCCGAAGTACCACAGTTAGTCACAACCGCGCCTTTGCCTGATTCAAGCTCAAACAGTGCCGTCTCTAATAAACCGCGGTTTGGGTTACCAGAACGGGTGTAATCGTACTTTGGCACTTCACCAAAAGCGGGAAACCCATAGTTAGTCGAAAGATAAATGGGTGGGACAACGGCATGGTGTTGCGTGTCTGACTCGATACCAGTACGTACTGCGATTGTTGCTGGCTTCCGGCTGCTCATAGGTGCTTCCTTACAAGTTTTGCGTCTGAGAATCACAGCGGCTTGTCGGCATTTTGCGGCTGTGTTAGATATATGTTATTCACTTTACTTTCATAAACGTGAGACGTCAATACTTCTAGACGTCTATATGTCTTTGCTTATGGCAGTAAATCCCGCTAAAATCACCACTATTAATTTATTCTAACAACTAAAGTGATGAAGGTACGCAATGGCCGACTGGAATGGTGAATACATAAGCCCATATGCTGAGCATGGAAAGAAAAGCGAACAAGTAAAGAAAATTACAGTTTCTATCCCTCTAAAAGTGTTAAAGGTTCTTACTGACGAGCGTACTCGCCGCCAGATTAATAACCTACGCCATGCAACAAACAGTGAGCTACTGTGCGAAGCCTTTCTACATGCGTACACAGGCCAACCACTACCAACGGATGAAGACCTTCGTAAAGACCGCCCAGACGATATTCCTGCTGAAGTGAAAAAGCTGATGACAGAGATGGGTATCGAGTTCGAAGCGTTTGACGAAGAATAAAAACAACTCAGTCACTGCCTTCATTATTGATTCGCTCTAGCTGAACCTTATTTATCACATCCCGCATAGCTTTTTATGATTGCGCTGTGAATGATAGACATAAAAAAACCGACTCCAGATGAGTCGGTTTTTTATTATTCTTTTTGGCTCAATAGAGCAACAGCTATTAAGCCATATAGTTAGCAGGCATCTCGATACGAGCTACGCCAGATTCAACAGCCGCTTCCGCAACTGCTCGTGCTACGCGAGGAAGTAGACGTGGGTCCATTGGCTTAGGAATGATGTAACCCTTACCGAACTCCAGTGCAGTCTCGCCCGCAGCTGCTAGTACTTCAGCTGGAACTTCTTCTTTCGCCAGTTCACGAATCGCTTTAACCGCCGCTAGCTTCATTTCGTCATTGATTTCGCTTGCACGCACATCTAATGCACCACGGAAAATGAATGGGAAACAAAGTACGTTGTTTACTTGGTTAGGGTAATCACTACGGCCTGTACCCATGATAAGGTCAGAACGAACTTCGTGTGCAAGCTCAGGTTTGATCTCTGGATCTGGGTTTGAACATGCAAACACAACTGGCTTATCAGCCATCAACGTTAGTGCTTCAGCAGGCAGTAGGTTAGGACCCGATACACCTAAGAACAGGTCAGCGCCTTCGATAACATCTTCAAGTGTGCGCTTATCCGTGTTGTTTGCGAATAGCTCTTTGTATTCGTTCAGATCATCACGACGAGTGTGAATCACGCCTTTACGGTCAAGCATGTAAATCTTCTCACGCTGAGCGCCACACTTAATCAGTAGTTCCATACATGCAACCGCTGCTGCGCCAGCACCTAAACAAACGATCTTACACTCTTCAAGTTTCTTACCTTGAAGTTCGATCGCGTTCAGCATACCCGCTGCCGTTACAATCGCAGTACCGTGTTGGTCATCGTGGAATACCGGTACATCACAACGCTCAATCAGGCGACGTTCAATCTCAAAACAGTCTGGTGCTTTGATGTCTTCCAGGTTAATACCGCCGAATGTATCTGCGATATTCGCAACCGTATCAACGAACTCATCGATTGTGCGGTGTTTTACTTCAATATCGATAGAATCTAAACCAGCAAAACGCTTAAACAGTAGCGCTTTACCTTCCATTACAGGTTTAGAAGCAATAGGACCAAGGTTACCTAGGCCAAGAATCGCTGTACCGTTAGAGATAACAGCAACCATGTTGCCCTTACCTGTGTACTTATAGACGTTATCAACGTTCTGTGCGATCTCGCGAACAGGCTCAGCCACGCCTGGGCTGTATGCAAGTGCTAGGTCTTCTGCAGAGTTTGCAGGCTTCGTCAGTTCTACGGCAATTTTGCCTGGAATCGGGAACTCATGATAATCAAGAGCTTGCTGACGGAATTGTTCTTGAGGCGATAATTCTTGAGAGGATTGAGCTTGGCTGCTGTCTTCAGACATAGGTGTAGGTTCCTAGGATATTATTATTTGGGGGATCTTGCTCATGTTAATGGATGTACTTCAAAGTTCCTAGGTGGTTGGAGCCTCTGTCTCATTAAAAAACGAGATTTCACTACTAATAAGACCAGTGAGCAGTTGAAATTACTGTCGCTTGTTGAACTTTCGAGCTGAATTTTGGTGAAGAGAGATACGCAAGGAATTGCCCTGCAATAGAAAGGTAGGCACCTTAATCGTTGGGCGGGATTGAAGCTTGAATGAAAATCAGTGCTTTCTTAAATTGCAGGCAACAAAAAAGGACACCGAAGTGTCCTTTTTCATGTCTAAATAGCGAGAATTACTTCTTGCTAGAAAGAGCACCGAAACGCTTGTTGAAGCGATCAACACGGCCGCCAGTATCTACGATACGTTGCTTACCAGTGTAGAACGGGTGACATTTGTCACATACGTCTAGGTGGATAGATTCTTTTGCAAGAGTTGAGTTGAACTCAAATGTGTTGCCGCAAGAACAAGTTGCAGTAACTGCTTTGTATTCTGGGTGGATTCCAGCTTTCATGGGATAACCTCAAGTAGGCCGTGTCGCTATACGATTCTAAGCCGCACACCACACGTAGTTTAAAAAAGAAATAAAGACACCGCATCGACACAAAAGAGTGATGAAGCCATACCTTTAAGGCGCAGTATAGTAATGAATCTATAAGGTAGGATCAACTGATTTGATACATTTTTCACCAATTCTCTCTTTATTTCCTTTATCGGCCTGAGATTTCGGGCTGTCGTTGTCTGTATACGCTAACTCGCCGCCTTCAACCAAACTGCTTCTCGAATTTAAGCGCCTTATCCTTTAGACTGTTCGCTCTCGTCAACTCAGATAAAGCCGTCCCTTTATGCGTCCAATGATTGCCCGTGTGGCGCTGCCTGTTCCACTCGACAAGCAGTTCGATTACAAGATTCCAAACCACCTATTCCCGATTATTGGTGGTCGCGTCTCTGTGCCTTTTGGACGACAAACCTTAACTGGGATTGTCACGGCTCTGGTTAACGAATCAGAATTCGAGCTAGACAAGCTCAAGCCCATTAAAGCCTTATTAGACAACCAACCCGTTTGGCCGGAATCTGTCTATTCACTGTTAATGTGGTGCAGTCAGTTTTATCAGTACCCCCTTGGCGAAACCTTTGCTAACGCCCTTCCGAGCGCTCTAAGAAAAGGCAAAGCCGCCGACTTCGCGACGCTGGTTGAGTGGCAGTTAACGCCATCAGGCAAAGACCAACTGATGCAAGGTTTTGGTCGCGCGGTCAAGCAAGCCAAAGTGATGCACATGCTTGAACACGGCCCGGTTCCTCATCAAGAGTTCATTGATGAAGAAGTTGGCAGCGCCGTACTCAAAACGCTAGAAGAGAAAGGCTGGATTGAATCGGTAGAGAAAAAGCCGAAGCGCCAACCTTGGCCAGTTGAACTTGAGAATGACCAAGACAAACCTAAGCTCAATGCCGAACAAGCCATCGCGATTGCGACCGTAAATAGCCAAACCGACTTTGGTTGTTTCCTGTTAGAGGGCGTTACTGGCTCAGGTAAGACCGAGGTTTACCTGAATATGATTAAGCCGATTCTCGATCAAGGTAAACAAGCGTTAGTGCTCGTGCCCGAGATTGCTCTCACTCCTCAAACGATTAACCGCTTCAAGCGACGCTTTAATGTGCCTGTTGAGGTTATCCACTCAGGTTTAAACGATTCAGAACGCCTGAATGCGTGGTTATCGGCGCGCGATAAAATAGCAGGCATCGTGATTGGTACCCGTTCAGCTCTGTTCACGCCGTTTGCTGACCTAGGTATTATCATTGTCGATGAAGAGCACGACGCGTCTTATAAACAGCAAGATAGCCTGCGCTACCACGCTCGTGATGTGGCGATCATGCGTGCGCACAAAGCGCAGATTCCAGTTGTGTTAGGCTCGGCGACTCCGGCCTTTGAGACGCTGCACAACGCTCAGATCGGCAAATACAGTTATCTCACCCTGACTTCACGTGCGGGTGTCGCACTGCCGACCACCAATAAGGTGTTGGACGTTAAAGGTGAATATCTAGAAAGTGGTTTGTCTGCGTCGTTAATTGCAGAGATGCAAAGACACCTCAAAGCTGGCAACCAAGTGATGCTATTCCTCAATCGCCGAGGTTTTTCTCCCGCATTGATGTGTCACGATTGTGGTTGGACAGCCGAGTGTAAACGTTGCGATGCTTACTACACCTATCACCAATACAGCAATGAGATGCGCTGCCACCACTGTGGTTCTCAGCAGCATATCGTGCACAACTGCCAAGGCTGTGGATCTGCAAACTTAGTGACAGTGGGTGTAGGGACCGAGCAGTTAGAAGCTCAACTTGGTCAACTATTCCCTGAATACAAAACCATTCGTATTGACCGCGACAGCACCCGCCGTAAAGGCAGCTTAGAAAGCGCACTCGAGTCGATTCGTAAGGGTGAATTCCAAATTCTTATCGGCACGCAGATGCTCGCTAAGGGTCACCATTTCCCTGACGTGACACTTGTGGCGTTATTAGATGTGGATGGCTCTTTATATAGCAGTGACTTCCGAGCGTCTGAACGTCTTGCCCAGCTATTCATCCAAGTCGCGGGACGAGCAGGACGAGCAAGCAAACCCGGTGAGGTGATCTTACAGACTCACCACCCAGAACATGGGTTGCTGCAAGCCTTGCTACACAAAGACTACAACCATTTTGCTCAGACGGCGCTGGCAGAACGTAAGCAGGCAATGTTACCGCCCTATACCTTTATGACGCTGTTTAGAGCAGAAGCCAATGACACTCGCTTGGTGGAAGAGTTCTTGCGTCAGGTTCGTCACACATTGGAATCGCACCCGCTGTTTGACCAATATTGCATGGTGTTAGGGCCAACCCCGGCTCCGTTAGCAAAACGAGCGGGCAAATCGCGCTGGCAGTTAATCTTACAAACTCAGACGCGCTCGTTAATGCAGAAGCTATTGATGAGTGCCAAGCCGGCCATCAATATGTTACCTGCTGCGAAAAAAGTTCGCTGGTCACTCGATATTGAGCCGCAAGATTTGAGTTAAACCCACTTGGGTTAAAACTAATGATAAGTTTGTTCACAAATATTTCATATTTCTCGTGAGCAACTTCACACTAGTCATGTGATTTTTGTTAATCTAGCCGTAACTTTACACGGATTAAACGAATAAAATATTGCAATAAAAAAAGTGTTAGCAACACTTTCATAATATCTATTCGATTACATTTATTATTCACGCCTTAGATGCTTAGGCGGCAAAGGAACTTAAAAGAGGGTTTAATTTATGGCGACAATGAAGGATGTTGCCCAGCTAGCAGGCGTCTCAACAGCCACGGTATCACGTGCATTGATGAACCCTGAGAAAGTCTCAGTTTCGACTCGCAAACGAGTGGAAACAGCAGTACTTGAAGCTGGATACTCACCCAATACATTAGCTAGAAACTTACGTCGCAACGAATCAAAAACCATCATCACTATTGTTCCTGATATCTGTGACCCTTATTTCGCCGAGATCATTCGTGGTATCGAAGATGCCGCAGTAGAAAATGATTACCTTGTTCTACTGGGTGATAGCGGCCAGCAAAAGAAGCGCGAGTCTTCGTTTGTTAACTTAGTTTTCACCAAACAAGCCGACGGCATGTTGCTGCTGGGTACTGACCATCCGTTTGATGTCAGCAAACCTGAACAAAAGAATTTACCGCCGATGGTAATGGCGTGTGAGTTTGCCCCTGAGCTTGAACTGCCTACGGTACACATCGATAACCTGACCTCTGCCTTTGAAGCGGTGAACTACCTAGCTCAGTTAGGTCATAAGCGTATTGCTCAAATTTCAGGACCAGTATCGGCAACACTGTGTAAGTTCCGCCAACAAGGCTACCAGCAAGCGCTGCGTCGCGCCGGAGTCTCAATGAATCCAGCCTATAGCACGGTCGGTGACTTCACCTTTGAAGCGGGCGCTCAAGCGGTTCGTCAATTACTGGCACTTCCTGAACAACCTACAGCTATCTTCTGTCATAACGATGCGATGGCGATTGGTGCGATTCAAGAAGCGAAGAAGCTAGGTTTACGCGTTCCTCAAGACCTATCGATTGTTGGCTTCGATGACATCCAATTCGCTCAATACTGCGATCCACCGCTAACCACTATTTCTCAGCCTCGCTATGAGATTGGACGCCAAGCGATGTTGATGATGCTTGATCTATTGAAGGGCAACGATGTGCAAGCAGGTTCGCGTCTACTTGAAGCTAAATTAGTGGTTCGAGGCAGTACAGCGCCACCTCGAATATAACCCTTAGAAATACCCTTATAAATCTGCGGCACATTTTGATGTGCCGCTTCCATTTCTGCACTATTATCCTCGCGCAATCTGGATTACCATGAGGGCAGAATCAGCAACTATTGAATTGTCTTGTGGCTAATAGAGATTATGTAAAGCGCGGTCGTGGCACGAAAAAACCGACCAAAAAACAAGCCCCTCGCCGTAAACCTTGGCGCAGTGGTCTTTTGGCGATCCTCCTTGCCGGTGGTTTTGGTTACGGACTTTACCTATTGAGTAATGATCCTGAGCCGCCTGCACCAACGCCTGTGGCAACCAAACCAAAACCTAAGCCAAAACCAGCGAAAGTGATTCCGCCGCCTCCTGAAGAGAAGTGGGACTACGTTGAAACGCTGCCAAGCCGCGAGATTGAAGTAAAAGCCAAAGAGCAACAGATCTCTAAGATCCCTTACATCATGCAGTGTGGCGCTTACAAAACCTCGTCGCAGGCAGAAGCACGTAAGTTGGATATTGCCTTCCAAGGTATCTCAAGTGAGATCCGCAAGAAAGATGGCAGTAGCTGGTACCGTGTGGTTTTAGGGCCATACAAGTTGAAGCGTGACGCAGAACGCGATCGCCATAAGCTGCAACGAGCGAAAATTGAACCTTGCGCTATTTGGAAAGACGGGTCTTAATCAACTCAATATATAATAGGGGGAAGAGGATTCCCCCTATTGCTGTTTGAAAGCGTTCAATAGTTCATCGCACAAGCAATACCAGTATGTTAATCAAAAGAGTGCGTTTTAACGAAACTGAGGTACTTGTTCGTAGTACTCAAGCCCAAAGTCAGTCAGGTAGACCTGCTCCTTATTTATCTCGATGTAACCAAAAAAATCCAAGTGCGCTAAAACGTTAGGAAATGGACGTTTAAGAAAAACGTTGACCGAGTTTTTTAGATGTTCTGTTGAACACTCGCCCGCCTCCTGATACATCAGATGATGCAGTATAGACAGCTCATCCAGATCCATATCTCTATTAAAAAAACTGATATTGTCACTATTCATCACACTACTCCTTATGCAGTGAATACCACTGATTAGTGAACATCATTCCTTATAAATCAAACAAAAAGTGTTAACCATTTCACGTTAGAAATTTGTTTTATCTTTTTTTATATTTATCACAAACTATTAACCCACCAACCCTTGCCACACATAGGCTCAACAGGTAATGGATGCTTGAAACAACTGGTAACATTTAGTTTTTTTGATATGACATACCATTAAAAGTGGCACTTGAATTCATGATAGTGGAGCCACATATAAGTAGTAACCATAAATAATAATCAAAAGAGGTCGACTCGTGACTACCATTGTATCTGTACGTCGTAATAATAAAGTCGTCATCGCGGGTGATGGACAAGTATCTCTGGGCAATACAGTAATGAAGGGCAACGCCCGTAAAGTACGTCGCCTATACAACAACAAAGTACTGGCCGGTTTTGCTGGCGGTACGGCTGATGCTTTCACGCTATTCGAAAAATTTGAAAGCAAGCTGCAAATGCACCAAGGCCATCTCACCAAAGCGGCAGTTGAGCTAGCGAAGGATTGGCGTAGCGACCGTGCTCTACGTAAGTTAGAAGCACTGTTAGCAGTAGCGGATGAGACCGCTTCACTGATCATCACAGGTAACGGTGACGTAGTTCAACCTGAGAACGACCTGATTGCGATCGGTTCGGGCGGAAACTTCGCTCAAGCAGCCGCTACTGCACTATTAGAAAATACTGATTTAGATGCGCGTGAAATCGCAGAAAAGTCGCTGAACATTGCAGGCGACATCTGTGTCTTCACCAACCATCACCACACTATTGAAGAACTAGAAAGCACCGTTGAGCTGCCAAAGCCAGAGTAACGACCGCTTCCATCAATAACGTTGTATTCAACAGTGATTAAAGAATTAAGGAAAAACCATGTCTGAGATGACTCCTCGCGAAATTGTTCACGAACTCAATCGCCACATTATCGGCCAAGACAACGCTAAGCGCTCAGTGGCTATCGCTCTTCGTAACCGCTGGCGCCGTATGCAGCTTGAAGAAAGCCTACGTGTTGAAGTATCGCCAAAAAACATCCTGATGATTGGCCCAACGGGTGTAGGTAAAACTGAAATCGCTCGCCGCCTAGCGAAATTAGCAAACGCGCCTTTCATCAAGGTAGAAGCGACTAAGTTCACCGAAGTGGGTTACGTTGGTAAAGAAGTTGAAACCATCATCCGTGATCTAACGGACGTTGCGATCAAGATGACGCACCAACAAGCGATGGAAAAAGTACAATACCGCGCTGAAGAACAAGCTGAAGAACGCATTCTTGATGCCCTTCTACCACCAGCGCGTGATACTTGGGGTCAGAACGAGCAATCAACTGAAGACACAACCTCTTCAAACACTCGTCAGATTTTCCGCAAGAAACTGCGTGAAGGTAAGCTAGATGACAAAGAGATTGAAGTTGATGTAGCCGCACCGCAAATGGGCGTTGAAATCATGTCACCTCCAGGCATGGAAGAGATGACAAACCAGCTGCAAGGCATGTTCCAAAACCTAGCGGGCGACACCAAGAAAAAGCGTAAGATGAAAATCAAAGACGCATTCAAAGCACTGACGGAAGAAGAAGCTGCGAAGCTTGTGAACCAAGAAGAGCTGAAAGAGAACGCGATCTTCAACGCTGAAAACAACGGCATCGTATTCATCGATGAGATCGACAAAATCTGTAAGCGTGGCGACAGTTCAGGCCCAGATGTATCTCGCGAAGGTGTTCAGCGTGACCTACTGCCTCTTATCGAAGGCAGCACAGTATCAACCAAGCACGGTATGGTTAAAACTGACCACATCTTGTTTATCACATCAGGCGCATTCCAAGTGGCTAAGCCATCTGACCTGATCCCTGAGCTACAAGGTCGTCTACCAATCCGCGTAGAACTTGAAGCACTATCAGCACATGACTTCAAACGCATCCTAACTGAGCCAAAAGCATCTCTAACAGAGCAATACATTGCCCTAATGAAAACAGAAGATGTCAACATTGAGTTCACTGAAGATGGCATCAACCAGATTGCGGACGCAGCATGGCGCGTAAACGAAACCACTGAGAACATCGGTGCGCGTCGTCTACACACAGTGATGGAGCGTCTAATGGATGAGATTTCATTCGAAGCAACAGACAAAGCTGGCAGCAAGCTAGTGATTGATGAAGCTTACGTAACATCGAAACTTGGCGAATTCGTTGAAGACGAAGACCTAAGCCGCTTCATCCTGTAGCACACCAAACTCTAACTTATTGCTCTATCTCAAAGAAATAGCAGCTAATAAGCGAATTCAAGGCCCACTTTCGAGTGGGCTTTTTATTACCCGAAAAATGGGCGTATACTCAAATCACAGTATGAAACGAAGACTTACAAAGAATTAGACCTACGATGAAACAATCTCTACTGATCTGGCTTGATGCCGCACGACCAAAAACTCTGCCTCTCGCACTTGTCTCTATTCTTACAGGAAGTAGTTTAGCGTTCGCCGGTGGTCAGTTTTCTTTATCGATAGCCCTACTGGCATTTTTAACCGCCACCCTATTACAGATTTTATCGAACCTAGCCAATGACTATGGCGACGCCGTAAAAGGCACAGACAACGAAAATCGTCTGGGGCCAACACGTGCCATGCAATCTGGCGCGGTAACAGCGAAAACCATGAAGCAAGCGATCATCCTCAACATCGTGTTTACTATGGTCGCTGGGCTGATTCTTATTTTTCATGCCTTAACCTCGATTGAAAGTATCTTATCTTTCATTGCGTTAGGCATATTAGCCATTGTTGCTGCCATCGCTTATACCGTCGGTAATAAGCCTTATGGCTATATTGGCCTTGGCGACTTATCGGTATTTATCTTCTTCGGTTTATTAGGTGTTTCAGGGACTTACTTCTTGCACACTGGCCATGTTGAACCAAGCCTATTCCTTCCGGCATTGGGCTGTGGCTTGATGGCGGTTGCGGTACTCAATATCAACAACATGCGTGATATCGAAAACGACAGCGAATGTGGTAAGCGCACCATGGCGGTTCGCCTAGGACAACGCAAAGCCAAACACTATCATTTTGCTCTGCTTGGCCTCGCCCTTGCGTCTTTCGCTATCTACCTGCTTATTCAAGAAAAGCCGGTCTGGATCAGCCTGCCGTTTTTGCTGAGCATTATTATTGTTTACAAGCATGGCAAAGCCGTTTGGGAAACCGAAAAGCCAGCGCAAATTGCACCAATGATGCCCGTGATTGTGAAATGCTCACTGGTCACTAACCTATTGTTTGCAGGGGTTGTCGTAGCTCAAACTCTATTGAGTTAAATGAGACTAATCATTGCAAAGGGATCAAGCGCCGATATACTCAAAGTAAGCTCATTGTTCAAAAGGTATACTAATGGAATACAACACTTCAGCACTGTGCGACATATATTTGGATCAAGTTGATGTCGTGGAGCCAATGTTCAGCAACTTCGGTGGACGTGCATCCTTCGCAGGACAGATCACGACATTAAAGTGTTTTGAAGACAATGCTTTGATTCGCTCCGTATTAGAGCAAGATGGTCTGGGACGTGTGTTGTTAATCGATGGTGGCGGCTCACTACGCAAAGCGCTGATCGATGCTGAGATTGCCCTACTTGCTGAAGACAATGAGTGGGAAGGTATTGTGGTTTACGGCTGCGTTCGTGAAGTCGATGAGCTAGAAGACATGAACATTGGTATTCAGGCTTTGGCTTCTATCCCTGTTGGTGCGAGCCAAGAAGGTGTCGGCGAATTGGACGTACCGGTCAACTTTGGCAGCGTAACCTTCTTGCCGGAAGATTACCTCTACGCTGACAACACCGGCATTATTCTTTCGGCAGAGCCTTTAGATGTAGAACTTGATCTGGATGTTGAAGAAGAAGAGATCGAGTAACTCTCACTCAGCTTCAAATAATAAAACAAACCATAAGAACACGAAGCATAAGAATACAAACAAAAACGCCCGCTACTCAGTAGCGGGCGTTTTTTTAAATCTGAAGAGTCAATTACTCTACGTCATCCATTTTACCAAGAAGGTTACGGATGCGATCTTGCCATGCTGAATGCTCTTCCTGCATTTGCTGAGTTTTTTGCTCTAGCTCGTGACGGCTTGCTTTAAGCTCACCAGCTTCTGTTGCTAGTGCTTGTTTCTCTTCTTTAAGCTCTTCCACTTCCATTTGAAGAAGTGCAATTGTATCTACTGCTGTTTGAATTTTTGCTTCTAGCTGCTCTAGTACTTCAAAAGACATTCTGGCCTACCTTTAAGTTATCCGTTTGATGGTGAAGGTTCACTCCACTTATTTCCCCATTCTACTCAGCAGAGCAAGGATAAACACTCAATATATTCGATATTTTGCGCCATTCGATGAAAAAAACAGCACTTTTTACCGAATATTGACGTGAACGATTACCGCCACAACGGCAAACCGATTATTTTGATGAATAATAACTGTTTTCCACTGCGAATTGATCGAGAGCAATCCCCAAAAAACAAAAAGGCAAACGTTTCCTTTTGGATATGGTAAAATTCGCCGCGAAATTTCTATTCCCCCTTTGAAAATTTTGGAGTCCGCATGAAACGCGATTTAGCAATGTCATTCTCTCGTGTCACAGAAGGTGCAGCACTAGCTGGTTACAAGTGGCTTGGCCGTGGCGATAAAAACGCTGCAGATGGCGCTGCTGTAGAAGTAATGCGTAGCCTATTAAACAAAACCGAAATTAGCGGTGAGATTGTTATCGGCGAAGGTGAAATCGATGATGCACCTATGCTATACATCGGCGAAAACGTAGGTGTGGGCGGCGACGCTGTCGACATCGCAGTTGACCCAATTGAAGGGACACGCATGACAGCAATGGGCCAATCAAATGCATTGGCTGTATTGGCTGCGGGCGAAAAAGGCAGCTTCCTTAAAGCGCCTGATATGTACATGGAAAAGTTGGTTGTTGGCCCTGGCGCTAAAGGCGTGATTGACCTAGAACTGCCACTAACAGAAAACCTAGAAAACATCGCTAAAGCACTAGGTAAAACACTTGATACTCTAGTCGTAACCACGCTTGCTAAGCCTCGTCATGATCAAGTCATCGCCGACATGCAAGCAATGGGCGTTCGTGTATTTGCTGTGCCAGACGGTGATGTTGCGGCTTCTATCTTAACCTGTATGCCAGACAGTGAAGTAGACGTCATGTACTGCATCGGCGGCGCACCTGAAGGTGTGGTCTCGGCTGCGGTAATTCGCGCACTCGACGGCGACATGCACGGTCGTCTTCTACCTCGCCACGAAGTGAAAGGCGACACAGAAGAGAACCGCAAGCACGGTGAACTTGAACTTGAGCGCTGCGCAGAAATGGGCGTAACGGCGGGTATCGTATTGAAGATGGAAGACATGGCACGCAGCGACAACGTTGTATTCTCAGCAACAGGCATCACTAAGGGTGACTTGCTAGAAGGTATTTCTCGTCAAGGTAATATCGCAACCACAGAAACCCTGCTTATCCGTGGCCGCTGCCGTACAATTCGCCGCATCAAATCTATCCACTACCTAGAGCGTAAAGATCCAGAAGTAGTAGGTCATATCCTGTAAGCCTAAATTCGGTGAAACAGAATATTCCAAGGCTGATACCTAGTATCAGCCTTTTGTTTTATTAGCGCACCAGAATCTGACCATGGCAGCCAATAGAGTAAAACGCTATCTATAGAGTAAATTATCATCAATATAGTAAATGGTTTGCTTTATAAACACCTTGCCTCATAATAGTAAGGTTCATTAGGTAGGGATAGTATGAAAACAAGCGACAGAATCTTACAGACCATTAAGCGTCAAGGCGCGGTAACCGCGAAACAACTGTCAGAAGAATTTGGCATGACGACAATGGGGGCAAGGCAACATCTGCAAAGCCTGGAAGATGACGGTATTCTTGCGTTTCATGATGTGAAAGTGAAAGTGGGTCGCCCGACTCGCCACTGGTCCCTGACTCAACAAGGTCATAACCAATTTTCAGACCGACATGGTGAACTCACCATTCAAGTGATTGATGCTGTCGAGAATCTATTTGGTAAAGAAGGGCTGGCTAAGGTTGCTGCCGAGCGTGAACAACACACTCTTAAGCAGTATCAAACTGCGCTGTCTGGCTGTGATTCACTCATCAGCAAGCTTAAAAAACTCACCCAGCTTCGTGAAGACGAAGGCTACATGGCTGAGCTTCAAGAGCATGATGATCACTACATCTTGATTGAGAACCACTGCCCTATCTGTAAGGCTGCAACTCGCTGCCCTAGCCTGTGCCAATCTGAGCTCAACGTGTTTACTGAGTTACTAAAAGATGAGTGTCACGTGAGCCGTACAGAGCACATCATTGCTGGCGAACGACGCTGCACTTACACCTTAACACCCGCCCTTTGATTGCAAAGGTAATCGGCTAATACCGTCTCAATATTGAGAAAATACAAATAGATTAAAATTTGTACAGATTTCTTTCTTAAGCTTAGAGCATATGAAACACGCTTAATGCTAAGGAAGGAATGATGGCGCATCCACAACCCGCTCAAAAACTGCCACCCTTTGATGAACTTGTCCAACTCGCGAAAAGCGACCCGAAAGCATTCAATCAATTCAAACACGAGATGTGCGAACAGATGATTTGTTCGGCTTCAGACGTGATGCAAGACCGACTTCGTGCGCAGCAAAGTCACATCGACTTAGTGGTTAGCCGTTGTAAAAACCCACACCACGCCAATGTCGTACTCATGCAAGAGCTGCGCTGTCAGGTCTGTAAGTTCCAAGATGCACTCGAAGGGCGCTGCGGCTTTGAAGAATCTCTGCCTGAAAATGTCGTGCCTTTTAAGCCGAATACCGAACCTAAAATGTACTGAAATTAGCAAAGCACTAAAAAGAAAAAGGGAGCGTAATGCCCCCTTCTTATTGGTTCGCTGTTCAATATTCACATGGGTCTTCGCCGTAGTCATTACGGCCTTCTGTACCTTTCAACAAACCACACTCAATCAGAATCCAGAAACCACACACTAATGCCGCGACGGTTGCCGCCATATGAATTGGCGATACCGGCTCTGTCGTCGTTGCAACCATTGGCGAAGCTAAACGACCCAATACTAATGGCACATTCAATAGTAGCCAGTAATTAGACTTATTGCGGTCGTGCCAGCGCTTAGCGGTTACCGCAAGGTCTGGGATCACAAGCATCAATAGGATGATTGGTAGCAGGATATAAGAGTAAGCAGGGAACAACACAGAGATACCTGAAGCAAAACCGGTAATCGCTATGTAGTAGAAAACATTCCAAATCCAGTAAGTCTTACGACCAATTCTCCCCTTGAAAGAGAGCAGTAATTCTTTCATCGACATCTTAAATACTCAAATTTATACGCCGCTAAAAGTCAGCAGCAATGGTTAGTTTATTACTTTTTGAAAGCAACTTTTATCCATATCACGAATATTCACCGTTAAGCTTCTTACATGACTCGCTTGTTCTTGCAGGATCTGCATTAACGATCGTGACAATTCTCGCTTTTGCTCTTCCGTTCGTCCCGAAAGTAACTCAAAGCTGATATGAATAAAGTCTACACTATCTTCCTCATCACCGACCAACCAATTATGGCAACGCAGTGAACGAGATTTCACTGATGGCACATCAAACAAGCCACATGTGAGAGCGACTTGGTGGAGATCTTCCAGTAAGCCTTGGATATTTACTCGCTCATCCACTGAATTGGAGTACTCTAGAACTAGATTCGGCATTGTTACTTCCTGTTGTTAACGCAATCGTTTGTCCCTTAATAACAACTAACGATGAAAAATCCGAGAAGTTAGCTATTATTCTGTCTGCCGGATCACTGATATATGCTCAAAATCTACTCTGACCATTGAGTAAGATCCAAGAAAGTCATGACCACAGTCATGATCTGTTGATATTAATCTGTTATATTATTTCGTAATAAAGTTTACTTTTTTACATTCGATTTATTTAAATACTTTGGAGATATTCCTATGCGTCATCCTGTAGTTATGGGTAACTGGAAACTAAACGGCAGCAAAGAAATGGTTGTTGATCTACTAAACGGTCTTAACGCTGAACTTGAAGGTGTAACAGGCGTAGACGTAGCAGTTGCTCCACCAGCACTTTTCGTTGATCTAGCAGAGCGTACGCTTACTGAAGCGGGCAGCGCGATCATCCTAGGTGCTCAAAACTCTGACCTAAACAACAGCGGTGCATTCACTGGCGACATGTCTCCAGCAATGCTTAAAGAGTTCGGCGCATCTCACATCATCATCGGTCACTCTGAGCGTCGTGAATACCACAACGAATCAGATGAGTTCGTAGCTAAGAAATTCGCATTCCTAAAAGAGAACGGCCTAACTCCAGTTCTTTGTATCGGTGAATCTGAAGCACAAAACGAAGCAGGCGAAACTGTTGCAGTATGTGCTCGTCAACTGGACGCTGTTATCAACACTCAAGGTGTTGAAGCTCTTGAAGGCGCTATCATCGCTTACGAACCAATCTGGGCTATCGGTACTGGTAAAGCAGCTACAGCTGAAGATGCACAGCGCATCCACGCTCAAATCCGTGCACACATCGCAGAGAAATCTGAAGAAGTTGCTAAGAAAGTTGTTATCCAATACGGCGGTTCTGTTAAGCCAGAAAACGCAGCAGCTTACTTCGCACAACCAGACATCGACGGTGCTCTAGTTGGCGGCGCAGCTCTAGACGCGAAAAGCTTCGCAGCTATCGCTAAAGCAGCAGCTGAAGCAAAAGCTTAATTTAAACCTCACCGTTTAGATTAGATGAAAGGTCAACTTAGGTTGGCCTTTTTTGATCTCGCTCGAAAACCGCCACTCCCAACCTCTTTTTTGCACTGAGCTCTTTGTAACTTAATAACATTCCGGTTTATTAGACTGCGTTATGAAGATTTATACACAAGCTCATCTAAACACATTTCGAAAACAGCTCCGAAACAACATGCCTCAACCAGAACGCAAGCTATGGTTTTATATACGGAACAAGCAGCTTGGTATTAAGTTTCGCAGACAACATAGCATCGGAAAGTACGTCGTGGATTTCTTCAGCTGTGAACTAAAACTGGCCATTGAGATAGATGGTAATAGCCACTTTTCAGAACAAGCACAGGCTTACGATCATCAGCGTACACGAGACTTAAACAAGATTGGAATCAAGGTGCTTCGCTTTACCAATAATGAAGTTAATCAGAATCTTGAAGAAGTTTTGGTGAAAATCATGAATTCAATCCCCAAATAAACTTCTGTGTACGCATCCCCCTCTAACTCCCCCTTATTTCAACATTTTCGATTACCCTGCCGATCTAAGGTAAAGGGGGAGAACTTTCTTTGTTCACTTAGGTTCCTAGGCTTACTGAAACCATAAAATGTTCAATAAATCGCTAATAGGAAAGCTTACGTTAATCGCTAAAATTAGTTGTAGTCGGTATATGCTCCAACAACTACGGAACGGTTCCTCCCCTTTCCAATGAAAGCTAAAGGGATCTAGAAACCTGACATAAGGGGAGGCTAGGAGGGGATTTTACAATGAATCTAAAGAACGGCGGGCACAAAAAAACCGCTGAATAATCAGCGGTTTTTAAATTCTTTAAGCGAACGCTAAGCGTGGCTTAGAACAACTCTTCTGCAACGCGGAACAGCTCAGAACGGTCTGGGTTCTGCATGTTCTCGATACAATCGATGATGTCGTGGTGAACAAGTTCTTCTTTCTCGATACCCACACAACGACCACCGTGACCTTCTTGAAGAAGGTGAACAGCGTAGTTACCCATACGAGAAGCCAATACACGGTCAAATGCAGTAGGACGACCACCACGTTGGATGTGACCAAGAACCGTTGCACGAGTTTCACGACCTGTTGAAGATTCGATCTCTTTAGCCAGTTCGTTAGCATCCATCATTAGCTCAGTTAGAGCGATGATTGCGTGCTTCTTACCTTTCGCAATACCATCTTGGATGTTGCTGATAAGCTGTTCTTTATCTAGGCCAGTCTCTGGAGTAATGATGTACTCACAACCACCCGCGATTGCTGACATAAGCGTAAGGTCACCACAGTGACGGCCCATGATTTCAACAATAGAAATACGTTGGTGAGAAGAAGACGTGTCACGTAGACGGTCAATTGAATCAATAACAGTGTTAAGCGCTGTTAGGTAACCGATTGTGTAGTCAGTACCCGCGATATCGTTATCGATTGTGCCTGGAAGACCGATACATGGGTAACCCATTTCAGTCAGCTTCTTAGCACCCATGTAAGAACCGTCACCACCGATAACAACAAGTGCTTCGATACCGTGCTTCTTAAGGTTCTCAATGCCTTTCTCACGAACAGCAACGTCTTTAAATTCAGGGAAACGTGCAGAACCTAAGAAAGTACCACCACGGTTGATCACGTCAGATACGCTTGAACGGTCAAGCTTTTCGATACGGTCTTCAACAAGGCCTTGGTAGCCATCGTAAATACCGTAAACTTCAATGCCAACTGATAACGCAGTACGAACAACGCCGCGAACTGCTGCGTTCATACCTGGAGCGTCACCACCACTGGTCAAAACACCGATCTTCTTAATCATGCTCACCCTCGATTTTTGGGAATCTATTATTCAATTCTTGTTCTTGCTGATTGTATATCAACAAGATTTTAAATCTATATTTGTGCGTTATGTTACATTTCCTCAACAGGAATAGCACTCAAATCGCGTAAAATTATGTAACATTTCTACTTCTGTAAGAGTATTACAGTTTTACTCAATAACTTTGTTGATTCACATCAGAATCAACATTAATTGTTACTAAGGTGGTTTTTGAATCACCTAACAGTTAATAATTTTTACTCACTTTAGTTCAAAAGCCACTCACTTACCATTTGCCCGCTGATTTTTAGCACGCATTACCACGAGTGGAATTTCTGCTGCTTCTCTGGTCCAAATACGACCGAATACGGGTCTTGGTGAATTAATACATCAGCATCAGGGAACACGGAGATAAGCTTAGCCTCTACTTCGTCAGAAATGCGATGCGCTTCAATAAGTGGGATATTATCTTCCAATTCTAGATGCAGTTGGATGAAGCGTATTGGCCCCGAGCGACGCGTTCGTAATTGATGCACACCCAACACGCCTTCCACGCTCAATGATGTCTCTTTAATCTGTTTCAGCTCATCATCTGGCAGCTTATGATCAAGCAGAGACTGAACCGCTTCCATCGCCATTTGATAAGCGCTGTACAGAATGTAGATACCTATACCCACCGCAAATACAGAGTCCGCTTGGCCAAGCCCAAACCAACTCAATGCCAGTGCCAGCATAATCGCGGCGTTCATATAAAGGTCTGATTGATAGTGCAATGAATCGGCTGCAATAGCTTGGCTACCCGTTTTGTTGACCACATGTTTTTGGAAGCGAACCAGACCAAAGGTCATCACTATCGCGAACAGGCTGACGTAGATACCAATTTCTGGAGAGTTCAGTTCATGAGGTCGGAAGAAGCGTTCAATACCATTGAGAATAAGGAAACATGCAGAGCCTGAAATAAACATTGCCTGCGCTAATGCAGCGAGAGATTCAGCCTTACCATGACCAAAGGTGTGCTCTTTGTCGGCAGGCTGCAGAGAGTAGCGAACCACGATAAGGTTAACGACAGAGGCTGCGATATCAAGCATGGAGTCCACGACGGAAGCCAACAGACTCACAGAACCTGTTACCCACCACGCTGCGACTTTCACTATCAATAAAATAGTGGCGATGGTGGTGGCTGCCCAAGCGGCGAGCGTAACTAAACGTGCGTATTCTTGTTTCATAACTTGGCTATAAAGTGACTGATAGCACAAAGTATAACCTGCAAACAACCAATTGAATATGACAGCTATGATGTAAAACATTCATTTTTAAGGATCAAAAAAAGCGGCACTCGGCCGCTTCTTTCGAAACACTTTCATTCAACGCTGATTTTTCAAGCAATGGATTACTTGTCTTTGTTCATGCGTTTTCCCATTTTGTCAGCACACTTAGTCATGCGCTCTTGTTGGATTTCTTTCAGTTGAGTCTTTTGCTCAGCCGTTAGTACGCTCATCATTTGGTGTTGCTTCTTAAGCATTGCTACGCGACGCTCAGTTTGCTTCTCAACCATTTGGCTTGCTAGGTCGTTTGCTGCTGCTTCGTCAAAGTTGTCAGCAAGTACCAATGCTTGAACCTTTTCGTGATGCGCTTTCATTTGCGCCATTTTTGCCGTTTTGTTTGCACCGCGCTTTGCTTTCATCTCAGCACGGTCTGCTTCACGCATCTCTTTTAACTGTTCTTTTTGAGCGTCGGTTAGGTCTAGTTGGCGCATTACTTTTTTATCGAAACCGCCACACTTGTCGTGCATACCTTTGTGGTCACCTTTATCACCACCACCGTAAGCATACGCGCTTGCTGTACCAAAAATAAGTGGAAGTGCCGCAGCTGCTAGTACAAGTTTCTTAGTCATTTTCATAATTGTTGCCTCAATTCGGTATAATAAGTCATGTGTTGCGTCTGTTTCTCAGCGCTTGAATATAGATTAGTCTTTCCCTCGTAAAGTGACGTTTAGAAAGCGTAAAGAATCGTAAAGAGTGAAAGTTGACGAATAATTAGCAGTATTATTAACCTAACTAAATGATTAAGGCTTCCCAATGGCGAACATTCTTCTTATTGATGACGACACAGAGTTAACCAGCTTACTTAAAGACATTTTGAGCTTTGAGGGCTTCACTGTCTCCGAAGCCAATGATGGCTATGCCGGGCTTGAAGCGATCAATGATGAGATTGATCTGGTCCTTTTGGATGTGATGATGCCGCGCCTTAATGGCATGGAAACGCTAAAAAAGCTGAGGGAAAATTGGGAAACGCCGGTACTAATGCTGACCGCAAAAGGCGAAGAGATCGACCGTGTGATTGGTCTTGAACTTGGCGCGGATGATTACCTGCCTAAACCTTTCAGTGACCGAGAGTTGTTAGCTCGTATTCGAGCTATCTTGCGTCGTACTCAAACCAACACCGCACCTAAGGCGGCCAGTGATAGAGTTCAATATCAAGACATCGAAGTCTTCCCGGGCAAACAAGAAGCCTACTGCAATGGGGAGCTCATCGACCTCACCACAACCGAGTTCGCCCTACTGAGTCACCTTATCCAAAACCCAGGGCAAGTGATCACCAAAGAAGCATTGAGTTTGGATGTGCTGGGTAAAAGGCTCGCAGCGTTTGACCGCGCGATAGACATGCACATCTCTAATCTACGTAAGAAGATTCCTGAGCGCACTGACGGCAAATCACGTATCAAAACCTTACGAGGCCGTGGCTACTTATTGGTAGAGGAAGATTAATGCGTATACCTAAAATCACCAGCTTATATGGACGTATCTTTGCTATCTTTTGGTTCACCATGTTACTGGTGCTTTTGTCGGTGCTGTCACTTCCCCATTTAGACCCTCGAGTCGCGCGAGATGTGCCCGCAGATCACCTCGATAAACTCGAGCGTATCGCTAAAATCACAGAGAAACGCTACGCCAAAGAACCTAATCTGGGCAAGATTGTCTTCCAACTGGAGGCGCCACGCAGCCGCAAGGATTCTAGAGCTCGCATCTACCTGACCGATCTTGAGGGCGCAGTCCTTACCTCGAAAAGGCATTCAGACTATAAGCTAAAGGCGATTCGTAACTTTGTTACCTCGATTGATAACCCTGAGATACCGAAGCAAAAACTCTACGGACACTACATGGTCGCAGGGCCAGTGCCAATTACTCTCGCTGGTGAAGAGTTGCTGATGTATGCCGGAGTGAAGTGGAACCAACCACCGCCATTCTTACTGCGCCTGTTTGATAGACCTCTGCAGCTATTGCTTGCCGTGATGTTGGCGAGTACCCCGCTATTACTTTGGTTAGCTTGGGCACTGAGTCAACCCGCTCGCAGGCTAGAACGCGCGGCACAACGCGTGGCGAAAGGTCAGTTTGAAGTTGATCCAACACTTGAAAAAGGTACGTCTGAATTCAGACAAGCAGGTGAGAGCTTTAACCAGATGGTCGAAGCGGTGAACCAGATGATTTCGGGGCAACAACGCCTGCTCTCTGATATCTCACACGAGCTCCGCTCGCCACTGACACGTCTTCGCATGGCCAATGCACTGGCGATTCGTAAACAAGGCGAGAGCCAAGAGTTAGAACGCATTGATACCGAAGCACAGCGTTTGGAACAGATGATCAGTGAGCTGCTAACGCTATCTCGTATGCAGGTCGACAGCCATATTACTCGTGAGGTTCAGCCTATCTCGAGCCTATGGGAAGAGATCTTAAAAGACGCAGAGTTTGAAGCCGAACAGATGGGCAAACAACTGACGTTTTCGAAGATCCCAGAACGCTCTATTTCGGGGAACCCTAAACTGCTGATGAGTGCGCTAGACAACATTACACGCAATGCCATCTACTACGGTAAAGACCAAGTGGATGTACAGTTCCATGTGGTTCAAGATCAGCTAACAATTTGCGTCAATGATAATGGTGATGGTGTTCCAGAGGATGAACTCGATTCTATCTTCAGACCTTTTTACCGTGTCTCAACAGCGCGTGACAGAAACTCTGGCGGCACAGGGCTTGGATTAACCATTACTGAAAGTGCGATTCGCCAACACAGCGGAACCATCACCGCAACCCGCAGCCAGCTCGGTGGATTACAACTCGAAATCACCCTGCCTATCTTACCGGTGTAATACCCCCACAAAGATCGCAGTTGATAATGATTGTCATTACCATTATGGTAAATCTTCTAATTAAGGAGGATTTACCATGTCGCACACTTTCCCTGCTTTACCCTACGCTTACGATGCCCTAGAGCCTTACATTGACGCTAAGACAATGGAAGTGCATTACAGCAAGCACCATAGAACCTACTACGATAAGTTTGTTGCGGCGGTGTCTGGCAGCGAGCTAGAACAGCAATCTCTGACCGAGATCTTCGCCAACATCTCTCAGCACAGCCCGGCTGTTCGTAACAATGGCGGTGGCTACTACAATCACATCTTGTACTGGAACTGCATGTCGCGAGACGGCGGTGGTGAACCTACGGGCGAGCTTGGTGAGGCTATCAAGAGTACCTTCGGAGATTTCGAGACCTTCCAAGATCAGTTCGCTCAAGCGGCGCTCAATACCTTTGGCTCGGGCTTTGCTTGGCTAGTGGTAGAGCAAGGACAACTGAAGATCATCTCGACCTCAAATCAAGACAACCCATGGATGGATACCATCGCTAGCAACGGTGAGCCGATTCTTGCATTGGATGTTTGGGAACACGCCTACTACATCAGCTACCAAAACCGTCGCCCTGATTACATCAACGCATGGTGGAATGTGGTGAATTGGAAGGCGGTTTCTGAAAACTACGCGCAAGCACTAACGAACCAAGCGTAAGCGAATGGTGACGGTGGCGAACTGTACTCACTCAGCTTGCCACCGTATACTCGGGCTATCTTTGATTACTCTTGTGAACCAACATGTTTGATATCGCTCTATACGAACCAGAAATTGCACCCAATACGGGTAACATCATCCGCCTATGTGCTAACTGCGGCGCAAACCTGCACCTGATTGAACCGCTTGGCTTTGATTTTGAAGAGAAGAAGGTTCGTCGTGCTGGATTGGATTACCACGACCTTGCGCGAGTTAAGCGTCACAAGAACCTAGAAGCTTTCCTTGAGTATCTAGAGAATGAACGTGAGGGTGATTTCCGCATCTTTGCTTGCACCACAAAAACGACAGGCCACCACGTTGATGCGAAATTCCAACAAGGCGATGTGCTGATGTTTGGCCCTGAGACTCGCGGCCTGCCTGCTGAGTTCATTGAAAGCATGCCAATGGAGCAACGTATTCGTATTCCAATGATGCCAGACGCACGCAGCCTCAACCTGTCTAACGCAGTGGCAATCATTGCTTTTGAAGCATGGCGACAAATGGGCTTTGAAGGCGCGGTATAACCGAACACTCAAGCTTATCTGTTATCTGTTATCTGTTATCTGTTATCGATAGTAAACAATAAGTAACAGCTAGCGACAGACAATAAAAAAGGCTCTTACCATTATCACTTTCTTGCGAAGGATAAAGGTAAGAGCCTTTTCTGTTTTCCCTCTATCTAAAGAGAAAAAAGATTAATTAGTTTAAGCGATTACGATCGTTGTCGTCGTCTTTCTTCTCAAACTCACCCTCAAAGGTGTTGCCGTCTTTTGATTGATCAGATGGATCGCGATTGAATGGGTCTTGTCCAAATGGGCTCTGGCCAAAACCAGCTTGTCCACCGGCATGGAAACCGCCAGACATATTAGTCACCACCATTTTTTCCATCATTTTCTTGGCAATCATCGCTCTTGGTGCTGGCAATAATACCAACATACCGAGTGCGTCCGTCATAAAACCCGGAGTCAGCAGCAATACACCGGCAACTGCAAGCATCACGCCTTCAAGAATCTGTTGTGCTGGCATTTCGCCTTGTTGCAAACGACCTTGCACAGACATAAGTGTCTGAATGCCTTGGCTACGAACCAGCGATGCACCCACAAATGCAGTGATCAAAACCAACGCAATAGTTGGCCACAATCCTAAGAAGCCACCAACTTGAATAAATAGCCCAATCTCAATGATGGGTACGAAGATAAATAGTAATAATAAGATAGGAAACACACGCCCTCCTTTGTTACTTGCAGTTTACGCTGAAAGCCCTAACAATCTCAAATTTATCCTGTAAATAAGCGTGTTTATTGACCAAGAATAACTTTGCAAAATATTGACGAAACAAAACCGAAAAAGGTGATCCACTTAATATTTTTATGCGCTAAGTACAGTATCATGTGCCACATAAGTCAGGACGGATTTATCAGCCCAATATTCTAGCGAACGGAGTATTTGCACACAGAATAGGCTAATAACTAACTATATAATCAGAATAATTCTCTAAGGATCCTGTTATGGCTACTCAATCAGAAGCTCAAGTTGAAGCTCCTCAAGCTACTCGTCTCGAAGAAGATCTATTAGGTCAACGTCATGTTCCGGCTGATGCTTACTACGGCATCCACACTCTACGCGCAGTTGAAAACTTCAACATCTCAAATGTAACGATCTCAGATGTACCTGAATTCGTTCGCGGTATGGTGATGACTAAGAAAGCAGCGGCTTTAGCAAACAAAGAGTTAGGTGTAATTCCAAGCGAAGTGGCTAAATACATCATCCAAGCTTGTGACCTAATTCTAGACACGGGTAAGTGCATGGATCAGTTCCCATCGGACGTTTTCCAAGGTGGTGCTGGTACTTCTGTAAACATGAACGCAAACGAAGTTGTTGCGAACGTGGCTCTTGAACTTATGGGCAAAGAAAAAGGCCAATACGAGTTCATCAACCCGAACGACCATGTAAACCGCAGCCAATCTACAAACTGTGCTTACCCAACTGGCTTCCGTATCTCTGTTTACAACAGCGTTCGTAAACTGATTGATGCGATCGAATACCTAAAAGGTGCATTCGAGCTTAAGAGCCAAGAATTCAACACGATTTTGAAGATGGGTCGTACTCAGCTTCAAGACGCAGTTCCAATGACGGTTGGCCAAGAGTTCCACGCTTGGGCTGTAACCATCAATGAAGAAATCAAAAACCTAGAATACACTTCAAAACTACTGCTTGAAGTAAACCTAGGCGCAACGGCTATCGGTACAGGTCTGAACGCAGCACCGGGTTACCAAGGCCTAGCAGTGAAACACCTAGCAGAAGTAACAGGCCTAGAGTGTGTAGCGGCTGAAGATTTAATCGAAGCAACGTCTGACTGTGGCGCATACGTAATGACGCACGGCGCACTTAAGCGTCTAGCAGTTAAGCTATCTAAGATCTGTAACGACTTGCGTCTACTTTCTTCAGGTCCACGTACTGGTTTGAACGAGCTAAACCTACCTGAACTGCAAGCAGGTTCTTCAATCATGCCTGCTAAAGTAAACCCAGTTGTACCTGAAGTAGTAAACCAAGTTTGCTTCAAAGTTCTAGGTAACGACAACACGGTTTCTTTCGCTGCGGAAGGTGGTCAACTTCAACTGAACGTAATGGAACCTGTTATTGCACAAAGCATGTTTGAGTCTCTAGACATCCTAACAAACGCTTGTGTGAACCTACGCGACAAGTGTGTAGACGGCATTACGGTGAACAAAGAAGTATGTGAAGCGCACGTATTTAACTCTATCGGTATCGTCACTTACCTAAACCCATACATTGGCCACCACGAGGGTGACATTGTTGGTAAGATCTGTGCTGAGACAGGTAAGAGCGTTCGTGATGTGATTCTAGAGCGCGGTTTATTAACCGAAGAAGAACTTGATGACATTTTCTCTGTTGAAAATTTGATGCATCCTCAGTATAAAGCGAAGCGCTACGAATAAAGTTAGCGAGAAAGGGTTCCAAACGGAGCCCTTTTTTAGGCTCCAATACGGTTAACCATGATTATTTTGTGGATTTCCGTTGGTTGCGCTTTTGCCAAATTGAATCTAAACCATAGAACTATTATGTGAACATTCCAGCGGCGAATGTTCACATAATAAAATCTAAATGAGGTGTTACTTATGATTGCAGTAGAACTGTTTGTCGTCCTGCTCTTTATCTTTTTGGGGGCCAGAATTGGCGGTATCGGTATTGGTTTTGCCGGTGGTGCTGGTGTTATTGCCCTTTCACTTATTCTTGGCGTTCCAACAAGCCAATCTTTCATCCCGATCGACGTAATCTTGATCATCATGTCAGTTATCACCGCAATTGCTGCAATGCAAGTTGCTGGCGGTATGGACTGGTTGGTACAAATTGCCGAAAACTTTTTGCGTAAACACCCTGAACGCATCACCTTTTACGCGCCGATTGTGACCTTTGTAATGACATTAATGGCGGGTACTGGTCACACAGCATTCTCTACGCTTCCTGTTATTGCAGAAGTAGCGAAAGGCCAAGGTGTTCGTCCTTCTCGTCCACTGTCTATCGCAGTTGTCGCTTCTCAAATTGCTATCACAGCTTCGCCAATCTCGGCTGCAGTTGTGGCTTTCGCAGCAATGTTGGCACCATTTGGTGTTGATTACCTAACGCTATTGATGGTTTGTATCCCAACAACCTTCATCGCTTGTATGGTTGGTGCGGTTGTTGCTAACTACATGGGTAGCGAATTGAAAGACGATCCTGTTTATCAAGAACGTCTAGAGAAAGGTCTAATCAAGCTAGCAACAGAAGAGAAACGCGAAATTCTACCTACAGCGAAGAAAGCAACGTACATCTTCCTAGCTGCAATTGGTTTCGTGGTTTGTTACGCAGCGGCTATCTCTAGCTCTGTTGGCCTAATTGAAAACCCGGCGCTAGGTCGTAACGAAGCGATCATGTCTGTAATGCTGGCAGCAGCAGCGGCTATCGTGATGTTCACTAAGATTGATGCAGCGAAGATTTCTTCAGCACCAACGTTCCGTTCTGGTATGACGGCATGTGTATGTGTACTTGGTGTGGCTTGGTTAGGTTCAACGTTTGTAAACGCACACGTTGCTGAAATCAAAGACGTAGCAGGCGCTCTACTGGCTGACTACCCATGGATGCTGGCTCTTGTTCTGTTCTTCGCTTCTATGCTGCTTTACTCTCAAGGCGCAACAACAGTTGCACTGATGCCTGCAGCACTAGCGATTGGCGTAGCACCACTAACAGCCGTTGCTTCTTTTGCTGCGGTAAGTGCGCTGTTCGTACTTCCAACTTACCCTACGCTACTAGCAGCGGTTGAGATGGATGACACAGGCTCAACGCGTATCGGTAACTACGTATTCAACCACCCATTCTTCATTCCAGGTGTGGTAACAATCAGTACTGCGGTAGCACTCGGCTTCGCATTCGGCGGTCTGTTTATCTAACATTCGCTGGTGATTGAACATTTAAAAGGAAGCTTCGGCTTCCTTTTTTGTTTTCTGCTCAATGTGTTATTTGATACGCATCAAATAACCATTATAAACTTTAAAAACCGCCTAAAAATAAAGTTTGAATAAAATTCCAAGATTATTCTGCCTAATCATAAACAACACCTACCAAATCAATCTCCTTCCACTTCCAGTTAATCCACAACGAATATTAATCCAAGCTAACTAACCAAAAAACCTTGACGATTTTCTGCCATTTTTTAGCCCTTTTATTAGCCATTATTTTTGTGAACAGCACCAAACTTAAATACCGGAGTAAGGAATAAAATAACCGCAGCTAAATTAAATCTAACTTCATTTGGATTAGTAAATATAAAAACAACCTTAATTTAAAGTCAGCAACTTTATATCGTTGAGTGCTTTATAAGTGTCCGTGTATTTACAATCTATAAATCATTAGTCGCTAATTCACATCACTTCTATTTAAGATGATGTAAGGAGATAGCCATGACAACTCAAACGATACCAAGCGAGAAAAAAAAGGGCGGCTTCTTTGCCAACTTTAAATTCCCTTCTGCCTACACCATTCTATTTATTCTGATTGCGTTCGTCGCACTGCTTACCTGGATTGTTCCAGCAGGCCAATACGACCGTGCAATGAATGAAGAGCTAGGCCGAGAAGTACCCGTAACCGGAACCTATCAAGCGGTAGAAGGTAACCCTCAAGGCGTGATTGATATACTGCTCGCGCCTATTGACGGCTTCTATGACCACAATAGCTATGAAGCGGCGGCTATCGACGTTTCGCTGTTCATCTTAATCATTGGTGGCTTCTTAGGGCTAGTAACCAAAACGGGTGCCATTGATGCCGGTATCGAGCGCGTCACCGCCCGCTTAGAAGGGCGAGAAGAGTTGATGATACCAATACTGATGGCGCTATTTGCCGCAGGTGGTACCGTCTACGGCATGGCGGAAGAATCACTGCCCTTCTATACATTGCTAGTGCCGGTAATGATGGCAGCTCGCTTTGACCCTCTTGTTGCCGCTGCGACCGTACTGCTTGGTGCAGGTATTGGGGTGCTGGGTTCAACGATTAACCCATTCGCAACCGTGATCGCTGCCAACGCCTCTGGTATTCCATTTACAGACGGTATCGTGTTGCGCATTGCGATGTTGATTATTGGTTGGGGTATTTGTGTTGCCTACGTAATGCGTTACGCAAGAATGGTTCAAGCCGATCCAACAACATCAATTGTCTACGACAAATACGAAGAGAACAAAGCGCACTTCTTAGGTAATGCGAGCGGCGAAAAACTTGAATTCACCGCGACTCGCAAACTGATTCTGACCATTTTTGGTGGCTCGTTCGCTGTAATGATTTATGGTGTATCCGTTGCTGGATGGTGGATGGCTGAGATCTCAGCGATGTTCTTAGCAGCAACCATCATCGTTGGTATTGTGGCTCGCATGAGCGAAGAAGAGTTTACCACCAGCTTCATTGATGGTGCCCGCGACCTACTTGGCGTTGCGCTCATCATAGGTATTGCACGTGGTATCGTAGTGGTGATGGACCGCGGTATGATCACCGATACCATTCTCTTCTCAGCAGAACAGATGGTAACGGGGCTTTCTTCGGTTATCTTCATTAACGTGATGTTCTTCTTAGAGATTCTACTGTCGTTCTTAGTGCCATCGACCTCTGGCTTAGCGGTACTGACCATGCCAATCATGGCACCACTGGCCGACTTTGCTGGCGTAGGTCGTGACTTGGTTATCACTGCGTACCAATCTGCATCTGGCTTGGTGAACCTAATCACCCCAACCTCCGCGGTGGTGATGGGTGGTTTGGCGATTGCTCGTGTCCCTTACGTGCGCTGGGTTAAATGGGTGATGCCACTAGTCGGTATATTGATGGTGTTCTGCATTGCTGTACTGAGTATTGGTGCGCTGATCTAACTAACAGCACTTCACTCCTTTCTCATCCAAAGCCGCTTCTCACAGCGGCTTTTTTATTGTTCCCTCTCAATGTAACCCTCTGCCACTGAAACAGATCCTCAAAGCCATACACGCGATATTCAAGGTTCTTCTGTTCGTAGCCAAGCTCAACTAAACTCAAAGCACTCGCAATAGAAGAATCAATCCTACTTTTAAACATCTAATTTTCTTGATGAAATAACACTCTATTTTCAACCATGATGTTTAAACAAATAGTTAGTCACTTATTAGCGTTAATTATATTTAAAGTAATTAATAGCCTAATAAACAGACGAGGATTAATGCCCTTTTCTATCAAAAAACACACTTAAACAGCCGATTTAAAAATGTGATCGCAACAGCTTTATTCGCATTTACTTTGTTAATAAACAATTAATTCCACATCCAAAATTAAATATCTAAATAAAAACACTGCATACTTCCAAGCTAAGTACACTCTTATCAATAAAACTATTCTGCATATAATCCCTCGTAAATTAGATTCTAGTAAGTTTCGTCAAAAAAGCGTGCATAAAGTTCCCTAACTGCTAACTATTTAGAATGTATTATTCATAACTGAAAGTGCATAAAGTTTGTTAAAACCCTTAATTTTAAAGGGCTGCGGGATAAAAAACGATTTGTGATAGATCTCTAAGAATACCTGACTAGCAGGCGTAATATTAATTCCAGACAAGAGATATGAATAAATAATTCATTCTTCTCAACTGAAAATAAATAATTACTCTTAGCGATAAAAGTAATTCAAATATATAAGAGAGAGACGATCATGAGTAAGTTCTATGTAGGTTCTGAAATAGGTCAATTACGCCGCGTTCTAGTTCACCGTCCAAGACGCGCACTGACTCACCTAACACCCTCTAACTGTCACGATTTACTATTTGATGACGTACTGGCTGTTGAACGTGCTGGTAAAGAGCATGACGCATTTACTCAAACGCTGCGTGCTCAAGGTGTTGAAGTTCTTCTTCTTACTGACCTACTAGCAGACACGCTAGCAGTGCCAGAAGCGAAAGATTGGCTTTTGAATCATCAAGTTTCTGATTACCGCTTAGGCAAAACCTTTGCTAACGATGTGCGCTGCTACTTGGGCGACTTACCAAACCTAGAACTAGCAAAAATCCTAACGGGTGGTCTGTCTTACGCTGAGATGCCAATGAAATCATCTTCAATGATGCAAGGCATGCACGCACCAACCGACTTCATTATCGAACCGCTACCAAACCACCTATTTACTCGTGACACATCTTGCTGGGTATACGGTGGCGTATCCATCAACCCGATGGCGAAACCTGCTCGTCAACGTGAAACCAACCACGTTCGCGCTATTTACCGCTGGCACCCAACATTTGCTGGCCAAGACTTCATTAAGTACTTCGGCGATGAAGAAAACATCAGCTACGACAACTCAACCATTGAAGGCGGTGACGTTCTTGTAATCGGTCGCGGTACGGTTCTTATCGGTATGTCTGAGCGTACAACAGCACAAGGTGTTGAGCACTTAGCATCGAGCCTATTCAAACACGGTCAAGCGAAACAAGTTATCGCAATGCAGCTACCAAAACACCGCTCTTGCATGCACTTAGACACCGTTATGACGCACATGAACGAAGATACGTTCTCTGTTTACCCTGAAGTGGTGAGTAAAGACGTACAGTGCTGGAACCTAACTGGTGATGAGTCTGGCGCAGTGAAAGTGAAAGAAGAAGGCTACTTCGTAACAGCTATCGAAAAAGCACTTGGCGTAGACAAGCTAAACCTAATCACGACCGGTGGTGACAACTTCCATGCAGAACGTGAGCAGTGGAACGATGCAAACAACGTTCTAACGGTTAAACCTGGCGTTGTGATTGGCTACGAAGGCAACACCTACACCAATGAAAAATACGATAAAGCAGGCATCACAGTTCTTCCTATCCCTGGAGATGAACTTGGCCGCGGTCGCGGTGGCGCACGCTGCATGAGCTGCCCAATTGAGCGTGATGGTATCTAATCACTAAGACGAAAACGGCCAAGTTGAATGATCTTAAATAATCTCAGCTTGGCCAAAATGAGAGAACACAATTATGACTAAGCAAACTGTTGTTGTTGCACTCGGCGGTAATGCCTTACTTCGTCGCGGTGAGCCGTTAGAAGCCGATGTTCAACGCCGTAATATTGAAACAGCGGTTAAAACCATCTCTGAAATCGCGAAAGTGTACAACGTGGTTCTAGTACATGGTAATGGCCCACAAGTTGGTTTACTGGCTCTGCAAGGTTTGGAATACAAAAAAGTAAACCCGTATCCGCTAGATGTATTGGGCAGTGAGACTCAAGGCATGATCGGCTACATGCTGATGCAAGAGTTCAAGAACTATCTACCTAACCGCAACATCTCGTGCATGTTGACGCAAATGACCGTTGATCCAAACGATCCTGCATTCGCCGATCCAACGAAGCCGATTGGCCCGATCTACGAAGAAGCGGAAGCGCGTGAATTGGCGGAGAAATTCCACTGGATCGTCAAACCAGACGGCCAACACTTCCGTCGCGTTGTGCCAAGCCCACGCCCTACTGGCATTGTTGAGCACGAAGCGATCACCCAACTTATCGATGCAGGCCACCTAGTGATTTGTACTGGCGGCGGTGGCATCCCAGTGAAAAAAGAGAACGGCAAATTAGTGGGTGTTGAAGCGGTTATCGACAAAGACATGTCAGCGGCTTTCTTAGCGAAACAACTGGATGCGGATGCACTGCTTATTTTGACCGACGCGGACGCTGTTTACCTTGATTGGGGCAAACCGACTCAACACGCACTGCGCAGCACCACACCAAGTGAACTGGCGAAATTCGAATTTGATGCAGGCTCTATGGGACCAAAAATTGAAGCATCGTGCGAATTCATTCAGCAAGGCGGCAAAGTCGTCGGTATTGGTGCACTCGAAGATGGTTTGCAAATCCTGCAAGGCTTGGCGGGCACCAACATCACCAAAGATTAATCTACTCGCGAGCTTTTCAAACCTTGCGAGAAAACTGAATCACCGTTTGAACTGAAATTAATACACAAAAATTGAATCGCGCTTTCTTGAATTTTCTTTCCCTGTAACAAGAAAGCGCCTAAATCTAAGAAGGAATACATCATGGCTTTTAACCTACGCAATCGTAACTTCCTAAAATTACTAGATTTCACTCCACGCGAAATTCAACACTTGTTAGATCTTTCTATGGAGCTAAAAAAAGCGAAGTACAACGGTTACGAACAGCCAACACTAACTGGCAAAAACATTGCGCTTATCTTTGAGAAAACCTCTACTCGTACTCGCTGCGCATTCGAAGTAGCGGCATTCGACCAAGGCGCTCGAGTGTCTTACTTAGGCCCATCTGGCTCTCAAATTGGCCACAAAGAATCAATGAAAGATACCGCTCGCGTTCTTGGCCGCATGTACGATGGCATTGAATATCGCGGCTTCGGTCAAGAAATCGTTGAAGAGCTAGGCGCTTACGCTGGCGTGCCAGTATGGAATGGTCTAACTGACGAATTCCACCCAACACAAATTCTTGCTGACTTCCTAACCATGACCGAATATGGCCGTGGTAAACAACTGCATGAAATCAGCTTTGCTTACCTAGGTGATGCTCGTAACAACATGGGTAACTCTCTGATGGTTGGCGCTGCGAAAATGGGCATGGACATTCGCCTTGTTGCTCCAAAACAGTTCTGGCCACAAGAAGAGCTATTGGCTCAGTGTCGTGAAATTGCAGAGCACACAGGCGGCAAAATCACACTGACTGAAGATGTTCAAGAAGGCGTGCAAGGTTGTGACTTCCTTTACACCGACGTTTGGGTATCGATGGGCGAAGCGAAAGAAGCATGGGCTGAGCGTATCAACCTAATGATGCCTTACCAAGTCAATATGGACATGATCAAGGCAACAGGCAACCCACATGTGAAATTCATGCACTGTCTGCCAGCTTTCCATGGCGAAGATACCACGGTAGGCAAACAACTTGCGGCTGAATATCCACAGCTAAAAGACGGTGTGGAAGTGACTGATGAGGTAGTTGAGTCTGAATACTCTATCGTGTTCGATGAAGCTGAAAACCGCATGCACACCATCAAAGCAGTAATGGTTGCAACACTAGGCAGTTAATTACCTAAACAGCTAAGAATCGAAACAACTAAGAAGTTAAGCACTCACTTGTTCGCGAGACATTGACAAGTTAAGTGTAATGACAGGGAAATGCGGGCGGCGAACTTGGGATTTAGCCCTTGGATAAAGCCCGCATTTTTTTTCATGTACTTGAGGGCATTATCGCCCCAAAAACCCTGAGATTTTCTGTTTCAACAAGGGCTTAAATCAAAGCAAAATGTAGAGGTTATTTCGCATAAAAATCCATTAAATGAATACTTTACAGAAAGTATTGCATGCCGTTTTTATCTGAGTATAATCCTCCGCAATTTGTCTTAAGAGAGCAAAAAATGAACTGCAATTCTGTCGCACATGATTGTCAAACTACACGCCAAAGAGTGGCGGTGGTGTCATTTTTATTTTGCTCTATTGATCGTTTCGAAGCCTCCTATTTTTAGGGGGCTTTTTTTTGTCCGCAATTTGACTGTATGCATAGAAGGAAGACCCGTTATGGCGCATTCGTTATTTAACAAGCACATCATCTCCATACCTGAGCTCACTCGTAATGAACTGGAGCTTATCGTCGACACAGCAGCAAGACTCAAGGCCGAGCCAAACCCAGAGTTGCTGAAAAATAAAGTCGTTGCGAGCTGCTTCTTTGAGCCTTCAACTCGAACTCGCCTTTCATTTGAGACCGCCGTCCAGCGCCTTGGTGGCACGGTCATTGGCTTTGATAATGGCGGTAACACCTCACTGGCGAAGAAAGGCGAAACACTTGCCGATTCAGTGCAGGTTATTTCATCCTACGTCGATGCCTTTGTAATGCGTCACCCACAAGAAGGGGCAGCACGTTTAGCGTCTGAATTTTCTAACGGTGTGCCGGTAGTAAACGGCGGCGACGGTGCTAACCAGCACCCGACGCAAACCTTGCTGGACCTGTTCTCGATTTACGAAACACAAGGCACGCTCGATAACCTCAATGTGGCGTTCGTCGGCGACCTAAAATATGGCCGTACCGTGCACTCATTGACGCAAGCACTATCGAAATTCAATAACGTGCGTTTCTTCTTTATCGCGCCAGAAGTCTTAGAGATGCCAGATTACATCTGTGAAGAATTGGAAGAGATGGGCATCCAATACAGCACTCACAGCAGCATTGAAGAAGTCGTGCCGGAACTGGATGTTCTGTACATGACTCGCGTGCAGAAAGAGCGCTTTGATGCGTCGGAATACGCACACATGAAATCGGCTTACATCCTCACCGCCGATACATTGAAAGACGCTCGTCAAAACATGAAGGTACTTCACCCGCTGCCACGCGTCGACGAAATCACCACCGACGTTGATAAAACGCCACACGCTTACTACTTCGAACAAGCTGAAAACGGTGTATACGCTCGCGAAGCCCTATTGGCCCTAGTTCTTAACGACACTTTATAAGCAGGAGAAACAGTCATGGTTAAACAAACTCAGCTACAAGTAGAAGCGATCCGTAACGGCAGCGTGATTGACCACATCCCTGCTCACCTTGGTATCAAAATCCTTAAACTGTTTAAGCTACACAAGACAGAACAGCGCATCACTATGGGCTTAAACCTGCCATCATCGGCACTTGGCCATAAAGATCTAATCAAGATTGAGAACATCTTCCTGACCAAGGAACAAGCCAACCAATTGGCTCTTTATGCTCCGCAGGCAACGGTCAATCAGATTGAAGAGTATAAAGTGGTTAATAAGCTAACCCTTGTGCTGCCAGAGCAAATCCACAGTGTCTACTCTTGCCCGAATAGCAACTGTATTTCGCACGGTGAACCTGTCGAAAGCAGCTTTAAAGTGCAGCTAAAACAGGAAAACGTGCAGCTAAAATGTCACTACTGTGAAAAAGTATTCTCTCGCGAGATCATGAGTGAAATTCGCTAACCCTTAGCGCCATTATCACGGTCTCCAAAGCACCCTAATACCGATGGATATTTATGCCAAACTTGGAATAAATATCCATTTAACAAAAGAATAAAACTCCAAAATAAAAGCAATTAACTAGAATTTTATTTGGTGATCCCCTTCAAAAAGATAACTATTCTTTAGTGGTAGACTCAATGGATAGACGATCATACATCACGCATACCTTCCCTCTCTATTTCGGGATTCATCGGTAAGCCCTATTTAACAATCGTACTCTACGGCTTTGGGAGTACGCTCGGCGCTATGGACAAGCGATAACCACATGTTGACCTTAAGGAGTTGTTCATGAACCCAATCACTGAGCACGGTTGCTTGTATTCAGCTGAAGATAAAACACTGACTGCAGCGTGCAAACGCTTACTACAACAACAAAGCTTCTCGACCCAAAATCAACTGCGAGAGAAACTCGTCGATATTGGCTATACCGGTATCAGCCAATCGACCGTATCTCGTATTTTGTCACAGCTTGGTGTTGTCAAAATTCAGAATGCTTGCGGTAAAAAGGTTTACTGCATCACGGTTGAAAGTGCACCGGTTCGTGTCGATGCATCCATCTCATCGCAAATCGAATTCATCACTCATAACCAAGCGATGGTCATCGTAAAAACTCATCCAGGTTGTGCACAACTAGTCGCAAGATTAGTTGATATCGACCCACACACTGAGATTATCGGCACCGTTGGCGGTAATGATACCGTGCTTATTATTCCAAAAGATACGATGAATATTGATGCTTGCGAACAAGTAGTAAAAGCACGCTTGGGTGTAGCTTAAATGTCTCTTTTACAAAGGCAAGGCACTCAAGTTGAATTGCAGCTCCCCACTCGATTACCCAATAAAATCGCTATCCCGCCTTAGGGGATATTTGTTTGCCGATGAAACTAATAGCAAACTATTACGGTCTGATTGAGTTAAGATACCTTCAACTCCATTTTGATGACTAAATAGTATGCGACGACTTGCCACATTACTTTTTGTTTGTGTTTCCCTATTCACCCAGCCTGCGTGGGCGCTATTTGGGAACGACAACGCCGAGCCAAGCTTCGGAGGCAATAACAATGGTTTTGTCCCTGTAGACCAAGCTTTCCCTTTCAATTACTACCAGCAAGACGACAAAGTCCTTCTCGACTGGCAAGTAAAAGAGGGCTACTACCTCTATCAACATAGCCTCTCGTTCACCGGGCAAAATCTCGTTATCGGTAATGTTGAATTAGAAGATGGTAAGCCGCACCAAGATGAATTCTTCGGTGAGGTGAGCATTTATACTCAGCCGTTATTCGTGCAAGTTCCTCTGCAGAGTTACCAAGATGGCTCACAGCTGATCGTTAAGTATCAAGGCTGTGCGGACGCAGGGTTCTGCTACCCACCAGAGACTCGTATCATCGACATTGAACCTTTCACAGCAACAGGTTCTGCTAATTCGCAAGGTAGTGACTCACAAGCTTCATCTTCTGCTGGCAACGAAACCGATGTTTCTACGCAACCAACATCTCCGAAAGCAGACGTTGTAAGTAACACGACTCAACAGCCAAATGCCCCTGTTTCAAAAGAAGCAGGCTTAGCCGATAAGCTCGGTGACAGTTGGTGGACCCCTCTATTATTCTTAGCACTCGGTGTTGGTTTAGCCTTTACGCCGTGTGTGCTGCCTATGTATCCGATTCTAACGGGTATCGTTTTAGGTGGTGGCAAACTCAGCCAAGGTCGCGCGCTGATGCTGTCCTTTATTTACGTGCAAGGCATGGCGTTAACCTACACCTTATTAGGTTTAGTGGTTGCTTCAGCAGGCATGCAATTCCAAGCCGCTATGCAGCACCCTTACGTGCTGATCGCGCTGAGTGTTCTGTTCGTGGCGTTAGCAATGTCGATGTTTGGCGTTTATAACCTGCAACTGCCAAGCAGCATCCAAACTTGGCTCAACAACCAAAGCAACAAGCAGCAAGGTGGCAATACCTTGGGCGTATTCGCAATGGGCGCTATCTCTGGCTTGGTGTGTTCACCTTGTACCACGGCGCCATTGTCAGGCGCACTGCTGTATGTGGCTCAGAGTGGTGACCTATTTACCGGTGCAATTGCTCTGTACGCGTTGGCTATGGGTATGGGTATTCCGCTGATTTTAGTGGCAGTGTTTGGTAATAAGCTATTGCCTAAAGCGGGCAGCTGGATGAACAAGGTGAAGATCGTATTCGGCTTTATCTTGCTGGCAGCACCTATCTTCCTGCTAGAGCGCATCATTCCTGAATTGTGGGCAACCGTGCTTTGGTCTGGCCTTGGCTTCATCGCCTTTGGTTGGCTGTACCATAGCAAGAATGCACTGCCATTCGGCGGCTGGAAGCAGAGTGCGGTAGGCATCATCGCGATGCTTGGCCTGTTCGCATCAGCTCAACCTGCGCTCAATTACTGGTTTGCAGAAAAGAGCGTGACGGTAGAACAACACATCCAATTTGCACGCATCAACACGGTTGAAGAACTAGAAATCCAGCTCATCGAAGCGAAGAAACTCGGTAAGCCTGTGATGCTCGACTTCTACGCCGATTGGTGTGTGGCGTGTAAAGAGTTCGAGAAGTACACCTTCCATCAAGCTGATGTGGAAAACAAGCTTTCTGACTTTGTACTGCTACAAGCCGATGTAACGAGAAACATGCCTCAAGACATTGAACTGCTTAAACAATTACAGGTACTTGGCTTACCGACGATTGAGTTCTGGGATGGCGAGGGTAACCATGTTCCAAATGCTCGTGTAACCGGTTTTATGCCTGCTGATGTATTCTTAAAACACATGCAAAACCACCAGCTATAACGGCAATATTCACTAAAACATAAGCCGAATCGAAAGCCACACCGCCCCTCCGTAACGAGATGGCAGTGCGGCTTTTTTGCTATTCAGAGTAACGCTTTCTTATTCCGGGGATAAAAGTCGATATGGTTCAGACTTTTAATGCATAGATATTGTCCACATACTCAATCAGGATGATAATAAATATTAACTAAATTGTTAAAAGTATGAACGTCATGGACTCGACCTATACCATCATCATTGCTGATGACCACCCTCTCTTTCGCAACGCCCTGTTTCAGTCAGTTCATATGGCGATCAGTGGTGCGAACCTGCTTGAGGCCGATTCTCTCGATGCCTTACTGACTCTGCTAAAGAAAGAAGGCGAGCCGGATCTATTACTGCTCGATCTGAAAATGCCGGGCGCCAATGGCATGTCAGGCTTAATTCAACTGCGCGCTGAATACCCAGATCTACCGATTGTGGTGGTTTCTGCCAGTGAAGATGCCAGCGTGGTCACTCAGGTGAAGAGCCACGGTGCGTTTGGCTTTATTCCTAAGTCGAGCGATATGCGTGAGTTGGTGAGTGCACTGAATCAAGTGCTGAATGGCGACCCGTTCTTCCCTGAAGGGCTTATCACCAATAATGCAGCGTGTAGCGACCTTGCAGAAAAGATTTCCACACTGACGCCTCAGCAATACAAGGTATTAGGGATGCTTTCTGACGGCTTGCTTAACAAGCAAATCGCGTATGAATTGAATGTTTCGGAAGCGACCATCAAAGCACATATGACGGCCATCTTCCGTAAACTGGATGTGAAAAATCGTACTCAAGCGGTTATCTTGCTACAAGAAGTCCACAATTAAGCTTCACTGATATCCTCTTCTAAAGTCGTCTTAGGTAAACATAAACCCAACCTGACGACTTTATGATCATCTATCTCTGCAACCACCCAAGTGATGTCATGCCACTCAAAGCTATCACCCAATACAGAGTGTGCGCCAAGCTCTTGAGCAACCAATTGTTTTAGCGTCATTTCTCGCTCTTCTTCCGAGCCAAGTTCAATACCATAACAATCACTCACTGCCGCAACTGATAGCTCAACATCCAAGAAGAAGTCACCAAAGAATCGTGCCGCCTCTTCTGCTAGAGGCGCCTCACTGAACAACGAACTTAAGCTGTCCAAATCTTTGTCTTGACCAAGCACACATAAGATATCGTTCGCCTCTAACACGGTGCTGCCTGATGGGTGAAGCAAGGCATCCTTTCTAAACAGTGCAGTAATTCGCGTTCCTTCCGGCATAGACAAACGCTTTAGTGGTTCGCCGACACACCACTTCTCTTCTTTCAGCTTGTAGACAAACATCTCCCACTCACTAGCAGGGTAAATTTCAATGCCAGTACGAGAAATCGGTGTCGGCGTTGGAGGTAGCGTCACTTGAGCCAATCTCGCGACTTTCATCAAGCTGCCGCCTTGAACAATCAGCGACACCATAACCACGAAGAACGCGATGTTGAAGTAAAGCTGAGCATTAGGCAGGCCAGCCATCATCGGGAACACCGCCAGAATGATCGGTACCGCGCCGCGTAGACCGACCCAAGAAACAAACCAACGTTCCTTGGTGGTAAAGCTTCTGAACGGCAGCAAACCCAACCAAACCGACAGCGGACGAGCAAACAAAATCATACCGAAGGCCAGTGCCAGCGCAGGCAGAGCAATGTCCATCAACGTTGATGGCGTCACCAATAAACCCAATACTAAGAACATCACGATCTGGCTTAGCCACGTCATGCCATCAAGAACATTAAGAATCGAGTGTCGCGAGCGCGTCGGACGATTACCAATGAACAAGCCCACTAGGTAAATCGATAAGATGCCGCTGCCGCCAAGCATGTTAGAGAACGCAAACAGAGCCACGCCCCCACTGAGTACCAGAATGGAATAAAGGCCATCAGCCAATTGTACTCGATTGATTAAGCTCCATAGAACCCAGCCGCCGCCAATACCAACAAGAGTACCGATACCAAACTGCATCGCAAAACTTTGCAGTAGGAAGTTCATTCCCATCTCAGCGTCAGGGTTACCTAACAGCGCAATTAAGGTCACCGTCAGGAAGACCGCCATTGGGTCGTTAGTGCCCGATTCGATCTCTAGGGTTGAGCCAACACGCTCATTGAGACTCTGTCCTTTCAGCAAAGAGAATACCGCTGCCGCATCGGTTGAACCAACAATCGCCCCGACCAAGATGCCCTGCATTAATGACAAGTCAAACAGCCAAGCCGCCATTAATCCGGTTAAGGTTGCTGTACATGCGACACCTATCGTCGCCAGCGAGAGCGAAGGCCAGAAAGCGACCTTGAAGCTCGCCACCTTGGTTCGCATACCGCCATCCAACAGAATCACGGCAAGCGCAAGGTTACTCACCAAGTAGGTCAGTGAGTAATCATCGAAATGAATATTACCGGGTCCATCTTCACCCGCTAACATACCAACGAACAAAAAGATCAAAAGAATAGGAACGCCCAATCGAGAGGACACTTGTGAGAAAAGCACGCTGATGGCGATGAGTACGGCACCAGTCAAGAATAAGTGGTTAATGGTTATTGCGTCCAATTCGTTCCCCCAAAGAATAAAATCCGAGCTTTAAGCCTGTTGATCTTTTGCCACTAGCTTGTTGATCTTCTGCCGTTTAGCAAGGCACGGTCGGTGAAAGTGCCGTTGTTACTATAACAAACTTATGTTTCGCTTCGTGTCATAAGCAGGGCTAAATACCGTTTCTCGGTCATTTAGTTGTTAAATTTTATGACTCGCAGTCTAATTCATCCCTTTTTGTTAGACCTTTGGCTAATTTAACAACATTTTAACATCGCATTTTTCTATGGTTATGTCTCCTAGCTCCCATATTTCAGTACATTAGCGCTAATACCATCCCGACTAAAGTTGCACAGATCCCTTGACTTATCCTTGCTACATTCTAAATCGTAACATTACGTTAACACGCTATTTTACAAAACGGTTTCACAAAAACAGTTTCTACGAAAACGGAATAAAGGAGAAGGCAATGGCGTTCGAATCTACGGAACATGCTCAAGCCTACTGGAAGGAAAACTTGGGAATTATGGGAACACTGCTCGCGGTCTGGTTTGCGGTGTCTTACGGCGCTGGCATCTTATTTGTGGATGCCCTCAATACCGTTCAGTTTGGCGGGTTCAAGCTAGGATTTTGGTTCGCTCAGCAAGGTTCGATATACACCTTCGTGGCGCTGATATTTATTTACGTTGTCCGCATGAATGCGCTCGACAAAAAATACAACGTACAGGAAGACTAGAGGCTAGAACATGGATATTCAAACTTGGACGTTTATTCTCGTCGGTATTACTTTCGCGGTATATATCGGCATCGCAATCTGGGCTCGTGCAGGGTCTACTAGTGAGTTCTACGTTGCTGGCGGTGGTGTACACCCAGTAGCAAACGGCATGGCGACCGCCGCTGACTGGATGTCGGCAGCATCATTCATCTCAATGGCAGGTATCATCTCATTCGTTGGTTACGACGGTGCGGTTTACCTAATGGGTTGGACAGGTGGTTATGTACTACTTGCGCTATGTTTAGCACCTTACCTACGTAAGTTCGGTCAGTTTACGGTTCCTGATTTCATCGGTGAGCGTTACTACTCGAAAACGGCACGTATGGTAGCGGTATTCTGTGCAATCTTCGTATCGTTTACGTACGTTGCAGGCCAGATGCGTGGTGTGGGCGTTGTATTCTCTCGTTTCCTAGAAGTTGATATTAACCTAGGCATCATCATTGGTATGGGTATTGTGTTCTTCTACGCAGTACTAGGTGGCATGAAAGGCATCACTTATACGCAGGTAGCTCAATTCTGTGTCCTCATTTTCGCCTTCCTTGTTCCAGCAATCTTTACCTCAATCATGATGACAGGTAACCCACTTCCACAAGTTGGTATGGGCTCTACGCTATCAGGCACAGATGTTTACCTTCTTGATAAACTGGATGGACTGACCGAAGAACTCGGATTTACCGCCTATACCGAAGGTAACAAGAGCATGGTAGATGTATTCTTCATCTGTGCGGCTCTAATGGTCGGTACTGCGGGTCTTCCACACGTAATCATTCGTTTCTTCACGGTACCAAAAGTACGTGATGCTCGTATCTCAGCGGGTTGGGCACTACTGTTCATCTCATTGCTATACACAACAGCACCAGGCGTTGCAGCATTCGCTCGTGTAAACATGATCGAAACAATCAACGGCCCTGACATGCAAGGTGTCGCTGCAGCGGACGCACCAAGCTGGTACAAAAACTGGGAAAGCACTGGCCTAGTAGGTTGGGAAGATAAGAACGGCGATGGCAAAATGTTCTACTCGGGCGATGAGCGTAACGAGATGAAGATTAACCGCGACATCATCGTACTGGCTTCTCCAGAGCTAGCGAAACTACCAAACTGGGTTGTAGCACTGCTTGCAGCCGGTGGCCTAGCAGCCGCACTATCAACAGCCGCGGGTCTACTATTGGTCATCTCAACGTCGATTTCACATGACTTGTTGAAGAAAGGCTTCAGACCAAACATGACCGACAAGCAGGAGCTGTTAGCCGCTCGTCTGGCAGCCATGGTCGCGATTGTCGGTGCCGGTTACTTAGGTATTAACCCACCAGGCTTTGTAGCACAGGTAGTAGCGTTTGCCTTCGGCTTAGCCGCAGCATCCTTCTTCCCAGCGATTATCCTAGGTATCTTCTACAAGAAGATGAACAAGGAAGGCGCAATTGCAGGTATGTTGTCAGGTATTGCCTTCACAGCAAGCTACATCATCTACTTCAAGTTCATTAACCCAGCAGCAAGCACACCTGAAAACTGGTGGTTTGGTATCAGCCCAGAAGGCATCGGTACGCTAGGTATGTGTCTAAACTTCGTAGTATCGATTGCTGTAAACAAAGTAACTGCTGAAGTACCACAAGATGTACAAGATATGGTTGAGAACATCCGTTACCCGAAAGGTGCAGGTGAAGCTCACGACCACTAAGCACGACCATTAAACAAAGATGTTTAGCAAAAAATGAATCAGTACTTACATTGTAGGGATTAGGTACTAACTCCAGAAAGCCGATACTTCGTGTATCGGCTTTTTCTTTTTCTGCTCACTTTATAAAAAGATAAACAAAGGGTTGTTTTTAAAATTTTATTTGATAATAATTATCATTAACATCCAATAAAGAGATGCAGATGATGATGAAAGAGCAGCAGGTTCTCTATTCGAGATTTTACAAAGCACAGGATCGCTTTGCTTCATTAGAACAAGTTCAAGGCCATGAGCCGTTTGTAATTCGAGAGTATATCGAGTGTGCACTGACGCTTTCGGCTTACTATGAAAAGCATGCCGCTCAAGAAAACATCTTGTTGTGCGAGCTGTATCTACGCCAAGTTTTCTTTCATTTGATTGAAGCGATTGAGTCTCCTCAGCGCAGTTTCGCCTTTCGTCATATCTGCCTAGACTCTATTCACTCACCACTATTTTATTTGAAGCGCCACTACTGCCAGCAACCTCAAGGCCAAGCGCGTTTTTTGAATCTCAGCCAAACACTAAAACAAGTCCAAGCCCCACTTGGCTAACAAGGATAGAACATGACCCTACAATTTCGGATTGAAAAAGACAGCATGGGCGAAGTGAAAGTCCCTGCCGATGCGCTATACCAAGCACAAACTCAGCGTGCAGCGGATAACTTCGCGTTTAGCTCTCACAAGATGCCGACCAGTTTTATTCAAGCACTGGCGTTAATTAAACAGGCAGCGGCAGATACCAATGCTCAGTTAGGTCTACTGGAAGGTGATATTGCCAACGCGATAGCCGAAGCCAGCCAAGAGATCATTGAGGGTAAACACCTCGATCAATTCCCTATCGATGTCTACCAAACCGGTTCAGGTACCAGTTCCAACATGAATGCCAATGAAGTGATTGCTACGCTTGCCTCAAGAAGCTTGCAAGGCGACGTGAACCCCAATGATCACGTCAACATGGGCCAAAGCAGTAACGATGTGGTGCCAACCGCAATTCAAGTGAGCGTTGCTTTGATGGCTGAAAATAAGCTATTACCTGCATTAACTCACCTTTCTGAAGCACTCACTATCAAGCAACAGGAACTTGCAGAGGTCGTGAAGACCGGCCGCACTCATCTAATGGATGCGATGCCAATGACCTTTGCTCAAGAGCTAGGTGGTTGGAAATTTCAGATAGAACACGCTAAGCAAGCAATAGAGAACACCCTGCCCGCTATCAAGGCTTTAGCACAAGGTGGTACTGCGGTTGGAACAGGGATCAATGCTGACCCACGCTTTGCCGATAAGTTTGCGAGTAACCTGTCTCAATCGACAAAGATCAGTTTTAGCTCGAGTGAAAACTTCTTTTTTAACCTCAGCAGTCAAGACGCGATCGTTGCGCTGTCAGGTCAGCTCAAAACGGCAGCAGTTGCGATCATGAAGATCTCAAACGATCTTCGCTGGATGAACTCTGGGCCGTTGGCTGGCTTAGGGGAAATTGAATTACAGGCTCTACAACCAGGCTCATCGATCATGCCTGGCAAGGTAAATCCTGTGATTCCAGAAGCTGCAGCTATGGCGGCGGCGCAAATCATTGGCAACGACACCACCATTACCGTAGCCGGACAATCAGGTAACTTCCAACTTAATGTGATGCTGCCAGTGATTGCTCATAACGTGTTGGAAAGTATTGAGTTATTGGCAAACAGCTCAGTCGCTTTAGCGGACAAAGCCATCGCGACCTTCACGGTACGCCAAGACAATCTCGATTTGGCACTGTCAAAGAACCCAATCCTAGTGACCGCACTTAACCCTGTGATTGGCTACTTGAAGGCGGCTGATATTGCCAAGAAAGCTTACAAAGAAGGCTTACCAATTCTGGATGTCGCAGAAAGAGAAACCGATCTTAGCCGAGAAGAGCTCAGTAAACTGCTTGATCCAACCACACTGACACAAGGTGGCATTGCTGGTTAGTTATTGAATTAACAAGCGAATCGGCGTTCGCAAAAAAAACAGAGACAAAAAAGGCCTCATCTGAGGCCTTTTCACTATCCGCTCACGAACGTACTAATCCGAGCCTGTTAACCCAAACTAGCTCACTCGATTCAAGACCGCTCTTAACTTAAGTGGCTTCACTGGCTTGGCAATAAAGCGAAAGCTGTTGGCCTTTATCGCTGCCAACATGTCATCGGTTCTATCGGCACTAATGATGACCCCTTCAAAAGAGTCTCCGAGGCGCAAGCGACACTGCTGCAGGACTTCGAGACCCGTTCTGCCATTATCTAAACGGTAATCAGAGAAAATCACATCAGGTAGCCAACCCTCATCTAGGCACTGCAAGCTTTCGACCAAATCAACCGCCGTCTTAACCTCACAGCCCCAACGTCCGATCAGGTTTTCCATACCGACTAAGATTTCTCGTTCATTATCGACACACAATATCTTGAGATGTTCGATGTCGCTGGTCGCCATTGGCGTCGAAGCTTGCACAACTGGAGCCACTTTTTCCGCTCTAGCTAAGGTGATGGAAAAGACACTGCCTTGCCCCGGCCATGAGCGCATCGATATTTGATGACCAAGCACATGGGCAATACCTTTGGAGATGGCTAATCCTAGCCCTAACCCCTGATCAGCACGCACTTGGCTACCACGAGTAAATTCTTCGAAGATCTCTTGTTGCTTGTCTTCATCGATACCGGTTCCGTTATCCCACACATCAATTCTAACCTGACCATTCACTCGTCTCGCACCCAGTACTACTTTCCCTTCCGGGTTGTAACGAAACGCATTGGTCAAAAAGTTCTGAATCACTCGTCTTAATAATTTAGGGTCAGAATGAATGAACAATGACGATGGGATCATTTGAAACTGGATTTTTTGTTGTATCGCTAAAGCGCTAAATTCCGCATTCAAATTGGTTAGTACATCATGCACGGCAATCGCATGAATGTTGGTTTCTAACTTACCGGATTCCAAGCGCGAGATATCCAACAAATCACCAATCAGATCTTCAGCCGCACCAAGGGCACTCTCGATGTGGGATGAAAGCTGTTTGACCTCTTGTTCTTTGGCGACCTCAGATAGCGAAGAAGCAAACAAGCGAGCAGCATTTAATGGCTGCATCAAATCGTGACTCACAGCCGCAAGAAAACGACTCTTGGATTGTGATTCTTGGTCAGAGATTTGCGTCGCCTTTACCAAGCGATGGTTAAGCTTCTCGAGTTCTTGAGTTCGTTCATGAACTCTCGATTCCAAACTTTCGTTAGCATCTTTTAGCGCTTGCTCTGCTTGTCGGAATACCGTGATGTCGGTAAAGCTCATCACAAAGCCACCGCTTGGCATCGGATTACCTTGCACCTCAATCACTCGACCATCAGGACGAATACGAGAAGAGGTGTGTCGTGTTCCTTGCTCAAGGTGATAAACACGGCGGCGAACGTGATCTTCCGGGTCACCCGGGCCACACAAACCTTGTTCAGCATTATGACGAATCACATCTGAAATGGGTCGACCAACCTGAATCAAGCCAGCAGGGAACTCAAACAGTTCTAAGTAACGTTGATTCCACGCCACCAGCCTCATTTGTTTGTCGATTACTGCAATACCTTGGCCAATATGTTCAATCGCGCCTTGCAGTAAACCACGGCTGAAGTCGTACAGTTCCGAAGCTTCATCCACGATGGTCGCGACTTCTTCAAGCTGCATGTTTCTTCCCTGTAAAGCGGAAGTAAGTACTAACTTAGCAGACGAAGCACCGAATACTCCGGCGAGCACGCGCTCTGCGTGTCGAATCAGACTTGCAGGCGCTTGTTGATTAGGAAGCAGCGGCTGACCGTGTTGTTGCCAATAGCTGTGTAAGGCACTTTTCGCACGTTTGCGACCCACAAAACGCGACGCCAGCATCTCTAATTCAGCGACCGTCACTCGGTTCTGGTAAAGGCTGATATTCTCGTTTTCAGGCAGCGGCGTGCCAACAAATGCTGCTGATTGTAAGCGCTCACTTAGGCTTGGCCTGGTCGACATCGAAACTACGGCATAGCACAAGGTATTAAGTACAATACTCAGCACAATGCCCCAGTTTGAACTGCTGATATTCCAGCTACTGAGCAGTTCTGGCGGCGTGATAATCCACAGTAAAAGGTTACTTTCACTGTCGCCAGCCAACATGCTGGTTTGGCTCATCAAGGTAATCAGCCAAATCAACGAGCCCACCATTAAGCCGACATACACGCCCTTGCGGTTACCCGGGCGCCAGTACAAACCACCAATAAGTGCTGGCGCGAATTGAGCAATCGCCGCAAAGGAAAGAAAGCCAATCGCTGACAGTGAATGGATGGTATCGAGCGCTTGATAAAACAGCCAAGCACCCAGTAACAGCAGTAAAATTAGCCCGCGGCGAATCACCAATAGCAGGCCAGAAAAGTGTCGATGGGTTCTTTGGGTTAGGCGCATACGGCGCAGTAACAGTGGCATCACTAAATCATTCGACACCATGATCGCCAAGGCGATGGTCGACACTATCACCATGCCACTTGCCGCAGACGTACCACCAAGGAAAGCCAGCAAGGCAATGTGATTAGCGCCTTCTGACATTGGCACACTGATCACATAGGTATCCGCTGGCATACCAGTAAGTAGTCCTTGTCCTGCCCAAGCAATTGGCAGCACGAACAGTCCCATCAAAATCAGGTAAAGCGGAAACAACCAACGAGCGGTATGCAGGTCTTGAGGACGTTCGTTCTCTACCACCATGGTATGGAACTGGCGTGGCAGACAGACAATCGCCAACATGGTTAAAACGGTATGAATAATTAAGGTCGGAATATTGGGTGATTCGTAGGTGGAAGCCGCCACATCAAGCAAGTCGATCTTGTCGCTGCTCATCGCCAGATACATGATGAATAGGCCAACGATCAGGAATGCCGCGAGCTTAACGATGGATTCAAACGCCACCGCCATCATCATGCCACGGTGATGCTCTGTGTTATCAATGTGTCTTGTACCAAACAGCATGGTGAAAATAGCCAAAGCACCGACCACAAACCAAGACACATGATAGTCCTGATAACCGAAGTCAGCCGCTAGGTTGGGTGCAACAATATCCAACCCCATGGTAATACCACGCAGTTGCAGAGCAATATAAGGAAGGATACCAACCACGGCGATAACCGTCACCGCCACCGCTAAGCCCTGAGATTTTCCATAACGAGCCGCGATAAAGTCGGCAATGGAGGTGATATGTTCCCGCTTCGCAATCAGGATCAGCCGCGCCAAGATCCGCCAGCCTAGTGTAAAGACTAGAATCGGGGCGAGGTAAATGGGTAAAAAAGACCAAGGGTTGTTACTCGCCTGCCCGACCGTTCCATAGAAGGTCCAAGAGGTACAATACACGGCAATCGAAAGGCTATAGATCCACGGGCGCCAACGCGATAGCCAACGAACCTGCCTGTCTCCATACCAAGCGATCAGAAATAACACGCCCAAGTAGGCTAAAGAGACTGGAATTACTATCCATCCTTGCATTGAAAACCCTTTTTTCATCCATAAAAAAACCTCTCCATAAGGGAGAGGTTTCATTTAACTAAGGATGGGTGATTAACTCAATCGCATCGCTTAAATTCTGTGCTTTAGACTCTAATTATCAGCATTTGCTGTGAGATTCTGACTGTTCCGAATCTGATTGATTAATCTCAACCACTGAACTTCTTTCATCCAACTTAATGAACAGAGCAAGTGCACCCATAGCAGCCATACCCCAGAAGATATTTGCACCCCAAAGCTCATAACCCCAACCACTTAAGGTGGTCATCAGTGCAATAAAGGCACCTAATGGAATCGCGTTATACAGAGCTTGTAGCGCAACCATCTTGTTTTGTTCTTCAGATTGGATGTATTGAATCGCGGCGATGTGTGCCATGGCAAAGGTCACGCCATGCAGTAGCTGCACCATAACCAGTGCGAAAATCGCTGTCGTTGATGCGGTAATACCCCAACGCGCCATCACCCCAATAGCCGCGACGACAAACAAAGTACGCAGTGACCAGCCTGAGAATAATCGCTTACTCAGAGCAAATACGGCCACTTCAGCAACAACACCTAAACTCCACAAGTAACCGATGATAGCTTCTGAGTGACCCGCTTCTTTCCAATAAATCGCACTAAAACTGTAGTAAGCCGCATGACTACCTTGCAGCAGCGCCATCAAGGCTAAAAACTTTACCACTGACGACTCACGCAGCAGTTCACCTAGTTTTGGTCGCGCCGCTTGTTGCTCAGATTGCGTTACTGGCATCACGTTAGGATTTCTCATCGCCAGAATTAATGACAACAACACGCCCGCAAGTGCAGTATACAAAATCATGTCGGTGCCAAATTGTGCCACCAAATAGCCAACAACCGTTGAACCTACGATAAAGGCAATTGAGCCCCAAAGGCGAGTTCGGCCGTAGTCGAGCATTTTCAAACGACTGTAATGGTTAGCCATCGCATCAGAAAGAGGAATGATCGGCCCACAACAGAGGTTAAACAGTACCGTTGCCAACAACATCAGTATAAAACTGCCACCGGTGAAGAAGTGGAAACCGACAAACAGCAGCGCAGCGAAACTCAAACAGCGTAGCGCTGGCATCAAGTGTTCCACTTTATGGATACGCGGCGTAATCACTAAGTTGGCCACACAACGAGTCGCAAAGCCGATACCAATCAATACGCCAATATCACCAGCAGACACGCCTTGGTCTTCAAACCACAACGCCCAAAATGGCAAATACACGCCATACGCAAAAAAGAAACCAAGAAAATACTGAGAGATCCAGCCATAGGGTGAAGGGCTAAACATAAATGACCTATAAAGTGTGCGGAAAAAGGCAGCACCAATTATGCCTATCTCGCATACGATGAAAAAGGGAATTATTACTGGGATAGTATTCCCATATTCAATGGGTCTGGATATCGCATTTCAACAAGAGATTTCACGCTCATCAATACTCATACTCGCATTTAGACTAAAGTCGTCTGGAGCTTCGCTGGTATTTTGTCAGACTGATTAAAGACTCCCATTTCTTCTTGTGATGCTTATGCCTGACAAATTTAATATGCAGCACCCGCCCTTCGATAGCCTGTCCGACGCCGAACAGTTGAAGCTTCGCTCTTCATTAGACGTGGTGTATTACCGCTCTCAAGAAGTGATACTGGAAGCTGAAAGGCCGAGCCGACACCTGCATATTTTGATCAAAGGAGCTGTTGAAGAGCGCGCGAGCAGTGATGGTGAGATTTACGCACACTATGCCAATGACGATATTTTTGATGTCCGCAGCCAGTTTGAACCCCACACCAAACACCAATATATCGCACTCGAAGATACATTAAGTTATCTGCTGCCCACCGATATTTTTCTTGAGCTTTACCACGCCAATGGCCAATTCGCTGCCTACTTTGATAGCAACCTATCAACACGAAAAGCTTTGATAGAAGCCGCCCAGCAGCAACAGAATCTTGCCGAGTTTATATTAACCAAAGTGGATGACTCTATCTATCACCCACCACTGATACTTGAACCAAACCAACCGATCAACCAAGTCACTCAAACCCTTAAAGAACAAGGGTTAGACTCGGCCCTAGTCCATTTGGAACATAATGATCCAAAAGCTTTTGGATCATCATGTTCCTTGTCGTATGGAATCGTCACTCGAACCAATTTATTGCATGCTGTGATGCTCGATAATTTCACACTAGATGCGCCTGTCGGTGAGATCGCAACGTTTCCGGTGATGCACGTGAACCAAGGCGATTTCTTATTTAACGCCATGATTACCATGACCAGAAATCGAGTAAAAAGGTTGATGGTTTGTGATGGTAAAAATGCGGTCGGCATGGTGGATATGACACAGATTCTCAGTGCATTCTCCACACACTCCCACGTTCTTACTTTGCGTATTGCGCGCGCCACCAGCGTTGAAGAATTGGCAATGGCATCCAACAAACAACGTCAACTGGTCGAGAGCTTGCTCAGTAATGGGATTCGCACACGCTTTATCATGGAGCTGATTTCTGCGGTCAACGAACAGATCATAGAGAAGGCTTTTGAGTTGGTGATCCCACCTGCACTGCATAATCATTGCTGCCTAATCGTGTTGGGTTCCGAAGGCCGTGGGGAACAAATTCTCAAAACCGATCAAGACAACGCGCTCATAATTCAAGATGGCTTGGAGTGGCATCAATGCCAAAGTGCCATGAACGACCTCACTCATACCCTTCAACAATTGGGTTACCCACTGTGCCCGGGCAACGTGATGGTCAACAATCCGAAATGGGTGCATTCAGAGCAAGAGTGGAAACAAACCCTTACCCATTGGGTAAAAAAAGCCACGCCAGACACCGTGATGGATATCGCGATCATGGCAGATGCACACGCAGTAGCGGGGAATAGAGAGTTATTAAAACCTGTAAAGCAGCACCTCAGTGATTTAATGCTCGGACAAGAATTGATTCTGACGGAGTTCTGCCGCCCGGCGCTGAACTTCTCAGTTCCCCTGACCCTGTTTGGTAATGTGAAGCAATCCAAGTCCGGACTCGATATCAAACAAGGCGGTATTTTCCCTATCGTGCATGGTGTGAGAGCGCTTTGCCTAGAACATGGTGTCACGGTCAACAACACCTTCGAACGCATTGAGCAGCTGGTCAGCAAGAAAGTATTAGAGCAAAGTACTGCCGATAATCTCAGTGAAGCACTCAAGCAATTCTTTAAGTGGCGCTTAGCCCAAAGGCTTTCTCAGCAGCACAGCAGCAACAAGATTAACGTCAAACTGATGGAACGAGCAGACAGGGATCTGCTTCGTCATAGCCTGCACGTGGTGAAGAAATTCAAGCAATGGCTCGGCTACCACTATCAGATACGGGATTAGGCATTGAACGATGAATAGGTTGGTTCGCTATTACTGGCATCACAAGCTCAAAGGCTCCCTCTATCAGCCTCTGTTTACTGCGCCTATTGATCATGAATATGTATCGCTCGATTGTGAAACCACCAGCCTAGATCCCAATCAGGCAGAATTAGTTACCATTGCCGCGACCAAGATCATCGGTAACCGAATCATTACCAGCCAACCTTTTGAAGTCCGGTTGCGCGCCCCCCAATCGCTCGATTGCAATTCAATAAAAATCCACCGTATCCGTCATCAAGATCTAAAGCACGGCATCGAAGAAAAACAGGCTTTAATCGAGCTACTGAACTTCATTGGAAATCGTCCTTTAGTCGGCTATCACATCCGCTATGATAAAAAAATTCTCGACCGCGCCTGTTTAAAACAGCTTGGATTTCCACTGCCTAACCGATTAGTCGAAGTGAGCCAACTCTATCAAGACAAACTCGAAAGACAGCTGCCCAATGCCTATTTTGATCTCAGTATGGACGCCATCTGTCGCCAACTCGATTTACCTATCCCGGTCAATAAACATGATGCATTACAAGACGCTATCTCCGCTGCGCTGATCTTTGTGCGCCTGAAACATGGTGACCTTCCCCGTTTCAACTCTTCTTATTCTTAATTCAACCACTGGCGCTTCACATAGAGAGCAATATCGCAAAAATGAACTTAACTCGCTATTTTGTAAGTGAAAAGCAGCGTCTCATCCTAAAGTCTAATTGTGGAAATCGCCGTCCTAGCCGAGAGTGATAACACAAAGACGGTTCTGTAATAGACCTAGAAACTGAACACAAAGGAAGTTGCCAGTTCATTAGGAATGTAGGCACAAGGAGAGATGCAATGAGTGAAGCCCACGTTTATCCGGTAAAAGAAAATATTAAATCAACCACACACGCGGATAATGACACTTACCTAGCCATGTACCAGCAATCTGTTTCTGACCCTGAAGGCTTTTGGGGTGAACACGGAAAAATCGTTGATTGGATCAAACCTTTCACACAAGTAAAAAACACCTCTTTCGACCCTGGCCACATTGATATTCGCTGGTTTGAAGATGGCACGCTTAACGTTTCGGCTAACTGTATCGACCGCCACCTTGCTGAGCGCGGTGATGAAGTCGCTATCATCTGGGAAGGCGATGACCCGGCAGATGATAAAACTCTAACTTTTAATGAACTGCATAAAGAAGTGTGCCTGTTTTCGAATGCTCTAAAAGAGCAAGGCGTGCGCAAAGGTGATGTGGTTTGTTTATACATGCCAATGGTGCCAGAAGCGGCAGTAGCCATGCTGGCGTGTACCCGTATCGGTGCGGTTCACACAGTCGTATTTGGTGGTTTCTCACCAGAAGCACTGTCTGGTCGTATTATCGATTCAAATTCTAAAGTCGTTATCACTGCCGATGAAGGCGTGCGTGGCGGCCGTGCTGTTCCACTGAAAAAGAATGTCGATGAAGCACTGACGAACCCTGAAGTGAAAAACATCGAGAAGGTTGTTGTATTCAAACGCACTGGCGGTGATGTGGCATGGCACGAACATCGCGATGTGTGGTGGCACGATGCTATTGCTAATGTATCTGCAGATTGCCCACCAGAAGAGATGAACGCAGAAGATCCACTATTCATCCTTTATACGTCAGGCTCAACGGGTAAACCTAAAGGTGTTATGCACACCACAGGTGGTTACCTTGTTTATGCAGCGATGACATTCAAATACGTGTTCGATTACCAAGAAGGCGAGACTTTCTGGTGTACAGCCGATGTGGGCTGGATTACGGGTCACACATACCTTGTTTACGGGCCACTAGCTAATGGTGCAAAAACTATTTTGTTTGAAGGCGTGCCAAACTACCCGAACACAAGCCGTATGAGTGAAGTGGTCGATAAGCACCAAGTGAATATTCTTTACACAGCACCAACTGCGATTCGTGCATTGATGGCGAAAGGCAATGAAGCCGTTGAAGGCACATCTCGTGACAGCCTAAGAATCATGGGCTCAGTGGGTGAACCGATTAACCCTGAAGCTTGGGAGTGGTACTACAAAACGATTGGTAACGAACAGTCTCCAATTGTCGATACTTGGTGGCAAACAGAAACGGGCGGCATCTTAATCGCACCGCTACCGGGCGCAACCGATCTAAAACCAGGTTCAGCGACGCGTCCATTCTTCGGTGTGCAACCTGCGTTAGTTGATAACATGGGTAATATCATTGAGGGTGCAACAGACGGCAACCTAGTCATTCTAGACTCTTGGCCAGGCCAAATGCGTACCGTTCATGGCGATCATGACCGCTTCGAACAGACTTACTTCTCTACATTTAAGGGCATGTACTTCACCAGTGACGGCGCTCGTCGCGATGAAGACGGTTACTACTGGATTACTGGTCGTGTCGATGACGTACTTAACGTCTCTGGTCACCGTATGGGTACTGCTGAGATTGAATCTGCTCTAGTAGCGTTCGATAAGATTGCAGAGGCTGCGATTGTCGGTATCCCTCATGATATTAAAGGCCAAGCAATTTACGCTTACATCACGCTGAATGATGGTGAGTTCCCAACCGCAGAGCTTCATAAAGAAGTGAAAGACTGGGTACGTAAAGAAATTGGACCAATTGCAACGCCAGATGTACTGCACTGGACTGACTCTCTGCCAAAAACTCGTTCAGGTAAAATCATGCGTCGTATCCTGCGTAAGATTGCTACCGGAGATACAGGTAACCTAGGTGATACCTCAACACTAGCCGACCCAAGCGTGGTTGATAAGCTGATTGCTGAGAAAGCAGAACTGGCATAAGCAACCCGTTACACTCTGAATTACTGTTTAAAACAGACCTTACCTAAACCGTCACCTATGTGGCGGTTTTTTTATGGCTGATCTTGATCTCAAATATCCTCGACAAAATTAAGGCTATGACGCTTTTTTGTTAAGTTGGTAACAATTCCACGCTGTATCAATAGGAGATTAGACCAGTAAATTGCTGCGATTTGCGCTGAATTAGCTATAATCTGGTTCTAATTTTTAAATTTGGGTTTTTTTCACTGGAAATTAACCGCAAATTTTCAATAAAATGGCAACATTCACGTTCGTAAACACGATAAAGGAAGATAGCCCCACGATGTCTACAAAGTTTCGCATTCTAGTTTTAAATGGCCCAAACCTTAACCTGTTAGGCCTTAGAGAGCCCGCACACTACGGTTCTCAAACACTTGACCAGATTATTAGCTCACTGACCGAGCAAGCGAAAGCACACGATGTTGAGCTATCTCACTTACAGTCAAATCGTGAGTACGAACTGATTGAAGCTATCCATAGTGCTTATCAAAATGTTGATTTTATTATTATCAACCCAGCAGCCTTTACACATACCAGTGTGGCACTGCGTGATGCACTACTTGGCGTTGCCATACCATTTATTGAGGTTCATCTATCGAATGTTCACGCGCGTGAACCATTCCGTCACCACTCTTACCTATCTGATAAAGCAGAAGGTGTGATTTGTGGCTTAGGTGCCCAAGGTTATCAATTTGCTTTGACCGCTGCGCTCAGCAAGCTCAACTCAAAGTAAACATAAACAACGAACTATTACTAACCTACTCAGTCATAGAGTAAGTTCAATTAACAGATAAAGAGAAAGAAACAATGGATATTCGCAAAATCAAAAAGCTAATCGAATTGGTTGAAGAGTCTGGTATTTCTGAGCTAGAAATCTCTGAAGGTGAAGAGTCAGTACGAATCAGTCGTAACAGCACTGCACCTGTAGCACCTGTTCAATATGCAGCTGCTCCAGCACCTGTAGCGGCAGCAGCTCCTGCGGCGGCACCTGTAGCAGCAGAAGCAGCAGCTCCTGCAGTTCCAGCTGGTCACCAAGTTCTTTCTCCAATGGTTGGTACTTTCTACGGCGCTCCAAGCCCAGACGCAAAACCATTCGTTAAAGTTGGTCAATCTGTAACTGCTGGCGAAACGCTATGTATCGTTGAAGCAATGAAAATGATGAACCAAATCGAAGCTGATAAATCTGGTGTTGTAACAGCTATCCTAGTTGAAGACGGTCAACCAGTAGAATTCGACCAAGCTCTAGTAATTATCGAATAATAGAGAGCACTCATTATGTTAGATAAATTAGTAATCGCGAACCGTGGTGAGATTGCACTACGTATTCTGCGTGCATGTAAAGAGCTTGGCATTAAAACGGTAGCGGTTCACTCAACTGCTGACCGTGACCTTAAGCACGTACTGCTTGCAGACGAAACCATTTGTATCGGTCCAGCTCGTGGTATCGATAGCTACCTAAACATCCCTCGTATCATCAGCGCAGCTGAAGTTACAGGTGCAGTAGCTGTTCACCCTGGCTACGGCTTCCTATCTGAAAATGCAGACTTTGCAGAACAGGTAGAGCGCAGTGGCTTTATCTTCGTTGGCCCTAAAGCTGAAACCATTCGCATGATGGGTGACAAAGTGTCAGCTATCACGTCAATGAAGAAAGCTGGCGTACCTTGTGTACCAGGTTCTGACGGCCCTCTTGACGACGACGAAGCAAAAAACAAAGCGCACGCTAAACGCATTGGCTTCCCAGTTATCATCAAGGCATCTGGCGGCGGCGGCGGTCGTGGTATGCGTGTTGTTCGTTCTGAAGCAGAATTAACAGAAGCTATCGCGATGACTCGTGCTGAAGCAAAAGCATGTTTCAACAACGACATGGTTTACATGGAGAAATTCCTAGAAAACCCACGTCACATTGAAGTACAAGTGCTTGCAGATGGCCAAGGTAATGCTATCCACCTAGGTGAGCGTGACTGTTCAATGCAACGTCGTCACCAGAAAGTTGTGGAAGAAGCGCCAGCTCCAGGTATCACTGAAGAGATGCGTAAGTACATTGGCGAACGTTGTACTCGTGCATGTATTGAGATCGGTTACCGCGGTGCAGGTACATTTGAATTCCTATACGAGAACGGTGAATTCTACTTCATCGAAATGAACACTCGTATCCAGGTTGAACACACGATTACTGAAATGGTAACGGGTATCGACCTAGTGAAAGAACAGCTACGTATTGCAGCTGGTCAGCCTCTATCATTCACTCAGGATGACATTAAGCTGCGTGGCCACTCAATCGAATGTCGTATCAATGCTGAAGATCCAGTTCGTTTCCTACCTTCACCAGGTAAGATTGAACGTTTCCACGCACCAGGCGGCATGGGCGTACGTTGGGAATCTCACATCTACACGGGTTACACAGTGCCACCACACTACGATTCAATGATTGGTAAGCTGATCACTTACGGTGAGAACCGTGATGTTGCTATCGCTCGTATGAAGAACGCATTGGGTGAAATGATTGTTGAAGGTATTAACGTTAATACTGAGCTTCAACTGTCTATTATGAACGACGAAAACTTCCAACACGGTGGTGCAAACATCCACTACCTTGAGAAGAAACTTGGTTTGTCATAATCCGTTCGTTTAAGAACAGTCAAAATGCTCACTTCGGTGAGCATTTTTGTTTTTGAACCGCCGAAAAAATCAATCTTTAATCCCCATTATATTCCGTGGGGTTTTGGTGAATTTGCTCATATTTTCTGCTAGACTCGCCATCCAATTTTTCTCATATAGAAGATGCAGCCATGCCTTGGATTCAAATCAAGCTTAATGCTACCAATGAAAATGCCGAACAAATCGGCGACATGTTAATGGAAGAGACTGGTGCTCTTTCTGTAACTTTCCTGGATGCACGAGATACCCCTGTATTTGAGCCTCTGCCAGGCGAAACTCGCCTTTGGGGTGATACTGACATTCTCGCGCTTTACGACGCTGAGACTGATACTGGTGTCGTTCTAGCGCAGATTAAAGCAAGCAACATGTTCCCTGCAGACTTTGCTCATAAAGTAGAGCAAATTGAAGACAAGGATTGGGAGCGTGAATGGATGGACAACTTCCACCCAATGAAGTTTGGTGAGCGTTTATGGATCTGCCCTAGCTGGCGCGATATCCCTGAACCTGACGCTGTTAACGTAATGCTAGACCCTGGCCTTGCATTTGGTACAGGTACTCACCCGACAACGGCATTGTGTCTTGAGTGGCTTGAAGGCTTAGACCTTGCAGGCAAAACCGTGATCGACTTCGGTTGTGGCTCAGGCATCCTAGCGATCGCTGCGATCAAACTAGGCGCAGCAAAAGTTATCGGGATCGACATTGATCCTCAAGCTCTGCTTGCATCAAAAGACAACGCACAACGCAATGGCGTTGCTGAGCAACTAGAGGTGTTCTTGCCACAAGATCAACCGGAAGGTTTGCTAGCAGACGTTGTTGTTGCCAACATTCTTGCGGGTCCATTACGCGACCTTTCTGGCATCATCAAGGGCCTAGTTAAGCCAAATGGTGTACTTGCGATGTCGGGTGTTTTAGATACACAAGCAGAAGATGTTGCCACTTATTATCGTGATGAGCTTCACATTGATCCGATCATCGAACAACAAGAATGGTGTCGAATCTCAGGTCGCAAGCAAGGCTAGACAAGACTTTGGGCGCTAATTGACTGAAATTTAAACAAATTACAAAAACAAATTGTAAATGCTCAAATATTAGTCTTTTCACGCAGCGAAAAAATGCGTAAAATGCGCGCCCTTGCTGGTACAGAACTGTGATGACATTTTTGAAAATCGGAAATTATCAACTTAAGAACAATCTAATCGTCGCTCCTATGGCTGGCGTAACGGATAGACCATTCCGTGAGTTGTGTCTTCGCTACGGTGCGGGGATGGCAGTCAGTGAAATGATGTCCTCCAATCCGAAAGTTTGGAAAACGTCAAAGTCTCAGCAGCGTATGGTACATGAAGGCGAATCGGGCATTCGTTCAGTACAAATCGCTGGTGCAGATCCACAGCTTATGGCCGAGGCTGCTCAATTTAATGTCGATAACGGTGCGCAAATCATCGATATCAACATGGGTTGTCCAGCCAAAAAAGTGAATAAGAAGCTTGCGGGCTCAGCCTTACTGCAGCATCCAGAACTCATTGAAGACATTCTGAAAGCGGTGGTAAATGCTGTCGACGTTCCAGTAACGTTGAAAACGCGCACAGGCTGGGATACAGACAATAGAAACTGTGTCCAAATCGCGAAAATAGCCGAAGACTGCGGCATACAAGCTCTTGCGCTCCATGGAAGAACTCGCGCTTGTATGTACAAAGGTGAGGCAGAATACAAACACATTAAAGCAGCGAAACAAGCAGTATCTATTCCGGTTATCGCTAACGGTGATATCGATAGTCCGGAAAAAGCGAAGTTTGTGCTGGAGTACACCGGCGCTGATGCTTTAATGATAGGTCGACCTGCCCAAGGACGTCCTTGGATTTTTAACGAAATCCTACACTATTTGGAAAACGGCACCACGATGGACCCACTCCCGATTTCGGAAGTGAAAGACATCATGCTTGGTCATGTGCACGCTCTACATGAATTTTATGGAGAGTTTTTAGGCCCTCGCATCGCTCGTAAGCATGTGGGTTGGTATCTAAAAGAACATGAACAAGCGAGTGAGTTTCGCCGTACCTTCAACGCATTCGAAGCAGGTGATCTGCAGCTTGAAGCGCTAGAAGGTTTTTTTGATAACGTTGCACCATAATTACGAGAAGAGCTAGACCGAATATGTTCGAACAAAATCTGACTTCAGAAGCATTGACAGTAACTACAGTTACATCACAAGACCAAATCACGCAGAAGCCACTACGTGACTCAGTTAAAGCATCATTGAAAAATTACCTTGCTCAATTAAACGGTCAAGAAGTCAGCGAGTTATACGAATTAGTATTAGCTGAAGTTGAACAGCCACTACTAGACACTATCATGCAGTACACTCGCGGTAACCAAACTCGCGCAGCAACCATGATGGGTATTAACCGCGGTACTCTTCGCAAGAAACTTAAAAAATACGGCATGAACTAATCGTTCTTTCGTAATTTATTGAATTGAAAGCCAAGCTCATTGTTGAGTTTGGCTTTTTTTTGGCTTGTCGATCCGTGATAGTGGCTGATTACTCTCCAGTGCGACAACAGCGACCTTTGTCGACGTTTGCTGAGTCCAAGGCTGCTAGAATCGAACAATGGCTTGCATCATCGTCTACGTGACCACAACACGCATCATTAATCTTTTTAAGTGCGGTGCGAATCTTAGTTAACTCGGTAATCTTCTCATCAATCATCTCTAGCTTTGCTGAGGTAATCGACTTCACTTCAGCGCAACTGTGCTGTGTGGCCTCGAGGCGAATCTCAAGCAATTCTTTAATCTCGTCCAAACTCAGCCCCAACGCTTTAGATTTGAGAATAAACGTCACCTGTTTCTGGTTATTTTCATCATATAGGCGATAACCCGAGTCACTGCGACTGGCTGGCGCGATCAGGTTATTCTTCTCATAAAATCGCAAGGTATCGGCTGTCACACCGCATCGCTTCGCTAATTCACCGATCTGAAACATGTTTTTTCCTACTGTTTCGTCCATTCCACAATTAACCTTATCGTTACTTTTCAGGCTGAAATGGCACTTTTCATAATTAATTTTGAGATGCCAAACGATTGCGCGAGCTTTTTTGTAATAAATTAGTTAGAATCTGCGCCATCAAATTTGGAGTTGGTTATCTTATAGCTTAATCATAAGACTAACCCAAAAGGTCTTTACCAAAACTGGCCAATATTTTATCTCTTACTGGTATCTAAGATAATCCACGCTAAGAAGATAGAAACAAGTTCTTTTTTGGCAAATATCTTTATTTTAACCCCATGAATTTGAGGAAGATGGAAGCATGAATAACGCTAGTCCAATTCGCCGCGCTCTAATCAGCGTATCAGACAAAACTGGTATCGTTGAATTTGCACAAGCTCTTGCTAACCGTGGTGTAGATATCCTATCTACCGGTGGCACTGCTCGCCTGCTTGCTGAAAAAGGCATCTCTGTTACAGAAGTATCTGACTACACTGGTTTCCCAGAAATGATGGATGGCCGTGTTAAGACTCTGCACCCAAAAGTTCATGGTGGTGTTCTAGGCCGTCGTGGCCAAGATGATGACGTGATGGAAACTCACGGTATCAACCCTATCGATATGGTTGTTGTAAACCTATACCCATTCGCAGAAACCGTTGCTAAAGAAGGTTGTACCCTTGCTGATGCTGTTGAGAACATCGACATCGGCGGCCCTACAATGGTTCGCTCTGCAGCGAAAAACCACAAAGACGTAACGATCGTTGTTAACGCACACGACTACGAGCGCGTTGTCGCTGAAATGGACGCGAACGATAAATCTCTAACACTAGAGACTCGCTTCGACCTCGCTATCGCAGCATTCGAGCACACCGCTTCTTACGACGGCATGATCGCAAACTACTTCGGCACTATGGTTCCATCTTACGGTGAGAACAAAGAAGGTGACGAACCTTCTCCTGAAAACAAGAGCAAATTCCCTCGCACGTTCAACCAACAGTTCGAGAAAAAGCAAGACATGCGCTACGGTGAGAACAGCCACCAGGCAGCCGCATTCTACGTTGAAGCAAACCCTGAAGAAGCATCAGTTTCTACAGCTCGCCAGATTCAAGGTAAAGCCCTTTCTTACAACAACATCGCTGACACCGACGCAGCACTTGAGTGTGTGAAAGAGTTCGACCAGCCAGCATGTGTGATCGTTAAGCACGCTAACCCATGTGGTGTTGCACTAGGTGAAGACATCCTAGAAGCTTACGACCGTGCATTCAAAACAGACCCAACGTCTGCATTTGGCGGCATCATCGCTTTCAACCGTGAGCTAGACGCTGCAACAGCAACGGCTATCACTGAGCGTCAATTCGTTGAAGTTATCATTGCACCATCAGTTTCTGCTGAAGCAGTAGCAATCGTAGCGGCTAAGAAAAACCTTCGCCTACTTGAGTGTGGTGAGTGGACAACGAAGACAACTGGCTTTGACGTTAAACGCGTTAACGGTGGTTTGCTAGTTCAAGACCGCGACCAAGGCATGGTGTCTGAAGATGACCTTAAAGTGGTTTCTAAGCGCCAACCTACAGCTGAAGAATTGAAAGATGCTCTATTCTGCTGGAAAGTAGCGAAATACGTTAAATCTAACGCTATCGTTTACTCGAAAGGCGACATGACAATTGGTGTTGGCGCTGGCCAAATGAGCCGCGTTTACTCTGCGAAAATCGCAGGCATCAAAGCTGCAGACGAAGGTCTACAGGTTGAAGGCTGTGTGATGGCATCAGATGCATTCTTCCCATTCCGTGACGGTATCGACGCGGCTGCAGAGGCTGGCATCAAGTGTGTTATCCAACCGGGCGGCTCTATGCGTGATGACGAAGTTATCGCAGCAGCAGACGAACACGGCATGGCGATGATCTTTACGGGCATGCGTCACTTCCGCCACTAATCAAAACAAGGCTCTAGGTTTTCCTAGAGCCTTTTTTATTCGTTTAACCGTTCATTAATGTTGGCGTTTTTATCATCAACATTAAGAGAAATTTTAATTTTTAGAGCAAAATCAGATTGCCTAGTTCAAGGAAAACACGCGGAGCTTATGACAATAAGTGAGCATGTTTGACGCCGAAATCGGCAATCTGATGAAGCTATCAAAGGTAAAATAAAATGAATGTACTAATTATTGGTGCCGGCGGTCGTGAGCATGCACTTGGTTGGAAAGCAGCACAAAACCCAAACGTTGAAACAGTATTCATCGCTCCAGGTAACGCAGGTACTGCACTTGAGCCAAAACTAGAGAACGTAAACATCGGCGTTGAAGACATCGCTGGTTTAGTCGCGTTTGCTCAAGATAAAAAAATCGAACTGACTATCGTGGGCCCTGAAGCACCATTGGTTATCGGTGTGGTTGATGCATTCCGCGAAGTAGGTTTGCCAATCTTCGGCCCTACTAAAGCTGCAGCACAGCTTGAAGGCTCTAAAGCATTCACTAAAGACTTCCTAGCTCGTCATGATATCCCAACAGGTTACTACTCAAACTTCACTGAGATTGAGCCAGCTATCGCTTACGTTCGCGAGCAAGGCGCTCCTATCGTAGTGAAAGCTGACGGTCTTGCGGCAGGTAAAGGCGTTATCGTTGCGATGACCCTTGAAGAAGCAGAAGACGCAATCAAAGACATGCTAGCGGGCAACGCCTTTGGCGAAGCAGGCAGCCGCGTTGTTATCGAAGAGTTCCTCGAAGGCGAAGAAGCAAGCTTCATCGTAATGGTTGACGGCTCTAGCGTGCTTCCTATGGCCACCAGCCAAGATCACAAACGTGTTGGCGACAAAGACACTGGGCCGAACACGGGCGGCATGGGTGCTTACTCTCCTGCGCCGGTTGTAACTCCAGAAATCCACAACCGTATCCTTGAGGAAGTTATCTACCCAACGGTACGTGGTATGGACGCAGAAGGCGCACCTTACACAGGTTTCCTTTACGCTGGCCTAATGATCGATGCTGACGGCACACCTAAAGTTATCGAATACAACTGCCGCTTTGGCGACCCTGAAACGCAACCTATCATGATGCGTATGGAGTCAGACCTTGTTGAACTTTGCCTAATGGCTATCGACGAGAAGCTCGACGAAGCAGAATCGAAGTGGGATCCACGCGCTTCTATCGGTGTTGTTCTTGCGGCTGGCGGTTACCCTGCTGACTACGCAAAAGGTGACGTTATTTCACTACCAACAAGCGAAGTTGAAGGCCAAAAGGTTTTCCACGCGGGTACGACAAATAATGAAGCTGGCGACGTTGTGACAAACGGCGGTCGTGTACTTTGTGCAACAGCACTGGGCAATACGGTTTCTGAGGCTCAAGAGCGCGCTTACGCGTTGACGAAGCAAGTTAGCTGGAATGGTATGTTCCACCGCAATGATATTGGTTACCGTGCGATTGCGCGCGAGCAAGAGCAGTAATCAATTTGGTTACTCGCTTACTTTTCATAATAGTAAGCAAATGACAGTAAGCGAATAACAACAAAAGGCGCCTCAATAGGCGCCTTTTTTATTACTCAATCTTTCTAGGAATCCGCGTCTGTACAGACAAATCAGCACTTGGCCTACAGTAGGCCAAATACTCTCAATCCTTTGATTACTCGCTATTCTTTCAACAATGATGGCCTAACGACACAATCATGACTGTCTTCAGCCAGCATCAGTAACTCTTCTACGCTCATCTTACCGAGTAAGTCACTGCCAAGAAACGCCGCATAGCTTTCCACAGACGCCAATCGGTCAATCACGAAGCCTGGCAAGGTCTGGTTAAATTCAATGCGATCAAACTCACCACCAGCGCACGTTTTAAAAGAGCTGCCATTCCAGTAACCCTGAATCAGCCTAAGCCCTTCATCATGCTGCTTCGTTGTGGTCTCTAGAACCGACGTCGCTTCTTTCTGATAGTTTTCAAGCTGCTTGGCTTGGATAGGTAAGATTTTGCTATCAATACGATACTGTTGATACACAGCTTCGCCTGACTTATTGAAACGCACATGGACTCGATAGGGAACCAGCTCATTAGAAGAGTTACGCTGCTCGCCTTCACGAATGAATTCACGAAGCACGCCTTCTGACCAAGCATAATCAGTTTGGTACCAGCCGTAATCGCCGACAGTGACGTAGTCAGCTGAAGTATGAGGTTGTGTTAGCTTGTTTGTAACCCAGTAGAAACTCGTCGCGTCGCCCATGACTTGGCCGCCAGTGTGAGTTTCAAATTGCTCTAGGTTTTTGCGAGGGCTTGTTGAAGAACAGCCAATAAGAAATGTAGATAATAGTGAAACGAGAAGAAATGCTTTTTTCATAAAAACCTGTACCGAGGTGGAATACGACTACCTCGGTACAGTTTAGATTATTTCACTGAATCTTTCAGCGCTTTACCTGCAACAAATGCTGGAACATTTGCAGCAGCGATTTGGATCTCATCACCAGTTTTTGGGTTACGACCAGTGCGAGCTGCACGGTGGTTTACTTTAAAAGTACCAAAACCAATTAGCTGAACTTGATCGCCATCTTTAAGAGCATCTGTAACACCGCCAAGAGTCGCTTCTAGAGCAGCTTTAGCTTGTGCTTTAGAAAGGTCCGCTTTTTCAGCAATAAAGTCGATTAATTGAGTCTTGTTCATTTTAGGTTTCCCTTCTTTGTATTTTTGAATTCAATTCACTCTAAAACATAAATGCCCCATCTGGCAAAGGTTTGTCGTCGATCTTTAGCTCTAATGCCGTAGTTTTAGCCATAATATGAGTAATAACTCACAATTTGTTACTGATTTTATTAAGCAAGCCCTTGTTTAAAAGGGGCTGAGAGCAAAATTAATGATGACCTAGCCACTACTTTTTCACTATAATCCACGCTGAATCGCTGCTAAAGCGTACAATTTAATTTAAGGGCAAACATGCTGCTGCTATCTATTTACGTCTCCATTGCTATTGGAGTTTCTTTCATTTGTTCTGTTTTGGAAGCTGTACTTTTGAGTATTAGTCCGAGCTACATTGCTCAACTAAAACAAAATGGGCACCCTGCAGCAGAGTCTTTAGACAAACTGAAAACAGATATTGACCGCCCGCTTGCGTCAATTTTAACGCTCAACACCATCGCCCATACTATCGGTGCTGCGACAGCAGGTGCACAAGCGGCTGTCGTTTTTGGTAGCCAATGGTTAGGTGTCTTCTCTGCCGTGCTAACGCTAGGTATCTTGGTATTATCTGAGATTGTTCCAAAAACCATTGGTGCAACCTACTGGCGTCAACTTGCTCCTGCTTCGGCAAGCGTGCTTCGTTGGATGGTGTTCTTCCTAACACCGTTTGTATGGTTCTCAGAACAGATCACCAAACGTCTTGCTCGTGGCCACCAAGCACCAAAAATGCGTGATGAGCTATCTGCAATGGCGATTTTGGCAAAAGAGAGCGGTGAATTTGCAGAAGGCGAGTCAAAAATCCTGAGCAACCTACTGGGTATTCAAGATGTACCCGTGACTCAGGTAATGACGCCGCGCCCAGTGGTATTCCGTGTTGATGCGGAAATGAGTGTGAATACGTTCCTAGAACAACATAAAGACACGCCATTCTCACGTCCGCTGGTTTACAGCGAGCAGAGTGACAACATCATCGGTTTTGTTCACCGCTTAGAGCTGTTTAGATTGCAGCAAGCCGGTTGTGGTGAGAAAGCTTTGGGTGAAGTAATGCGCCCTATCCACGTGTTGCTGAACAACATGGGCTTGGCTAAGGCCTTTGACCAGATGATGGCAAACCGCCTGCAACTGTCTTTAGTTGTGGACGAATACGGCACTATTCAGGGCATCATCACCCTAGAAGACATCTTTGAGCACCTAGTGGGCGAAGAGATTGTCGACGAAGCGGATAAGACGACTGACATGCAAGAACTGGCGTTCCAACGCTGGGAGAAGTGGAAAGAGACACACGGTGTTATCGAAAACCGCGATGACGAGGACGAGGAAGAAACTCCAGCAGACAACGACTCTTCAGATGCAAAATCAACGAATGACGACGACGCATCAAAAGATAAGGCATCAAAAGACAAAGTGTAGAACGAAGACAAAAAAGACGCTTAATCTCAATTTGATACCGTCAGATACCACAAAGGCTCCCTAGGGAGCCTTTGTTTTTATTCGTACCTTGGTGCAATTGCGAATTATAGCGCAACACCAATGTTACTGACTGGGTCTTCACGCAGTTCGTGGCGTAGGTCTTTGATCAGCTCTAAGTCACGCTCAGTCGTTTCACGTAGAGGTCGGAAAATGGCCCACTGAACGTCCCACTCTTCACACACCGCTTCGTTTTCTTTCTGGTTTTCGTTCGTCACTTCTTCAGCGCCTTGAGCAAACTCAAGCTCAGCAACCGTCTTCACCGATTGTTGACTCACTTTAATTACCGCTTCCAACATATGTTCACGGTCAAGCAGACCATGAATTAGCGTTGCTAGGCCTTGGCATGCGTCCATTGCTGGATAAACACCATAAAAATCAAAATCATCACCGCTAGGGAATAGCTCTTCAACCTTCTCAAGTTGACGCTCAAAGTTCACCTTTGCTGTTTTAACCGTCAGGATTTCCCAAATGCTATCCAAAACATCACGATAGATTCGAGCTTCCGCAAATTCTGTATTCTCACAAAACATGGCATAGTTAGGGTACATACGCTCACATAGACACGCCATAAAGGTAATTTGTTGCCAAGGTTCTAACTTTTCAAGACGAACCTGCAGTGGATTCTGAAGCATAGTCACTCAATAATTGCAGAAAAAGACAGCGAAAGTGTACTTGATAAACCCTGGGGGGAAAAGGTAAGCCGATGAACAATTTTACGAATAAGCTCTATATTCTTACTGAGCATGACGATACCTATACGCAACTGATTCTAAACCAGGATTTACCCGACCTAGAAATCACTCAAAACCCCAAATCAGCACAGATTGTCTTGGCGTCACCACCTCTAATCGCAGAGCGCCTCGGCGAGCTTAAAGAGCTAGACTGGGTACAGAGTACCTATGCCGGAATCAATAAACTCACTCAGCCAGATCTGCGTCAGGACTATACGCTAACCAACGTCAAAGGCATCTTTGGTCCGGCTATCGCAGAATACGTATTGGGTTACACAATCAGTCACTGTAGACACTTCCCTCATTACCACCAGCATCAACAACAACGAAACTGGCAGCCACAGCTTTATACTAGCCTAACTGACAAAACTATGGTGATTTTAGGAACAGGTTCAATCGGCAGTCATTTGGCAAAAACCGCGGCGGCTTTTGGTATTCATACCATAGGTGTCAACCGTACCGGCATCCCATCCAAACAAGAAACCTTTAAAGAGACTTTCCACATCAATGAGATAGAGGCTGCCCTTAAGCAGGCCGATATTGTGGTCAACACCTTGCCATCAACCGCTGAAACCTATCAGCTGTTGAACCAAACCACGTTAGGTTACTGCTCTAATGTGTTGCTGTTTAATGTCGGTCGAGGGGAAAGTATCGACAATAAAGCCTTGTTGCTCGCCATAAAAAACAGATGGGTAGAACACGCATTTTTAGATGTGTTTGAAAGTGAACCCCTCTCTCAGGAACATCCTTTCTGGAAACTACCGCAAGTCACCATCACTCCACACATCGCTGCACTCAGTGAGCCAAGACAAGTAGTCGAGATCTTCGCAGAGAATTACAAACAGTGGCGAGATGGCTTTACACTTAATCATGTCATCGATTTTGATAAAGGTTACTGATGTCCTCTTCGTTACTTAAAGAGATTCGACAATGCCGAGCTTGTGAGCCTCACCTATCACACGGTGCCAACCCGGTGATTCAAGCGCATCCAAACGCGCGCTTGCTGATCATAGGTCAAGCGCCGGGTATCAAGGTGCATGAGTCGTCCATCCCTTGGAATGACGCCAGTGGCGAACGATTAAGAGGATGGTTAGGGATAGATAGCGATACTTTTTACGACGAGCAAAAAGTCGCGATTGTGCCTATGGGGTTTTGTTATCCGGGGAAAGGGAAAAGTGGTGATCTCCCACCACGCAAAGAGTGCGCGGAGCTTTGGCACAACAAAGTGCTGCAATCTCTACCCAATGTTCAAATGACACTGCTGATTGGCCAGTACGCACAAAACCATTACCTAACAAACAAAACCACCAGCACATTGACCGAAACCGTGCGTGATTGGCAAAGGTGGGCGCCTGAGTTTTTGCCATTACCCCACCCTTCGCCACGCAATAATATCTGGTTCAAGAAGAACCCTTGGTTTGAAAATGAAGTCATTCCTTATATCAGGAAACACATCTCAGAGCATTTGGCCTACCATGATCCAAATGCCTGATTAACTGCACACAATAAGATTAAACCGCCATCAAATGCCAATTTCAGACAATAAAAAAGCGCTGTTGGTTTCCCAACAGCGCTTTCAATAATCTTACTCAGAATTACTTGTGGTAAGGCTTAGACAATTCGTGAACAGCGTCAACGAATACACCAGCGTTCTCTGGCGGTACATCTAAGTGGATACCGTGGCCTAGGTTAAATACATGACCTGTACCACCGTCGCCGAAGCCTTCAAGGATGCTGCCCACTTCTTCGCGAATACGTTCAGGCTGAGCGTAAAGCATTGAAGGATCCATGTTACCTTGCAGAGCAACTTTGTCGCCGATGCGAGCTTTTGCATCTGCGATGTTGATTGTCCAGTCTAGACCAACCGCATCACAACCTGTTGCTGCGATAGACTCAAGCCACATGCCACCGTTCTTAGTGAACAGAGTAACCGGTACACGGCGACCTTCGTTTTCACGGATTAGGCCATCAACGATTTTGTGCATGTATTGCAGTGAGAATAGGTTGTAGTCACGAGGAGTCAGTACACCACCCCATGTATCAAATACCATTACCGATTGAGCACCCGCTTTAATTTGCGCGTTCAAGTATTCGATAACACTGTCAGCCAGCTTGTCTAGAAGCAGGTGCAGCGTTTGTGGTTCTGCGTACATCATCTTCTTGATCTTAGTGAATGCTTTAGAGCTTCCACCTTCAACCATGTATGTCGCTAGAGTCCATGGGCTACCAGAGAAACCAATCAGTGGCACTTCGCCTTTCAGGTCTTTACGGATCTGACGAACGGCATTCATTACGTATTGAAGCTCACCTTCTGGATCTGGTAGGCCAATCTTCTCTACGTCAGCTTTACACGTGATAGGACGCTCAAACTTAGGACCTTCACCTGTTTCAAAGTACAAACCTAAGCCCATTGCATCAGGGATAGTTAGGATGTCTGAGAACAAGATTGCCGCATCAAGCGGGAAACGACGTAAAGGTTGAAGTGTTACTTCTGATGCCAGTTCAGCGTTTTTGCACAAAGACATGAAATCGCCCGCTTCAGCGCGCGTTGCTTTGTACTCAGGAAGATAGCGGCCAGCTTGGCGCATCATCCATACCGGTGTGTAATCAACAGGCTGTTTTAAAAGTGCGCGTAAATAGCGATCGTTTTTTAATTCGGTCATTCCGTTAAATTCCAATTCAATCTTGTCTAGTTTTGATGGCAAGTATTCTAACACTGATTGAAGGGTAAAAGCTGTGTGCTTTGCAACCTAGATCAAGTTATTAACTTTTAAATCAATGCTTAATTTGCACCCAACTACGGGAGCATGTTAAAAATTTGTTCGCTAGCGAAAATTACAATTATAACATCTGAGTAGTCACTACTCAGCATCTCATAACGACATCTTACTTACCCCCTCCACTTGTGGAGGGTTTTTTTAGCTTTTGACCACCCATAGGCCAAATACTATCACAGGCAAATTAGTGCTCTAGCATCTGCTCCGTCACACCATCTTTCATCACGTCATCAACGGTTTTCTCAATCAGCTGTCTCGCAATGGTTCCAACAGGAGCAACATCAGGTAGGCTTGTTACGTCAAACCATTGAGCATCCGATAGCTCGCTGTAGTCAGGCTTAAGCGTACCACCAGCATAATCTGCGAGAAAGCCCATCATCATACTCGATGGAAACGCCCATGGCTGGCTGCCAAAATAACGAATATTATCGACATCGATACCCGTTTCTTCTTTGACTTCTCTTGCCACACACTGCTCTAAGGTCTCTCCAACCTCTAGGAAGCCCGCTATCACGGTATACATGCCTGTTTTATGTCTTGGGTGCTGCGCAAGCAATATCTTGTTGTCGTTTCGCACAGCGACAATGATGCACGGGAAGATACGAGGATAATGAAGTGTGCGGCAATCTCCACACTGCATCGCCACCTGGTTATGGTTGAGATGATTTCGACCACCACACTGAGGGCAAAAACGCATACTTTGAGTCATATGCCCATATTGGATGGCTTTGCTTGCAGTCAAGAAACTCACTTCAGGCCAGTGCAGTAACTCTCTTAGGCTGACCATGCTCAGCTCATTCTCCACATCACAATCGTTGAGCCAATACACCTTGCGACCTTGATGCTGACCAATACAGATTGCATGCTCCACACTCAGCCCAAGCTCTTCAGCAGAGCCAAACGGAAACTGATCATTATTAACCCAAATATCACTACCAGAAATGACGCACCAATAAGCTTGCTCTGTCATTTTGTTATCACTTTTTTTTAACATCCCTATGCCTCATTGCTTGCAGTTCGTTCATTTTACTGGCAATCTAATTTCATACTAGAGTTGTAGCAGAGAATAATTCAAACTATTACTTTTAGTAGCTACCAATAAAATGGACCCTGCTTAGGCAATTACTTGATCACAAGGTTGTGATCAGATCATGAGGACATGGTCATGCTAAATAAATTCAAACAAGTACAAGAACAATGGGGTGGCTCTAATGAGGTCATCGATCATTGGCTCGAAACTCGACAGTCTCTAATCGTTGAGTATTGTAAGCTAGGTGCCTTGCAGCCAGCTAGCAACGGGCAATCAAACGTTGTTGAACTCCCTTCCCCTAAAGAAATAAGCTCATTCTGTGATCATGTTGTCGATTATATCTCAGAGGGTCATTTTAAGATCTACGATATGGTCATGAAAAAATGGCAAGCAACAGGCTTTAAAACCAATGACGAGATTGATACAACTTACGCGAAGATCGTACTTACAACCGAGCCGCTTCTAGAATTCAATGATAAGTACGTTAAAGTAAATGCAGACGATGAGTTGCCTAACTTCGAAGGAGATATGTCCAAAGTAGGTGAACTACTCGAACTACGTTTTGAAGTAGAAGATAATCTTATCCAGCTTATTGCAGACAGTTTAGCGATTCCACCAGGCGCTTAGTTAGCCGAATCCTTAACAAGCTTGCCTCTGTGCAAGCTTTTTGTTTTGTCTGTAAGGTTATCCAAACTACCCAGAACCTTTCAGACAGAGCTTACTCGCTCGCCCTGACCTTTAGCCATAAGCATATGGTTACAGCCCTAATCAGCCTAGTCATCTCTACCCTTTATCTTACTGGCCTCAAAGAGCACTCTTCAGGACATAAATCCAACCTCACCAGCTAGATAAGCACACCTATCACTTTATAAGTCATAGCTAAATACCAATACGCCAGATACAAAAAAGGCACCCGAAGGTGCCTTTTTCTTATCTCTTAGAGACTACTCGTAGAGCTTACTCTTCTGAAGAGAAACCAGCGTTTAGAAGTGCTGCTAGATTGTCAGTAGCTTGTTCAGCTGAAGGACCTTCTTGCTCTTCTTCACGTTGTTTTTGACGCTCTTGGTGGTATGCGAAACCAGTACCAGCTGGGATCAGACGACCAACAATTACGTTCTCTTTCAGACCGCGAAGGTCATCACGCTTACCAGAAACCGCAGCTTCTGTTAGTACGCGAGTCGTTTCTTGGAACGATGCAGCTGAGATGAATGACTCAGTTGCAAGAGATGCTTTAGTAATACCTAGTAGATCACGTTCGAAACGTACTAGTTCTTTACCTTCAGCTTCTAGCTTACGGTTAGCAATCTTAACATTGTGGTACTCAACTTGTTCGCCAGGTAGGAACGGAGAGTCACCAGAATGAGTGATTGTACACTTACGTAGCATTTGACGAACGATAGTCTCGATGTGCTTATCGTTAATCTTTACGCCTTGTAAGCGGTAAACTTCTTGAACTTCGTTCGCGATGTACTGAGTTACTGCGTGGATACCACGTAGACGCAGGATATCGTGTGGAGTTTCAGGACCGTCGGCGATTACATCACCACGTTCAATCTTCTCACCTTCGAACACGTTCAATTGACGATGCTTAGGAATCATCTCTTCGTAAGCGTCACCGCCTTCACGAGTGATTACTAGACGACGCTTACCTTTCGTTTCTTTACCGAAAGACACAGTACCTGTGTGCTCAGCAAGGATCGCAGGCTCTTTAGGCTTACGAGCTTCGAATAGGTCAGCTACGCGTGGTAGACCACCGGTGATATCTTTGTTTCCGCTCGATTTTTGAGGGATACGAGATAGTGTGTCACCGATGCCAACTTCAGCGCCATCTTCGATGTTTACAATCGCTTTGCCAGGTAGGAAGTAGTGAGCTGGCATATCAGTACCAGGGATCATTACGTCGTTACCTTGCTCATCAACAAGTTTGATAGCTGGACGCATATCTTTACCTGCTGCTGGGCGAGCTGCTGCGTCTGTAACTTCACTTGAAGAAAGACCCGTTAGATCGTCAGTTTGACGAGAAACTGTAATACCATCGATCATATCTACGAATTGGATACGACCTGCCACTTCAGTGATGATTGGCATGGTATGCGCTTCCCAGTTAGCTACAACTTCACCAGCAGTAACTGCTGCGTTGTCGCCTTTGGTTAGCATCGAACCGTAAGGAAGTTTGTGCTTCTCTTTAGTACGGCCGAATTCATCAATAATCGTCATCTCAGATGCACGAGAAGTGATAACCAGTTTCTTATCTTTGTTAACTACGAACTTAGCATTGTGAAGTTTCACAGTACCAGTTGTCTTAGCTTGGATGCTGTTCTCTGCTGCTGCAGTAGATGCCGCACCACCGATGTGGAACGTACGCATCGTTAGCTGTGTACCCGGTTCACCGATAGATTGTGCAGCGATAACACCAACTGCTTCACCTTGGTTCACTAGGTGACCACGTGCTAGGTCACGACCGTAACACTGTGCACAACAACCGAAGTCTGCATCACAGGTAACAACAGAGCGCACTTTCATGCTATCTACTGAGTTGTCTTCCATGATTTGACACCACTTCTCATCAATCAGAGTATTACGTGGAATCAGTACATCTTCAGTACCAGGCTTAAGAACGTCTTCAGCTACTACACGACCTAGAGCAAGCTCAGAAAGTGCAACTTTAACGTCACCACCTTCGATGTGAGGCATCATGTCGATACCTTCATGCGTGCCACAGTCATGTTCGTGTACTACAACGTCTTGAGCAACGTCTACTAGACGACGAGTTAGGTAACCCGAGTTTGCTGTTTTCAGTGCTGTATCCGCAAGACCCTTACGAGCACCGTGCGTTGAGATAAAGTACTGAAGGACGTTTAGACCTTCTTTAAAGTTCGCTGTGATCGGCGTTTCGATGATTGAACCATCTGGACGCGCCATCAGACCACGCATACCTGCTAGCTGACGAATCTGAGCTGCAGAACCACGTGCGCCCGAGTCGGCCATCATGTAGATGCTGTTGAACGATTCTTGCTGTTCTTCTTCGCCGTCACGGTTGATAACTGTTTCAGAAGATAGGTTATCCATCATTGCTTTCGCAACGCGGTCATTCGTAGATGCCCAGATATCGATAACTTTGTTGTAACGCTCACCCGCAGTAACAAGACCAGATTGGAATTGCTCTTGGATTTCGCGAACTTCTTCTTCAGCAGATTCAATTTCATCGTATTTCGCTTGAGGTACAACCATATCGTCGATACCTACAGAAACACCAGAAAGTGCAGCGTATGCAAAACCTGCGTACATGATTTGGTCAGCAAATACTACTGTATCTTTTAGACCAAGCTTACGGTAACACTCGTTAAGAAGAGTAGAGATCTGCTTCTTACCTAACTTTTGGTTAACGATGCTGTACGGTAGGCCAGCTGGAACGATTTGCCATAGCATTGCACGGCCGACAGTTGTATCAACCATCTTCGTTTCAGTAGTGCTGTTACCATCTTCGTCTACTACAGTCTCGGTGATACGTACTTTAACGCGAGCGTGTAGCTCAGCAGTCTTAGTACGGTATGCCTTTTCAGCCTCAGCAGGGCCAGCAAGGTACATACCTTCGCCTTTCACGTTGATCTTGTCACGTGTCATGTAGTAAAGACCCAATACAACGTCCTGAGAAGGTACGATGATCGGATCACCTGACGCTGGCGACAGAATGTTATTCGTCGACATCATCAGTGTACGTGCTTCAAGCTGTGCTTCTAGAGTTAGAGGCACGTGTACCGCCATTTGGTCACCATCGAAGTCGGCGTTGTATGCCGCACACACTAGTGGGTGAAGCTGAATCGCTTTACCTTCGATTAGTACTGGTTCAAACGCTTGGATACCTAGACGGTGAAGTGTAGGTGCACGGTTAAGCAGTACTGGGTGTTCGCGGATTACTTCGTCCAGGATATCCCAAACGATAGCTTCTTCGCGCTCTACCATCTTCTTAGCAGCTTTGATTGTCGTAGCCATGCCACGAGTTTCTAGCTTGCTGTAGATGAACGGCTTAAATAGCTCAAGTGCCATCTTCTTAGGAAGACCACACTGATGTAGACGAAGGTATGGACCTACTGTGATTACAGAACGGCCAGAGTAGTCTACACGTTTACCTAGAAGGTTCTGACGGAAACGACCTTGTTTACCCTTGATCATATCAGCAAGAGATTTCAGAGGACGCTTGTTAGAACCAGTGATAGCACGACCACGACGACCGTTATCTAGAAGTGCATCAACAGACTCTTGCAGCATACGCTTTTCGTTACGTACGATGATGTCCGGAGCAGCTAGCTCTAGAAGGCGCTTCAAACGGTTGTTACGGTTGATCACACGACGGTAAAGGTCGTTCAGATCTGAAGTCGCAAAACGACCGCCATCTAGTGGTACTAGAGGACGTAGATCTGGCGGCAGAACCGGAAGTACAGTCAGAATCATCCATTGCGGATCGTTACCCGATGCAATGAACGCTTCAACTAGCTTCAGGCGCTTAGTAACTTTTTTACGCTTAGTTTCTGAGTTAGTCGTTTCTAACTCTTCGCGCATTTCTTCCACTTCTTGATGAAGGTCCATTGTTGCAAGCAGATCTTTGATCGCTTCAGCACCCATCTTAGCAGTAAATTCGTCACCCCACTCTTCTAGACGATCCAGATACTCTTCTTCAGTAAGCATCTGAGATTTTTCTAGATCAGTCATACCTGGTTCAGTTACTACGTACATCTCGAAGTAAAGAACACGTTCGATATCACGTAGAGGGATATCCATTAGTAGACCGATACGAGACGGCAGTGATTTTAGGAACCAGATGTGAGCAACTGGTGAAGCTAGCTCGATGTGGCCCATGCGGTCACGACGAACTTTAGTTTGTGTAACTTCAACGCCACACTTCTCACAGATAACACCACGGTGCTTCAGGCGCTTGTATTTGCCACAAAGACATTCGTAGTCTTTAACTGGACCAAAAATACGTGCACAGAACAGACCATCACGTTCAGGTTTGAACGTACGATAGTTAATTGTTTCCGGCTTTTTAACTTCACCAAAAGACCATGAACGGATCATGTCTGGTGAAGATAGACCGATTTTGATTGCATCAAATTCTTCGGTCTTATGCTGTGCTTTTAGAAAGTTTAATAAGTCTTTCACATTCAGCTCCTGTAAGGAGTTAAAGGAGCTCACTGCTGTAGCAAGCTCCCTTTTACCAAATAATCCTATCTTCTTTTAAAAAGAAGGAGGGATTACTCTTCGTCTTCTAGCTCGATGTTGATACCTAGCGAGCGAATCTCTTTCAACAGTACGTTGAACGACTCAGGCATACCAGGTTCCATGCTATGGTTACCGTCTACGATGTTCTTATACATCTTAGTACGGCCGTTAACGTCATCTGACTTAACTGTTAGCATTTCTTGTAGAGTATATGCAGCACCGTATGCTTCTAGTGCCCATACTTCCATCTCACCGAAACGCTGACCACCGAACTGAGCTTTACCACCAAGTGGTTGCTGAGTTACTAGGCTGTAAGAACCAGTTGAACGAGCATGCATCTTGTCATCAACCAAGTGGTTCAGTTTCAGCATGTACATGTAACCAACAGTTACAGGACGCTCAAACGAATCACCAGTACGACCATCAAACAGTTTAAGCTGACCAGATTCTGGCAGATCACCCAGTTTAAGTAGTTCTTTGATTAGAGACTCAGAAGCACCGTCGAACACAGGAGTAGCAATCGGTAGACCGCCACGTAGGTTCTTGATCAGTGTACGAACTTGATCATCAGACAGTTCAGCAATATCAACTTTCTGACGAGTATCACCAAGATCGTAAACCTTCTGTAGGAACTCACGGAACTTATGCAGTTCTTGTTGTTCCTTAACCATTTGGTTGATCTTGTCACCGATACCTTTCGCAGCCAAACCTAAGTGAACTTCTAGGATCTGACCGATGTTCATACGCGATGGTACACCCAGCGGGTTAAGTACGATGTCTACAGGCTGACCTTTCTCATCGTATGGCATGTCTTCAACAGGGTTAATCTTAGAGATTACACCTTTGTTACCGTGACGACCGGCCATCTTATCACCAGGCTGGATACGACGTTTAACCGCTAGGTAAACTTTAACAATCTTAAGAACGCCAGGCGCTAGATCATCACCTTGAGTGATTTTACGACGCTTAGTTTCAAACTTCTTATCGAAGTCTGCTTTTAGCTCATCCCACTGCTCAGCAAGTTGCTCAAGCTGTGTTTGTAGCGCATCGTCTTCTAGAACTTGCTCTAGCCATTGCTTACGACCGATAGTATCAAGCTTAGCTTCAGAGTAACCACCAGACAGAAGTACAGCTTTAACACGGTTAAGAAGGCCACCCTCAAGAATTTGGAACTCTTCAGTTAGGTCTTTCTTAGCTTCTTTAAGCTGCATCTGTTCGATTTCAAGTGCACGCTTGTCTTTCTCTACGCCATCGCGAGTGAAGACTTGTACATCGATGATAGTACCCGAAACAGAGTTTGGTACACGTAGAGAAGTATCTTTAACATCAGATGCTTTCTCACCGAAGATAGCACGTAGCAGCTTCTCTTCAGGAGTCAGTTGAGTTTCACCTTTAGGGGTTACTTTACCAACTAGGATGTCGCCACCCTTAACTTCAGCACCAATGTAAACGATACCTGACTCGTCTAGTTTAGACAGAGCAGACTCACCTACGTTTGGAATATCAGCTGTGATCTCTTCAGAACCCAGCTTAGTATCACGAGCCACACAAGATAGTTCTTGGATGTGGATTGTCGTGAAACGGTCTTCTTGAACTACGCGCTCAGATACTAAGATCGAGTCTTCGAAGTTGTAACCGTTCCAAGGCATGAATGCGATACGCATGTTTTGGCCAAGAGCTAGTTCACCAAGGTCTGTTGAAGGACCATCAGCAAGAACATCGCCACGTGCAACTGGTTCACCAGGAAGTACAGTTGGACGTTGGTTAATACATGTGTTTTGGTTCGAACGCGTGTACTTAGTTAGGTTGTAGATATCGATACCAGCTTCGCCAGGTACCAATTCATCTTCGTTAACCTTAACTACGATACGAGAAGCGTCTACAGACTGAACTTGACCACCACGTTTAGCAACCGCTGTAACACCAGAGTCAACTGCGATGTTACGTTCGATACCAGTACCTACTAGAGGCTTATCAGCCTTAAGTGTTGGTACAGCTTGACGTTGCATGTTGGCACCCATCAATGCACGGTTCGCATCATCGTGTTCTAGGAACGGGATAAGCGAAGCAGCGATAGATACTACTTGGTTTGTCGCAACGTCCATGTAGTCAACGTGATCGCGTGGGTGAAGACCAGATTCACCTTTTTGACGAGCTGTGATTAGCTCATCTGCAAACGTACCTTCTTCAGTAAGAATGGTGTTTGCTTGCGCGATTACGAATTGACCTTCCTGGATTGCAGACAGGTAATCAACTTCTTCTGTTACTACACCATCTACTACACGACGGTACGGAGTTTCTAGGAAACCGTAATCGTTACAACGTGCAAACGCAGATAGTGAGTTAATTAGACCGATGTTTGGACCTTCAGGCGTTTCGATCGGACATAGACGACCGTAGTGAGTTACGTGAACGTCACGTACTTCGAAGCCTGCGCGCTCACGAGTAAGACCACCAGGACCTAAAGCAGAGATACGACGTTTGTGCGTAACTTCTGACAATGGGTTGTTTTGGTCCATGAACTGTGAAAGCTGTGAAGAGCCAAAGAATTCTTTAACTGCAGCAGAGATCGGCTTAGCGTTGATAAGATCTTGAGGCATGATTGCATCAAGGTCACCAAGGCTTAGGCGCTCTTTAACGGCACGTTCTACACGAACTAGACCAACACGGAATTGGTTTTCTGCCATTTCACCTACAGAACGGATACGACGGTTGCCAAGGTGGTCGATATCGTCCACTTCACCAATACCGTTACGGATACCAATCAGTTTCTTCATCACTTCGATGATGTCTGATTCATCCAGAGTACCGCGCTCTTCTTCTTCTTCACGCTCGATAGAGCTGTTGAACTTCATACGGCCTACAGTTGATAGGTCGTAACGTTCTTCAGAGAAGAATAGGCTTTCGAATAGAGACTCTGCAGCTTCTTTCGTTGGTGGCTCGCCAGGACGCATCATGCGGTAGATTTCTACCAATGCAGAGATGCGATCTACTGTGCTATCTGCACGTAGAGTGTCTGACATGAATGGACCGTGATCTAGGTCATTCGTGAACAGAGTTTGTAGAGACTTGTGACCTGCTTGAGACAGGTTAGCAAGTGCTTCTAGGCTAATCTCTTGGTTCGCGCCAACGATGATCTCGCCAGTTGCTTCATTGATGTAATCTTTAGATGCAACTTTACCAACGATGTACTCTACTGGTACTTCGATGTGCTCAACGCCATCTTTTTCAAGTTGACGGATATGACGAGCAGTAACACGACGACCAGTCTCAACGTAAGTTTTTCCGTTTGCTTCGATGTCGAATGACGCAGTTTCACCACGTAGACGATCAGGAACCAACTCCATAAGAAGAGTTTGGTCTTTAACTTCGAAGTTCACCTTGTCGAAGAACAGATCTAGGATCTCTTCAGTCGATTTACCAAGTGCACGAAGAATAATCGATGCTGGTAGCTTACGACGACGGTCGATACGTACGAATAAGTTATCCTTAGGATCGAACTCAAAGTCTAACCATGAGCCACGGTAAGGAATTACACGTGCGTTATAAAGAACTTTACCTGATGAGTGGGTCTTACCCTTATCACTGTCGAAGAACACGCCTGGGCTTCGGTGCAGCTGGGATACGATAACCCTCTCGGTACCATTAATTACGAAAGTACCATTGTCTGTCATAAGCGGAATTTCGCCCATGTAGACTTCTTGTTCTTTAATGTCTTTTACAGTACCTGCTGGTGCATCTCGATCAAAGATAACTAGACGTAGTTTTACGCGTAGTGGCTTTGAGTAAGTAACACCGCGGATTTGACATTCTTTAACGTCAAAAACTGGCTCACCAAGACGGTAGCTAACGTATTGCAGCTCAGAATTGCCGTTGTAGCTCTGAATTGGAAATACAGAACGGAAAGCAGCTTCAAGACCGTATTGACCTTCTGGATCCTGTTCGATGAATTTGTCGAAAGAATCAAGCTGGATCGATAACAGGTATGGAATGTCCAAAACTTGTGGACGAGTACCAAAATCCTTACGGATGCGCTTTTTCTCGGTATAAGAGTAAACCATGGGGTTCCTCAGCTCGCTGATAAGTGACCCAAACCACCCAAAACACTCTTCAGAGGGGGTGGTGACAAACAGCTGTTTAGTGGTAGTGAACAATCATTTCGAAAAAATGACTGTTTTTTTGCTCGGATTATGACGGTTAAACAGCGGAAATTTCGTCATAGCCCTACAGCGCAAAAAGGCCGGTGGTTAATAAACCACCAGCCATTAGCCTTGCGGCTATGAAATTAAGTAATAATTACTTGATTTCAACAGAAGCGCCAGCTTCTTCTAGCTGTGCTTTAAGAGCTTCAGCTTCAGCTTTGTCAACGCCTTCTTTAAGCGCTGCAGGAGCTGAGTCTACAAGACCTTTAGCTTCTTTAAGACCTAGGCCAGTTGCGCCACGTACAGCTTTGATAACTTGTACTTTGTTAGCGCCAGCAGCAGTTAGGATAACGTCGAATTCAGTTTGCTCAGCAGCAGCGTCGCCGCCAGCTGCGCCACCAGCTACAACTGCAGCTGCAGCTGAAACGCCGAATTTCTCTTCCATAGCTTCGATAAGCTCAACAACTTGCATTACAGACATTTCTGCAACTGCGTCTAGGATTTGCTCGTTAGTAATAGACATAACAATTCTCTTTTAAGTCAACAATAAGTTTAATTTGCAACCAGTGAAAAGCAAGGCTTAAGCCGCTGCTTCTTCTTTTTGGTCACGTAGTGCAGCGATAGTACGAACCAGCTTGCCAGCAGAAGCTTCTTTCATGCACATCATTAGGCGTGCGATAGCTTCGTCGTAAGTTGGTAGTGTCGCTAGTACTTCAGCATCAGTAACTGCGCCTTCAAATGCAGCAGCTTTGATCTCGAAATCTTTGTTCTCTTTAGCGAAGTCTTTGAAAAGACGCGCTGCAGCACCTGGGTGCTCGTTAGAGAACGCGATCAGAGTTGGACCAGTGAAAGTGTCTACTAGACACTCGTAGTCTGTACCCTGAACCGCACGGCGTGCTAGTGTGTTACGAACAACTTTCATGTAAACACCCGCTTCGCGAGCTTGTTTACGTAGAGAAGTCATTGCGCCAACTTCAACGCCACGAGAATCAGCTACAACTGCAGAAAGTGCACCACTGGCAGCTTCGTTGACTTCAGCAACAATTGCTTTTTTGTCTTGAAGATTTAAAGCCATTTGGATTAACCTCTGGTTGTGATTACAGCACCCAATACAAAATGTATTGAGCGTTTACGATGTTATTTAAAAATGAATAAATCCACTTCAAACCACAACATCGCCTACGTAGGTTTTATTAAGCTATCAATAATCTAATGAAAATCGACAGCGCCTACGGTCTTGGGATAGATGATTTCAAATTGCTTTAAAACCACCCAACCACAAATATTAGGCGCAGAAGTATACACTAAATCTGCGCCTAAGCAAATTAGTTTGCTTGAGTATCAAGACTAGCTTGATCAACAGCAACACCAGCACCCATCGTAGTAGAGATGCTTACTTTCTTCAGGTAAGAACCCTTAGCTGAAGAAGGCTTAGCTTTCTTAAGAGCAACTAGAAGTGCTTCTAGGTTCTCTTGAAGCTGGTTAGCTTCGAAAGATGCTTTACCGATAGTAGTGTGGATGATGCCGTTCTTGTCGTTACGGTAACGAACCTGACCAGCTTTAGCGTTCTTAACCGCTTCAGCAACGTTAGGAGTTACAGTACCAACTTTAGGGTTTGGCATAAGGCCGCGTGGACCTAGGATTGTACCTAGTTGACCAACAACACGCATTGCATCTGGAGAAGCAACAACTACGTCGAAGTTCATTTCGCCTTTTTTCACTTGCTCAGCAAGATCTTCCATACCAACGATATCTGCGCCAGCAGCTTTAGCAGCTTCTGCGTTTGCACCTTGAGTGAAAACAGCAACGCGGATGTCACGGCCAGTACCGTGAGGTAGCACTGTTGCGCCACGAACGTTTTGGTCAGATTTACGAGCATCGATGCCTAGGTTAACAGCAACATCTACAGACTCAACGAATTTAGCAGTCGCTAGTTCTTTAAGAAGAGCAACAGCTTCGCTGATTTCGTATTCTTTAGTTGAGTCAACTTTGTCGCGGATTACGCGCATACGCTTAGTAAGTTTAGCCATGATCTTATCCCTCTACCACTAGGCCCATTGAACGAGCAGTACCAGCAATAGAACGTTTCATTGCTTCGATGTCAGCACCAGTCATATCAGCAGCTTTAGTTTCTGCGATTTCCTGAACTTGAGCGTCAGTAACAGTACCAACTTTCTCAGTGTTTGGACGACCTGAACCAGACTTAACGCCAGCAGCTTTCTTAAGAAGAACAGCAGCAGGTGGAGTCTTAGTTACGAACGTGAAAGAACGGTCGTTGTAAACAGTAATAACTACTGGAGTAGGTAGACCTTTCTCAACAGATTCTGTTTTTGCGTTGAACGCTTTACAGAATTCCATGATGTTCACGCCGTGTTGACCTAGAGCAGGACCAACCGGTGGACTTGGGTTTGCCATACCAGCTGCAACTTGCAGTTTGATATAAGCTTCAACTTTCTTAGCCATGATATTTCCTAATATTTTGGGTACATGCGCTAGCCGCAAGGCGAGCTCCCCATAAATTCAATTAACTCTTTTTCACTTCCACAGAAGCAAAAAGGCGCGAAATTATAATCATAATTCGCGCCTTTAACAACCCTAAAAAGGTGATTTTTTATACTCTTTTATTTTGAACAACTTATGAAGTATTTATCCACAGCTTGTTCAAAACTTAGAGTTTTAGTCCAGTTTTTCAACCTGACCAAATTCAAGCTCAACCGGTGTTGCACGACCAAAGATCGATACAGATACCTTAATGCGGCTTTTCTCGTAATCTACTTCTTCAACAGTACCGTTGAAGTCAGCAAATGGACCATCGTTCACACGAACCACTTCACCCGCTTCGAACATTGTCTTAGGACGTGGAGACTCGCTCGCTTTCTCTAGACGGTTCAAGATAGCATCAGCTTCTTTATCAGTGATTGGTGCAGGACGATCAGAGGTACCACCAATGAAGCCCATAACACGCGGAATGCTGCGTACTAAGTGCCATGATTCATCATTCATGATCATTTGAACTAATACGTAGCCAGGGAAGAATTTACGTTCACTTTTACGGCGTTGGCCTGCACGCATTTCCACTACTTCTTCAGTAGGTACTAGCACATCGCCAAATAGTTCTTCCATGTTGTGCATTTTAATATGCTCGCGTAGCGACTGTGCAACACGACCTTCAAAGCCAGAAAAGGCTTGAACTACATACCAACGTTTTTTTGGAGCTTCACTCATGAATCAGAACCCTCTACACCCCAGTTGCTAGAGAAACTAGACGGACCATAATGCCGTCAATTCCCCAAAGCACTAGAGACATAACAATACATACAGCTAAAACGATCAATGTAGTTTGCATAGTTTCTTGGCGAGTAGGCCAAACAACTTTACGAATCTCCATACGAGATTCTTTTGCAAAATCGATCGCAGCTTTACCTTTAGTTGTTGTTGCTGCAACGCCTAGTGCGGCAGCAATCAGCACAACTACACCTGCAGCGCGAATTACAACAGACAATTCACCATACAGGTAATTACCCACAACAGCAGCAGCCAACAGAACAAAAGCGACAATCCACTTCATTGTATCTGCTGCACCTGAGCTATCAGGAGTTTCAGCGTTTGCTTTCATAAAACCAACCTGTGATAAGTCTTAAATATAGACGACAATAACCCCGCTGTTGCAGGGCACATTCCTTTGCGTTGCAAAACAACACATCTAACAGTCATTTTAGTCAAAAAGACCGTTTAATTCTTTGCTAAGAGCAAAAATCGATGTCAAAACATCCAACTCTTTTTTTAGCGCAGAAAAAGGGCATCAAATGATGCCCTTTTTACTAGTGGTTCGTCAAATCTTATGCAAAGATTTTAGCTACAACACCAGCACCAACTGTACGGCCACCTTCGCGGATTGCGAAACGTAGACCTTCGTCCATTGCGATTGGAGCGATTAGCTCAACAGTCAT
>NZ_VTXG01000086.1:0-542 GCF_013114515.1 Vibrio sp. AIC-3 | reverse complement strand
TTCGGGGAGGACGCTCACCACTTTGTGGTTCATGACTGGGGTGAAGTCGTAACAAGGTAGCCCTAGGGGAACCTGGGGCTGGATCACCTCCTTATACGAAGATACTTACGATGAGTGTCCACACAGATTGATTAGGTTTAGAAAGTAAAAGAGACGATATTGGGTCTGTAGCTCAGCTGGTTAGAGCGCTCGCCTGATAAGCGGGAGGTCGGTGGTTCAAGTCCACTCAGACCCACCAATATCGACCTAGATGGGGCTATAGCTCAGCTGGGAGAGCGCCTGCCTTGCACGCAGGAGGTCTGCGGTTCGATCCCGCATAGCTCCACCATCTTTAAGCGTTCTTGTTCGACAAAAAGTCTTACGAGAGTCTTTAAAAATGGTTCATTTTATTGAATCAAGCTCTTTAACAATTTGGAAAGCTGACTGATTGATTTACTTACGAGTAATTCAATCAAATTTAAAAGTTCTCAATGTTTATCTTTCATTAGATAAACACAACAAACACATTCAAGTGTCTTGTATTCGATTCAAACTTGTTTGAA
>NZ_VTXG01000085.1:0-543 GCF_013114515.1 Vibrio sp. AIC-3 | reverse complement strand
TCTAGCAAACCAAAACTTCATTGATTATAACGATATTGTTTCGAAGGTCTGTAGCGCTTGGAATGGATTTCTTGAGTGCAAAGATCGCGTCACAAAAATGTGTATAAGAGATTGGATTGACCTGATCAGTTAATTTTCCGGATTGGTATAAGTACATTGTCTCACCTCATTGTCATGAAAGTGATTTGCAGTACTTTAGCTACGAAAAAGCCCTTGAAAATCAAGGGCTTAATGCGTAAAGAATAGTGGTGGAGGGATAGGGATTTGAACCCTAGAACCGCTATTAACGGTTGCCGGTTTTCAAGACCGGTGCTTTCGACCACTCAGCCATCCCTCCAACAAATTGTCATCAATAGATTAGTACACTAATGATGTTGTTAATTGCTAATGCAAGTAACGATACCTTTTGTCTTCACTTTTTAAAAAGTGAAAATAAATAGGAGCCTGGCGATGTCCTACTCTCACATGGGGAAGCCCCACACTACCATCGGCGCTATTGTGTTTCACTTCTGAGTTCGGCATGGAATCAGGTGGGTCCACAAT
>NZ_VTXG01000084.1:0-562 GCF_013114515.1 Vibrio sp. AIC-3 | reverse complement strand
TTCATGACTGGGGTGAAGTCGTAACAAGGTAGCCCTAGGGGAACCTGGGGCTGGATCACCTCCTTATACGAAGATATTTACGATGAGTACCCACACAGATTGATGGTTTAATAAGTTAAGAGTAGGAAATACTTTTCCAGATGGGGCTATAGCTCAGCTGGGAGAGCGCCTCGCTGGCAGCGAGGAGGTCTGCGGTTCGATCCCGCATAGCTCCACCATCTTTAAGTGTTCTTCCTTAAGAATCTTTAAAAATGGTTATTTCTTTTGAAATATCTAGCTCTTTAACAATTTGGAAAGCTGACTGATTGATTACTTACGAGTAATTCAATCAAATTTAAAAGTTCTCAATGTTTATCTTTCATTAGATAAACACAACAAACACATTCAAGTGTCTTGGCTTTTTGTCTTCACTTTTTAAAAGTGGAAATAAAGAGTGATTCAAACTTAGTTTGAATCGAAATTGAGTCCGGCAAACAGTCATTGAGAATTAACCCTTCTTGATGACAACCAAAAACCTTGGTTAGTTGCCATACGCTTATTTGTATCCACTTTTTAAAGTGAA
>NZ_VTXG01000083.1:0-581 GCF_013114515.1 Vibrio sp. AIC-3 | reverse complement strand
CATGTGTTAGGCCTGCCGCCAGCGTTCAATCTGAGCCATGATCAAACTCTTCAATTTAAGATTTTGTGACTCAACGAATACTGACTTCAAAACTAATATTCATTGCTCTTTCGAAAAAGATTGATGAACATGTAATTCTAAAGCTATTACCATTCCAACAGAATGGTAATGAATTGACTGTGCCAAATAACCGAAGTTATTCGTATTGGTCACTCAGTTCATTGAAATCAAGTTTGTTACCGAAGTAACTGTTTTATCCAAAAGGATAAAACGTTTTGATATTCATCAACGAGTGCCCACACAGATTGATAGGTTTAAATTGTTAAAGAGCTTGCTCTCTAAAAAGAGAACGCTTTCAGTGCCTTAGCACTTAAGCAGGACGCATATAATACGCTTTCCACTTTGAAAGTCAACATAATATTCTAAGTTTTCACTCAGAAAACTATGTTGACTCATCTCTTTCGAGATAAGTCGAAATTAAAGCCTGGCGATGTCCTACTCTCACATGGGGAAGCCCCACACTACCATCGGCGCTATTGTGTTTCACTTCTGAGTTCGGCATGGAATCAGGTGGGTCCACA
>NZ_VTXG01000082.1:0-632 GCF_013114515.1 Vibrio sp. AIC-3 | reverse complement strand
TCTTTTGAATGGACTGTAATCGTATCGGTTAGGCTTTGCCCTTCACCAAGCTGGTCAATTGCAGTGCCACGCGTTGTTGCTACGCCACCAATAGCGGCTCTATGCCCAGCATCGGCATGGTAATGCCAGGTGCCATCGGTGAGTAAGATTAGATCGCCATAGGTGCCGTGATAGTCGTAACCATTGCTGCCTTGGCGTTCAAATCCTGACTCGCCTACATCGGGGTCTGTGATGGTCAGCTTGCCATCAGCATAGAGTGTTGTATTGCCAAGTGTGGCGATGCCTGAGTGAGCATAGTCGGGTGACATGTCGACACCCGCGCTGTTTTCGGTTATTGAACCAGTATCAACGCCAGCGATTTGGGCTTTATCGCCAACAGCCGAGAGCGTCGTTGATGCGCCAGTGTGTGTCACACCACCGTGGGCATCTTTGACATCATAGCTAAAGTGCACCGCTCCGTTGTAGTCTTTTTCTGGGGTAAAGGTGAATGTGCCATCGCCATTAATTAATATCGAACCGTGGTCGGCGTGTAGGTTTTCAATGGATAATTTGCCAATATCGTTGTCATCAACATCGCTAGTATTAGCCAGTAGCTGTGCTGGGGTAAGGACAATTTTATTATCTTCTAAGCC
>NZ_VTXG01000081.1:0-648 GCF_013114515.1 Vibrio sp. AIC-3 | reverse complement strand
TCACCTTCTGGTGGCCGCCTTGTTGGAAGCGATATACATGACTACATCGTTAAACACTTTGACAAGCACTACCACCCTAATTCCATCTATTATCTCCTCGACCACATGGGTTTTTCTTGGATAACTTCTCGTTCCAAACACCCTAAACAATCACAGCAAATACAAGACGATTTTAAAAAAATTCCAAATCGAAACGATCCTTAAGATCCCCGGCCATATTGGGCTAGAGAGTGTTGATGTCTGGTTTCAAGACGAAGCTAGGTTTGGTCAGCAGAACACAACAACACGTCTTTGGGCTACTCGTGGAACGAGACCTCGCGTAGTAAAACAGCAGCAATTTGAATACGCTTATTTGTTTGGCTCAGTGTGCCCATCGAGAGGGATTGGTGAGGCAATGGTCGTCCCTTGGGTTAACAAAGACATCATGATAAACCATCTAGAGCAGATATCTAAAGTCACAGAAAAAGACCGTCATTCAGTGGTAATAATGGATGGCGCAGGATGGCATACCGATGATATTGCTAACCCATTTGATAATGTCAGTATTATCAAATTGCCGCCATACTCACCAGAGCTTAACCCTATAGAGCAAGTGTGGAGTTGGTTAAGGCAACACTATCTAGCAAACCAAAACTTCATTGATTATAA
>NZ_VTXG01000009.1:0-151240 GCF_013114515.1 Vibrio sp. AIC-3 | reverse complement strand
AGAAAGGAATTATGCCAGCATGTTATCGCTGGCATTCATGTTAATGTGGCTACCGATGTATTGTTGAACACGAAATGTACAGCAAAGATCAACACGCCCTAGTTGTTTTAGGCATTGTTTCTCTAGCAGGTTGTTCAGGTATTAACCACAATGAAGAAGTTTACACAGCGCACGCTGAGAGCTTCAACATTGTAGGCTTCCAAGTTCCGGGCAACACTCAAGATCGTGCAATGGAATTGGTTCCTGAAGGCGCAACCGTCGATACCGTTACATCAACAAATTCTGATACGACCTCTGTTTTGGGTGTTATCAACCGTATTATTGGTATTGAATATGTTCAAGTTGGCGGTAAAAAGCAGTAATTCGCTATAGTGACGTTAGCCACGTACCATAATTAAGTGTCGCAGTTGCCTACCTATATTCAGTAGCCTGCACAAACTAAGTTAATCTAAGCCAGTGACCCGTCGCTGGCTTTTTTCATCCAGCAGATTTTGTGCTCTGTGCCAAACAAGTGCCCGATTCCCCTTCCCTCTTTTAACTAACAATTCGAAAAATAAGCCGAAAAGTCTTCGATTTCTTATCAAAATTGCCCCTAAATTCGCTAAATGGCCTTCTGTTTAAAGTGACACTTTCAAATCGTTGATCCTTCTATCAACCCAGAATCCGTTAATTGAGGCACAGATCAATTTACTCGAAAATCTTAATTTCCAAGAGAAATAAACACTTAATAAAAGTGTCACGATTTTATAAATAAACATATAGGTGCGTTCAAAAATAAACAGAAATGATAACTATCTGTAAATACGAGAAATATAAGTTTCATGAATAAAAGAGATCATTGCCATGCTACTAATTAATCAGATCGAATGATGTAAATTCGCTGTGATTAATTTGTTACGTTTTTTTGGATTTTACATGGAAAGAGAAAACAACAATGAAAATAAGAAAACGTTTAGTTGCCGTTGCTATAGCCAGTGCTATGTCTTTGTCAGTGCATGCAAGTGAATCCGTTCAAATCGATCAACCGATCAACTTTACTAGCTTCTCTGGGTTAAACGCTCAGTTAGGAGTCAGTAACGCCTCTAGCTTCAAGATGGTGAAAGAAGTAAACCTGAAAAAGCGTGGTATCTATAAAGTTAAGATCCAGCAGAACATCTGGGGAACACCGGTATGGGGACATTACCTAAATGCCACCCAAAGTGTCCAAGGTGGCGCACTTAAGTCCGTTCAAGGTCGCTACCTTAAAACAACGACCTTAGAGCGATCTTTTGTTAAGCCATCAATCAACAGCGCTCAAGCGGTTGAACTCGCAAGTAAAGATCTAAAGACTCAAGGCTTAACCAGCAAATCTCTAGACAACGTTCAACATCAGCTATTTATCTATCAAGGCTCTGTGAAGCAAGGCATCGGACAGCAAAGCGTAGATAAAACACGACTAGTGTACGTTGTCTCTTACCTAGTAGAAGGCAGTGAACAGCCGACTCGACCGTTCACCATGCTAGACGCGCACACCGGCGAAGTTATCGACCGTTGGGAAGGTATTGCTCACGCACAGATCGGTACAGGCCCCGGTGGCAACGAAAAAACAGGCATGTACGAATACGGCACCGACTACCACTACCTTGATGTGGTAGAAAATGGCACAGAGTGTGTGATGGAGTCTGAAAATGTCGTTACCGTTGACCTAAATGGTGCGACAGACGGCGACACTACTTACAGCTACGAATGTCCTCGTAACGAACATAAAGCCGTGAACGGCGCATTCTCACCACTCAACGATGCCCATTACTTTGGCAACATCGTGTTCGATATGTATAAAAAATGGTTCGACACAGCGCCACTCTCCTTCAAGCTCATGATGCGTGTTCACTACGGTGAAAACTACGAGAATGCATTTTGGGACGGCAGAGCCATGACCTTTGGTGATGGGGAGAGCTTCTTTTACCCGCTTGTTAGCCTAGATGTATCAGCCCATGAAGTGAGCCACGGTTTCACTGAGCAAAACTCAGGTTTGATCTACGCAAACCAATCGGGCGGTATGAACGAAGCCTTCTCTGACATGGCCGGTGAAGCCGCAGAATACTATATGAAAGGCACCAACGACTGGATGGTCGGACGCAATATCTTTAAAGGCGAAGGTGCGCTGCGTTACATGGACGATCCATCACGCGATGGCTCTTCAATCAACAACGCATCCGAGTACTACGATGGCTTAAACGTGCACTACAGCTCTGGCGTGTTCAACAAGGCGTTCTACCATCTTGCAACCACACAAGGTTGGGACACCAAAAAAGCGTTCGAACTGTTCGTGCTAGCCAACCAGATCTACTGGTCTGAAAACAGTGACTTTTGGCAGGGCGCCTGTGGCGTGAAAAACTCAGCAACCGACCTTGGCTACAGTGCCGATGATGTTGTTTCTGCGTTTAACTTAGTGGGTGTATCACCGTGTGGCGAACCACCACTTCCACCAGAACCGGAATATCAACGCCTTGAAAACGGTGTTGAAGCCGCAGTTGCTGGTGAAACAGGCTCAAAAACTTACTTCGATATCGAAGTACCAGAAGGCCAAGACAAGCTAACGATTGATCTTGCTGTGTCTACTGGTGATCCGGATATGTATGTTGGTCTAGATTATGCGCCAAGCTCTCAAGAGAATATCTGTAAGAGTGAAAGCGTAACCGATGAAGTATGTGTAATTGAAAACCCAACAGCTGGTCGCTACACGGTGAACATTCTGGGTTACTCAGATTACGCAGGTGCAAATCTGAAAGCATCGTACGAATCAGGCAATGCTAACGTACCGCCAGTTTCTTCTTTCGAACACACGGTCGTAGGCAAAGAAGTAGAGCTGCGTAGCACAAGTTCGGACAGCGATGGCCAGATCGTCTCTTACCAATGGAACCTAGGCGATGGCAACACGCAAACCGGTGAAGTGACTCGTTATACCTACGCTGAAGCTGGCGACTACGTGGTGACTCTAACCGTGACTGACGATGCAGGCGTTGCAACATCAACCAGCAAGTCGGTCACGATTGAAGGTGACTCAGCAGAAGGCTTCCCGCTAAAACTGAAGTTTGGTAACAAAAACCCGAACGGCAAAGCTCGCGTTAAGCTGGCATGGGATTACGACACCAACGACTACTTCGTGATTAAGCGCAATGGCAAGAATGTTGGCGCTACAGACTTCAACTCATACGTCGACAAGTTCCGTCATAACGGAACAGTAGATGTGGAGTACCAAGTGTGTACCTCAAGCGATATCTGTTCAGAAACCAAGCATTACCGTTTCATTAAAACACAATAATCGATAGTAAATTCAGGGCTCCGAAAGGGGCCCTTTTCGCGGTTAACTGTTCAGAAAATGAAACATCTACACAAAAACATCCACGTATTACACAAAAATCACCCCCATCAACATAACAATACTCACCATAAAAAGGACGACAAATGGCTATTCAAAAAAGCATGCTAGCTTTGGCTGTACTCGGAGGTTCTTTAGCCTTAATCAACAGTACTTCGGCTTACGCATCCCTAGGCATCACACCACCAGCGAACGAAGAAGTTTGGATCACCACCGATGCGGACGCACAACATATTATGACTCAACATGGCGCAACGGTTTATCCAAGCGTGACCGGAAACAAGCATTCCATCGTCGCGAAAATCAACCAGAAAGAGCTGGCGAAACTATCTAGCCACATGCACGAAGAAACCCACCGTTGTGGTGGCTACATGGTGCACGAAGACAAAGCAAGCGCACTCAAAGCGGCAGCTATGCCACTGACCATGAGCAACTTCGAAAAGCCAGTTATCAGCCATCAAGATACGGTGAACGACCTACTCGCTCAGGTCGAGCCGAACAACATGGTCACGACCATCGAAAATCTAACCAACTTCACCAACCGTTTTTATACTACTTCTACTGGTGTCGCTGCTTCAGATTGGCTTTTAGAACGTTGGGAGACGGAAATTAAAGATGTGCCGTATGCGTCTGCACGCCAGATCACGCATGCCGAATACCCACAGAAATCCGTTGAAGTGACACTGCTTGGCGCTAAATATCCTGAAGAGATCGTCGTGGTTGGTGGACACCTTGATTCGACCGTTGGATCTTGGACAAGCGAAGGCACCATCTCACCGGGAGCCGATGATGATGCGTCAGGCATTGCAACGGTAACAGAGTCGCTTCGCCTGATGATCGCCAGTGGTATTCAACCAGACAAAACCATTAAGTTCTATGGTTATGCTGCTGAAGAAGTAGGGCTACGTGGCTCACAAGATGTCGCCAACGCTTTAAGAGATGAGCAAGCCAACGTTGTATCGGTATTGCAATTAGACATGACCAACTACAACGGTTCAGCGCACGATATCACCTTCATCACAGACTACACCGACAGCAACCTCACCGCCTATTTAAGCGAGCTGATCGACACTTACGCGAGCGACATCAGTTACGGTTTCGATGATTGTGGCTATGCCTGTTCTGACCACGCCTCTTGGCACAATGTTGGCTACCCAGCTGCCATGCCATTCGAAAGCATGTTCAATGATTACAACCCAAGTATTCACACTGAGCACGACACGCTTGAGAACTCCGATCCTACGGCGACACACGCGACCAAGTTCGCCAAACTAGCCATTGCTTACCTTGTCGAAACCAGCCTTGATTCACCCGTTGCAGGCCCTAAAGAGCTGCAAAATGGCGTGCCTGTTAAAGGACTTACTGCAGGATATGGTGAAGAGCAGTTCTTCACATTTACGACTCAAAGTGCAGGTCAGTTAACGGTAACATTAACCGGCCCTCGAAGTGGCGATGCCGACTTATATGTGAAACACAACGGCACCGTATCGAAAGCAAGCTACGACTGTCGCCCATACCAGAACAGCAGCAACGAACAGTGTGTGTTAGATATGCCTGCGGGTGAGTTCAACATCATGGTGCGTGGCTATCGCAACTTCAGCGACGTATCTATCGTTGCTAATTTCGTTCCTGATTGGCTGTAAGGTTAATTGACTGACTAACTAACGTTAATCCGAACAAACATGGCGAAAACTAAAAACCCGCGAGTTCGATCCCTTAATAGAATTGAGCTCGCGGATTTTTTATTCTCTTTGGAGAAAAGTTCGATCAATGATCTTCAGTTTTCATCTAGTCGTCTTTTTCATCACCTTAGTACAAATATACTCACCAATCGGCATCGCCGAAGTCGCTGCCGGTGATGGCGCGTTACATACATGTAAGCTTCTTGGGCTTTCGGCAAACAGGAAATCATGGACCAAGGTGCCATCCTTCAGTACCGCTTGAGCACGAATCCCAGCAGGATAAGGCTTAAAATCATCAACCGTAATACTCGGGCAGTATTTGTTCACTAGCTTTAGATATCCCGGTTTCCACCACGAGTTCTTAAACTCGACCAAACCCGTTTTCAAGTGATTCGCAGTCACTTTCCAAAAACCCACAAAGCTCAGCATCTGCCAAGTGTCCTTGAAGCTAAAGTTAAGCTTGCCATAACCTTCTCGCTTCCAGCCTTGAACTGCATTTGGCCCTACTGTTACGGAGCCATCAATCATGCGTGTTAAATGCACGCCCAAGAAAGGCAGTTCTGGGTCAGGGATCGGATAGATAAGATGATTCACCACTTGGTTGTGCTTAGCGTCTAACTGATAATACTCACCGCGATAAGGCACGATTTGGAAGTCGGTTTCGATGTCTAACATCTTGGTCATTCTATCGGCCATCAAGCCAGAACACGTGATCAAGAATCGACTGTTCAGTTGAAGAGTCTGACCATCTACTTTGCACGTTAACTGCACTTCATCTTCTTGCTCATCGGCCATGATCACTTCCGTACCAAGGCTAAGCTTACCACCCGCCTCAACAAACTCTTGAGCCATCACTTCGGTGACTTTTTTGTAGTCGACGATACTGGTGGTTTTGACATAAATCGCACCCAAACCCGTGATATTTGGCTCGGCAAGTTTGAGCTGAGCTTGATCCAACAAATCAACATCAATATCGTTATCGTGGCAACGCTGATAGAGCGTATTCATTCGCTCCACTTCTTGCTCATTGGTCGCGACCAACAACTTACCGCAGTTTTCGACGGGGATATCGTGTTGGCTACAAAAGGCGATGGTGCGCTCTACGCCGCGTTTACAAAAATCCGCCTTTAAACTGCCCGGAGCGTAGTAAACACCAGCATGAATCACCCCGCTATTATGGCCAGTTTGGTGCTGCGCGAAACCACGTTCCTTCTCGACTAAAAGGATACTTTTATCAGGGTGAGCTTGCTGTAATTGCCAAGCCGTCGACACGCCAACAATGCCGCCACCAACGATAATATAGTCGTATATTGAGTTCATAATATTCCTACATTCAATCCTTTTAATTATAGGGAAGACGCGACAGTGTTAGACCCGGTTTGAGGTAACTTTTTTTCCTCACTTTCTGATTCCATTTTCACTTGATTAGCATCGTATTTACGACCGCTGTAGATAAAGATGCCAACAAAAATGGCAACACATACCAAACGGATCACGACTGAAACATCAGGCCATACTAGAGCTATACCTACCGCAACCAACACTACTCGAGTAATAATATTAACTTCGCTCTCTAGATAACCTTCAATCGCCGCGATAAACGCGTAAGTACCAATAACAGCAAAGCCACCCGTGACTAACACGGAGATCACATCCCAACTTACCAAGTTAGTGTAGGCAATCAACAATGGTACTAAATACAAGCCTTTGGCTATCTTCCATGCCATTAATCCCGTTCTCATCGGGGGTGTTTTAGCAATGGTTGCAGCCGCAAATGCAGTTAAACAAACAGGCGGAGTCACGTTGCTGTCTTGCGATAGCCAGAAAATGATCAAGTGGGCAGAAAGCAGTGCAAGGCTGATCGCTTCTAAGCCAAGGCTCTGTTCAAGCAGAGTTTCCACAAAATCAGCAGGGACTAACGCAATCATCTCTTTGGCTGTTTCAAGTGCCATTGGCGCGTTCAGCAAATCAAGCTTATCTGGCGCAGCCAACATGAAGATAGCTTTCGCCTGTTCCGGTAACTGTCCCGAAACCAACAGGTCGAGCAACTGACTTTCAGCAATCAGTTTATACAAAGCTGGTGCAGACAGAGTACCCAACACGATATAAGCCGCGGTTACTGGTAACCCCATGCCCAGAATCAAAGACGCCAGTGCAATTAAGGCGATCATCACCAACAAATCGCCGTTCGCCCAGCTGTTGATCATCAACGAGAAGGTGTTACCAATACCAGTCGTGCTGATCACGTTGATCACCAGACCAATGCCCACTAGCAACACAGCCGTGGTCGCCATGTTTTTTGCGCCTTGAGAAAGCGCTTCGATGATCGCCTTTGGACCCATTTTGTGATTTTTAGAGAACCATGAAGCCACCACGACAGACAGAATCGAGATGCCCGCAGCGTAAGTCGGCGTAAAGCCCTTCACCAACAGAGTCACTAACACCGCTAATGGGATCAGGTTGTGCCAACCCGACAGCAATACTTTCAATAGAGGCTCACAGCCAGAAGTCACCTTTTGCACACCACTGCGTTTTGCTTCGATGCGCACGAAGAATGCCACAGACAAAAAGTAGATAAGCGCAGGAACGAAGGAAACCGCAATAATATCGACATAAGGAATTTGCGTGTAAGAGGCCATGATGAACGCGCCCGCACCCATCACAGGTGGCATCAGCTGCCCGCCAGTAGATGCAGCCGCTTCAACACCTGCCGCGAAGCGCGAAGGGAAACCTGCCTTTTGCATCAAGGGAATACTGATCACGCCCGTCGATACTGTGTTTGCTACGCTCGACCCGGAGACTGAGCCCATCAAGCCGGAGCCAATCACGGCGATGAAGCCGGGGCCACCAATCACTTTGCCTGCCGCTGCGCGAGACACATCAATGATGTAATCACCGACACCCGAACGCACTAAGAATGCGCCAAACAGGATGAACATGAACACGAAGGTCCAACTGATTCTTGAGATCGAACCAAACATCCCTTCTGATGAATAAAAGCTTCGATAAAGTAACGTCTCAAGGCTTAAACCCGGAAAATGAAAAATACCGCTGGTCCATTGTCCCCAAAGCACTACATAACTTAAACACACTAAGATAAGCACTGGAATGAACCAGCCCATAGTGCGTCTAATCAGCTCAATGACGATGGCAATCGCCAAGATAGAGAAAAACCAATCACTGGCGATAAATTTTACGCCTCGGTCATACAACGCATCTTCTGCAAAGGGGATGTAGATAAGACAAGCCAGAGCCGCCAAGGCAATTCCGATATCGACCGCCAGAGCTATCTTGCTCTTTTTCAGTGAGATATGAGCGGGATACCAAAGCGCGCAAATGATTGCGAAACCAGCGAAATGCGTCGCCGAAATCCAAAGCTCTGGCAAGGTAGATAAGGTATTAAACCAAATATGTAGGAGGGAGAGTATCACTCCCATTGTCGTTATTGCTTTGCCTACCCAAGGGAAATCTGTTCGGGTAGGCAATTCGAATTTTTTCAGTTCCTGCTGCAGCGAATCGCTCATAGAAAACTCCTGCTCTCCGCAGCAAACACGAAGAGAAAATCCATAAAGTGAGGAGGTGCACGAACACATTCTTGAGCGAACGTGCACCAAGCAATTAAGTCACGAAGGGGTTAGTTGATGACAAACAGCTAGTTCGCGACAAATCATTAGCTCACGAACCAATAGTTACCTGACAAAAGATAAGCTAGTTAACGATCAACTCAGAAGGGATTTCTATACCCACTTCTTTATAGTAACGAGCAGCACCTGGGTGAAGCGGAACAGGAAGGCCTGCGATCCCTTTCTCAAGTGCCATTGCTTTGGTTGCTTTGTGGATACCTTGTAGGAAAGGTAGGTTTTCATAGATAGCTTTGGTCAGTTGATACACATCTTCTTCAGAAATGTCTTCACGAACCGCTAGGAAGTTAGGTTGGGCAATCGTAGTAATTGGTTTATCGACACCTGGATAAGTGTTTGCTGGGATCTCATACTTGGTCCAAATATTGTAATCACCATTCGCTTGTTTGATTTGTGCATCGGTAAACGACAAGATTTGAATATCTTCACCCAGTGCTGCAAAGGCTTGCGTCACCGCACCAACAGGAACACCAGCAGGCGTGTTCATACCATCAATTGTGCCATTTTGTAATGCGCTCGCACTGCCACCATAACCCATAAAGGCGAGTTTAAATTGTTCTGGGTCCACGGATAAGCCTTGCATGATTTGACGACCTGAGTTTTCAGTCCCAGAGTTCTTCTTACCGATAGAGAATTTCTTACCGTTTAGGTTCTCTAGATCGCTTACCGTACCTGTTTTTGCTAGATCTGAACGCACAATAAAGTGTTCTACGTTTTGCCATAACATGGAAACTGAACGCAGTTGAGTTTGTCTGCCAGATTTCTCATATGGCCCTAAACCCTGCCAAGCCCAAGCACCATACAAACCTTGTAGAATAGCGAACTGAGCTTCGTTCTCGTTCAACAACTTTACGTTCTCACCCGAGCCCGCAGAGCTGATAGCCGCTAAAGAAAAATGCTGCTTAGGCGCAAGCTTAACTTTACTCAATGTCGCTAAGGCCACACCCACTGGATAATAGGTACCACCCGTTGAAGCCGTCGCTAAAATATAGCTGCGATCTTCTTCAGCTGACGCATTACTGATAAGGCCAAGAGAAGCCATTGCTAGCGCTAAAGTTTTAACCAGCTTGTTGTATTTCATTGTTACTCTCCATGTAGAGTTATTCACGTTATATTTTTGTTAACAACAATAGATAGCAAGCGTAATGCCAGTTTTTAACTATTTGTTTTAATTTACTTTTATTTTAAAACCTATTCAAAATAAGCCGTTTTTTGCTTATTCCCCTGTTATTAAGTAAGCCATTTTTTGCTTATCGGCTACCGGAATTAACACCTGTAGATCGGGAAGCAAGTCACACCATGTTGCAGTTGTGTGATCAATGTATGTAAATTGATAAATATGCAATGAGCCATTTATTGCTCATTAAAAATCAACAAGCACTGCGATGAAGCCGCTCTCTAAGGGTCAACATAGTCACTTCGATTTAACCCATAACGCACCATCTTTTGGTTCAATGTTCGACGAGGTAAATCCAAATCTTGCATCACGTCATTGATACGCCCTTTATAACGAACTAAGGCATCATGAATCACTTTCCTTTCAAAGCTCTGTACTTGAACCGCCAAAGGGATGCCCGCCGTTGTGGACTCTGTGACAGAATTGGGACGACACGCCAAAATATCCCCAACGGTCAAGCTTTCATCCAATGCAAAACGAATCGCAACATTACGCAGTTCACGCACATTGCCCGGCCACGCATACGAGAGCAGTGCATAGCGATCAGCCTCACTGGCTATACGTGTTTCGGAATTGGCTTCTTGGGTGAAGTGTTCAAACAAAAGTAAGGCATCTTCTTCACGCTCACTGAGTGGAGGCAAATGCAGCTGGGCAACATTCAAACGATAGAATAGATCTTGGCGAAAGTCGGGGTGATTCAGTAGATCGCTTTTCGAGGCAGAGACCACTCGTAGATCAACATGTTGTTGCTGATTCCCCCCCACGCGTTCGACGACATTATCTTGCAAGGTGCGCAGCACTTTTACCTGCATCGACAGCGGCATGCTCTCTATTTCATCAAGGAACACTGTGCCTTTGTCGGCAAATTCCAGCTTACCAATGCGTCGTTTGGCCGCACCAGTAAACGCTCCGGCTTCGTGTCCAAACAGCTCGCTTTCAAAGAGATTTTCTGGGATTGCGCCACAGTTGAGCGGAACAAACGGATGGGTTTTACGTTGGCTGAATTCATGTAAGCAAGAGGCGACCAGCTCTTTACCACAACCCGTTTCACCATAGATGATCACGTTGGTGTCTATGGAAGCGACTTTCTGGATTTGCTCGCGCAGTTCACACATCACTTTACTGCGACCGATCAGCACCTGTTCAATGCCCTTAAGGTTATCCAGATAGTTCTGACGACTGTTTCTGTCTTGGCCACTTTGATGTTTATCTACCGCTTCCGATACCGTTTGAGACAGACGCTCTGGGTCGAATGGCTTCTCAATGAAGTCATAGGCACCTTGCTGTAAGGCTTTCACCGCCATATCGACATCACCATGCCCAGTAATCAAAATAACAGGCACATCTGGCACAAGACCTTTGAAACGCCCTAGCAGATCAACACCATCAATATCAGGTAAACGAACATCGGTGATAATGGTTTGAAAATCACCCTGCTCAACGGCGTTTAACGCATCTTGTCCTACTTCAAATGCGGTGACATCGAAGCCCGCCAGCTGCAACCATTGGCTGGTTGCTTGACGCACAATCGCGTCATCTTCAATTAAAGCAATACGCTGCATAGTTTGGTTCCGCCACTCTACATCTGATTAATATCGTCCACGGTATGTAAAAAAACCTCAGACGAAAAGGAGCTAGCTCCCACTTTGAATAACACTCCTTTAACAGTTTAATAATGTTTGTTAGCTTCGATTTGTCTCACTCTCCATTCGCTTAAAAAGCAAACATAAAACCTTGTCAAACCACTAGCTCAAAGAGGCAAGCCACTAATTTTAAAGGGATTTGATAAGAAATGATGAATAACAATCGATATTGGTTATTCCTGTGTACCTGTTTATTGATTGGTTTGGTGCAGGTCACCACCAAGAATGGCATCAGCCAGTGGAAGCTTGAACAAGCCCAACGCTATGCCGAACAGCGCTTCCTTGGCTACATTGCCGAAGCAAGGCGAACCCTTAAGCGTTTCTATTATCTGCCCTACCTAGTAACCAATGATGAAACCAGTGTGCGCTTCATTGATGGTGAAGCCCGCCTAGAAAAACGCATTAAGAAGCAGCTGATTCAATTGGATAAAGCCGCCAACACCAAGGGCTGGTATCTGCTTTCTGGCGAAGGGGACTTGTTGGTATCGAGTGTTGAAAGAAGCAAACTGAGCAATAAGAACGCCAGTACAATTGTTTCGAAGATCCACCAACAAGGTGGTGCGATTTCAGTGGTGACAAAAAACAAAGGCGTGACACCCGATTACTTCATAGCGGCACCCGTATATCGAGCCTCTGATGTGGTTGGCATTGTCGCGGTGCAAATCGATTTGTCATTGTTAACCGATCAATGGTTTGCCGATGGTGAGGCGATACTGTTTCAGAACCCTCGCGATCAGTTCTTTCTCTCCAGTGACAACAGGTTGAGTGCCGATTGGTTCAATGACACCTTCAATTCTCAGCCCACAGCGACAAAACGTGAGCTGTATGACCAAACCCATATTCGCGTGTGGCGATTGCAAGATAAAGATTACCTAATTCAGTCCATCAAGTTAGACGATCTGAATTGGCGTTTAACCTACCTAACGCCATTAACCAGCCTCAACCAGACCACGAACTGGATCAGCTGGAGTGTGGCGGTTGGCTGTCTTTTCATTCTGTTACTGTTGGTTATTCTTTACCAAAGACGCCAGAAAAAGCTCAGCAATCTGAGAATCCAAAAGCTTATCGAAGAGTCTGAGAAACGACTGTCTGGGATGATCAATAAAACCCATGTTGGGTTAATACTGATCGATAAACACGGACGCATTCACGATATCAACCTGATGGCGAAGAACTACTTTTCACTATCTGATTCAATGATCAATAACATCAAGGCGTGGCAGTTATTTGAGGCAGGTAACCCGAATTCAACCACCTTGCAACTGCTCAAAAACTTAGAGCAGCATCAAGAGCTGGCCGAGATAACTAGCGTCGAAACCATGGCAAGACGCAGCGATGGCAGCTACTTCCCTGTTTTATTCTCTATTAGCGCCTTTCCTTGGCATGCGACGACTTACTACCTGTGTACCGTAATCGATATCAGCAAACGTAAGAAAGCCGAAATTGCGGTGCAAAACGCCAATAAAACGCTACAACTGCGGGTCGAAGAGCGAACTCAAGATCTAAAAGATGCGCAGCAAGAACTTGTCGAATCTAGCAAACTGGCTGCACTAGGGCGGATGTCGAGTGCGATTACTCATGAACTCAATCAGCCGCTTACTGGCCTAAAAACCCTACTTTCGAGTAACCAGTTGCTGATGGAAAGAGGCGAGACTAAGATGCTGAAAGCGAACATGGATCTGGTGATGAGCCTAATCGACCGAATGGCTAACATGACTAGCCAGCTGAAGTCATTCGCCTTTCAAAGGCTTGAGAAACCTTATCCTGTTTCCCTAACAGACGCACTGCAAGAAACCCTGCGTATTCATCAAACCGAGCTAGACAGCGTCGATATTCGTGTGCGTATCGCTTCCAATATTTCGATGGTAATGGGAGAAGAAGCACGACTTCGCCAAGTGCTTGGTAACCTGCTTAGAAACGCCATCGATGCTACTCAGAATCAAACACCCGCGACCATTGTTATCAGTGCACATACCGATCAACAACGTGTGATCATCAAGGTGCAAGACAATGGCTGCGGTGTATCAGAAGACCAACTCGAAACCATTTTCGAACCGTTTCATACCAACAAAAAAATGGGCGAAGGTTTGGGGCTCGGGTTAGCTATTACAGCCAACAATGTACGGGATATGCAAGGCACCTTGATAGCAAAGAACAACCCAGACCAAGGCATGACATTCACATTAACGCTGAAGAATATAGATAGTGAGTAGTTACTAACAAAAAGCATTAAATCGCACCACATAAAGAAGACAGAACTAAAAAACCGCCCACAGAGGGCGGTTTTGATTCACTTATTGGCGTGTGACTTATTCACTAATCCGTTAACGACTTACTCAGCTAACTGCTTCAACAACAGTTCTGTTGGGCGCACAATCGCGATGATCGATTCATCGTAGATTTTCGCTGAATCAAACAGTATCGCTTGGTAGGCATTCACGTCAGCTTCTCTTACCTTCTCGCCAGCTTGCGCTTTAGCAATCAAAGTTAATGCTAAATCTGCAACTTCAACGGTTTTCTCTGCAACCACCACAGTCTCTACCGAAGACACGTTACCAGCGAAGACAGTTTCCGCCGCTAGTGCAGCTGATTTTGCTTGCTGATAATGCTCTGCAAGTTGCTCTAGCGCCTGCTGATTGCCTGTCGCCACTTCATTGACCAAGTCTTGCATCTCATACACCGCGTAGCTTTCTACTGGCAAAGCATCCACGAAGCGATTTAGGCGCTCGTATTGGCTGTACAAGGTGCCCTTAGGTTCAGTGGAGTTCCACTTTTCCCAGTTGCGAGCATAGTATTGAGCCGGCTCGGTGTATTTCGCTAGCACGCGCAGGTCGTGAATATCTTGGCCTTTGGCAATGCGCTTCAACAGCATATCAGCATCTGCGTGATGACGTAGCCCTACCGATACTTCCGACCATGTATCCATCGCTTTCATGCGCTTATACATACTGCGTTCGTCTGTCAGTTCTGCATCCGACCAGAAACGTTCTGCAATTGCATAACTGCGAGGCCATAGGTAGTTTTCGACCGTGAGGCTGTCTTTGTTTTCTAGCCACATGGTGATCTCGCCGCCTAAAATCAGCTCTTTTTCTTTGTCGGTTAGCTCCGCGGGGTAGCCTCCGTTTGGCTCAGGGATCACGCTGCCTTCTACATAGCTGCTCGCAATCACTTCGCCTGTGGTTGGCCAGCGCACGTTACCAATTAACTGATAGCTGCCTTCCGCAAACCCATTTGGATTCAAGTTCAGGTTGAATTCGGTATACGACATGAAGTTATCGAAGTGGCCGACAAAGGTTTTACCCGGCACATAATCAAGGATGTAGATCTCTTCACGAGACTTACCGTTGTAATCACTGAATGCGCGGAACGTGCCGTCTTTTGCTTCAATGATAGTCAGTGTTCCCTTACGTGGGCTGCCTTTAGAGCGAGGCTTTTTCCATTGGTAAGTCACAAACTTCTCACCACTGTGCAGCTTATCGTCAACCGTGATGCCACTTGGCATTGGATCATTGCGATAGTGGTAACTGGTTGGCTGAGGTTGGTCTAGGTAGTAACCCGTAGACAGAATACCTGGGTAGCCCTCTTTCGCCGCACGACCGATACTGTCGTGTCCTTGCCAGCTTTGAATCACGATAGAAGTTGGCAGATCTTTATGCCAAATCTCATCCCAACCCGTCATCTTCTTGCCACGCTCTTCCAGCATCTTTTCAACTTTTACGTTGAGGTAAGACTGTAAGCCGCGCTCGCCATCGATATTGTTCTCTTCGATGAACTGTTGGTGCTTTTCGCTGTTTTTCCATTGCGCATAGTTCGGCTCATCGCCACCAATGTGGAAGTACTCGTCTGGGAACAGTTCTGTCACTTCATCAAACACGTCGCCCAGCATTTCATAGAGCTCTGGGTTAAGTGGGTCCATCAATGGCTCAAATACACCCCAGCCACGTTCTTGTTCGTAGCTTTGACCTTCACCACCCGACATCAAGCGTGGGTAAGCGTGCGCCACAGCAGAAGAGTGTCCCGGCAGTGAAACTTCTGGAATAACACGAATACCAAGATTACGAGCGTACTCAACTAAGTAACGAACTTGGTCTTTGGTGTAGTAATCACCATCAGTGGTTTCTGACCATAGACGCGGCCAAGATTCCGTTTGAATGCGGATACCTTGATCGTCCCAGAAGTGCCAATGGAACACGTTCATTTTCGCAGAAGCCATCGCATCTAGCTGACGAATCAACACATCAAATTCAATGAAGTGACGCGAGGTATCGTAAGAGACTCCACGCCAACGAAAGCGGGGCTCATCAACAATGGTTACGGCAGGAATATGGTAGCCAGTTGCTGTGGTTTCAACGAGCTGTAAAAGGGTTTCGATGCCGTGAATAGCGCCATATGGGCTTGGTGCGCTCAGCGTGATTTGCTCACCCTGAGTCGTAATTTTGTAAGACTCTACAGAGTCGATGTTCTGTACTTCAGACTTTGGCGCCGCGTCGATATCAATGATCAGGTTCGCTTCGTCTGCGCTATCAACCTGCCAGTTTAGAATCGGCACGCCAGTTTGGCGCTCTAGGCGATCGATAAAGCGTTTCGCGGTGTATTCAACGCGATCAGAGTTAAAGCCTTTGATGTAAACCTTGAAGTTACCGTCGACCTTAACTTGCCCAGCTTGCAGCTCGACTGTTTGTGGATACGGCATTAAATTTAGATCGGTATTCGGAGCCATTGCTAACGCCATTGGGGACACTACTGAACTTGAAATCAATAGAGACAATATAGTTTTTTTCATTATTAGTTTTCCTATATAACGGACGTTCTGTTTTGTTTATCGGAGGCGATTCACAAAACAGAACCTTCAGCCACTGCTGTTGTTTATCTTTATTCCAAACGCTTCTCGTTAGTTCACAAGAGCGACCGCTTCTCGAACTAACTCCGCGATCTCGTCCCACTGTTCGTTCTCGATCATCTTCGGAGATACCATCCAAGTACCACCACAACACACCACGCGATCCACAGCTAGATAGTCATTAACGTTGTGTTTGCCGATACCTCCCGTTGGCATTAAAGACACATCAACGTATGGCGCTAACAGAGATTTCACCATGTTGATGCCGCCAGACGCTTCTGCAGGGAAGAACTTCAAGAAGTTAAGGCCAAGCTCTAGCGCTTGCTCTACTTGGCTTGGGTTATTTACGCCCGGAACGATTGGCATGCCGATCTCTTGGCAGCGTTTTACGGTGTTTGGATTCAGGCCCGGAGCCACGATGAATTCGCTGCCCGACTCTTTCGCTAGGTCAATCTGCGCTGGTGTTAATACTGTGCCGGCACCGATACACATCTCTGGATACGCATCGCGCATCGCACGAATCGCGTCTGCTGCCGCTTCAGTACGGAATGTTACTTCAGCAACTGGTAGGCCGTTTTCTACCAACACCTTTGCCAGTGGAATCGCGTGTTCAACCTTGTTGATTTGGATAACAGGGATAACTTTGAATTGCTTAAGTTTGTTGATCATTTCTTGAGACATAATAATTCCGCTTTTTATTTTATTTTTTAATCAGTTGGCTCATAGCGCTCACGGGGATAATCGCGCCAGAGTATTGAATAACGATGGAAGCCAGTTGGTGGCCAAGTTCGGCTGCATCGGTGGCGCTCTCGCCAGTAAGACGCGCAGCTAAATAGCCCGCAGCGAATGAATCGCCCGCAGCACAGGTGTCGACCACGTTAGAAACAGGAGTCGCTGAGACATAATTCTCAATAATGTTGCCCTGTTCAACTTGAACAATCTTGCATGGCTCGCAGCCACGTTTGATGACGATCTCTTGGCAACCCAAACGGAGGCAGCGTTGTTGAACGCTCTCTGAGTTACCCCAAACCAGCAGGTCGTCGTCTTCGGTAATCAGGGCGATGTCCACCAACGGCAGTAACTTGGCATACCAACGTCGAGCTTGCTCGGTGCTCCAAAGTTGCGGGCGATAGTTGTTATCAAAAATCACCTTGCCGCCTTGGTTTGAGAACACGCCAATGGCTTTGAATAAACGCTCGCGAGAGGCATCATCCAAGATCGCGATACTGATACCGCTGATGTAAACCGCATCGACTTGTTTCTCTGTCAGGGCGATTTCAAGCTTATTCAGGTTGTCGGTTTGCTTGTTTAAGTTATCAATTTGAAAGTAAGATTTTACTGCCGCATCGTTGCGCCAGTAGTGAAAATGTCGCTCACCCGTTTCATCGGTTTCGACCATGTAGAGTCCAGGAAGCTTGCTGGCGATGCGTTCGACGAAATTGGTTTGAATACCTTCTAACTGCCAGCTATCAATCATATTTTGAGACAGTTCATCGCAACCAAGTCCAGTCGCGTAGTGAACAGAGAGGTTTTGATGTTGGGTTAAGCGAGAAAGGTAAAGCGCGGTATTGAGCGTGTCACCGCCGAATTTTTTGGTTAATGGAGAGCCGCTGATTTCGACCATGCACTCGCCAAAAAAAGCAATATTGAAGTTAGAAGATGCAGGCATAGCAGATCCTAAAATAGAGAGATAAATGGGGAAGAAGGTTCTACCGAGAAGCAGAGCCTGAGCTAGCTAAACCACTCCACAGCTTGTTGTACTGAATTTGTTGTACTAACTAGCTGTGGAGCGTTTTAGATTAGCTTGTTTGATTAGCAGGACGTTGAGAAGACGCTTCTTCTTCAAGCACACCTGAGTCTGACAATTCCATTTCCATCAGAGCGCGCTCGTCATCAAGAATCGCTTTTGCCATTTCAGGTGTTACTTGGTTAGCCGGAGTCACTAGGCTCACAACCACACCAGCCGTTAGAGCAAATAGACATGAAGGAATCACAGGGTTGCCCCAGAAGGCTGTGTAGTCAGCGTTTAACATTACTACGAATGAAGCTACAGAAGCACCCGCTAGTGTTGCAAGCGCACCTTGCCAGTTGTAGCGTTTCCAGAATTTACCCAACATACCGCACACAAACATGCCCGACATAACCGTTGAAATCATCTTAGTGATGTAGCCAATGATGTCGTTTGACGTCAGTGCGAACAGTAGTGCGAAGCCAATCACCACAACCAAAGCTAGACGAGAGTAGTTCAACATTGATTCTTTGTTTGGTACGCGGCCTGTGAACATCACGTACACGTCACGCAGTAGGATAGATACACCGGCAATCGCATCTGAGCTTGCACTCGACATGGTTGCAGATAGACCTGCGATAAGAACAATCATGCCTACGCCAACTGGAAGAACCGTTGCAGCTACGTATGGGAACGAGTAGTTCGGGTTATCCAATGATGGGTCGATTGCGTGCGCAGCCATACCAATGATTGCTGGAATAATAGAGAAGAAAAGGTACAACACACCAGAAGCGACAAATGAGCGACGGATAGTTGAAACATCTTTACCAGAGTAGATACGCTGACGGAATGAAGGTGTTGCAAGTACGCCCACACCGATAACCACAGCCAGAGAAACAGCAGGCAGAATGCCCAGTTTATCGATTGCTAAAAAGCTTGTAGCAGCAGGGTCCATCGCAGCGTAAAGGTTGTCCATGCCACCAATGTGATCAACAGACATTACCGCCATTAGGATGAAGCCAGCAAAAAGGATGATTGCTTGAATCGTATCGGTCCATACAACTGCTGTGTAACCACCGATAACAACGTAGATAGTGAAAGCTGCAGCAATAATAATTTTCGCAAGGTTAAGGTCGATGTCTGCAATCCACGCTAGGTACATGCCGCCACCTAGAATGTGCGCACCTAACCAACCGATTGACGCGATAAAGATAAGTAGGCCAACCACGTTTTTTACGATTCGGTTAGCGCCAACGTAATAAGCCAGCTCTTCACTCATGGTCATGAAGTTCAGTTTACGAACCGGAGCAAACCAAAGTGCAAGCAATAGGATGCCGACAGCACCGCCAATTCCGTACAGAGCACCTGCCCAGCCATTTGCGTAGCCGAAGCCAACCGCGCCCATACTTGAACCCGTGCCGACCATAGTCGCAACCGTTGTACCAAGTACTAAGAATAATGGCAGGCCACGGCCGCCTAATAAGAAATCTTCGCCAGATTTTTGATTACGCGAGACAAACCAGCCTAACCAAATTAAAAAACATACGTACACGCCGAAGCCTGTAAGAAAAAGTGTACTGTTCATTTGACACCTCTCAGTGAAATATTGAGTTCATTCTTGAACTTTATTTATGATTCATTCATTTTTATATTTCATATAATTACTTTATTGATTTTATCTATTTTAATTAAAGTAATTTTTATAAATGTAGGGTGAGAGTATTAAAGGATAATAACAGGGATGACTAACCCCTAATACTCTCTAAGTAGGTAATTGTGATTAGGTTATTACTAAACGCGATCCGCGCGGTAGCAAGTCACATCTACTTCAACCTTCACGTCTACAACTAGGTCGCAAACCATGCAGATACGAGCCGGTGGGTTAGCACCGAAGAACTCTTTGAATACCTTATTAAAAGATTGGAAGTAACGAGAATCCGTTAGCACAACCTTTACGTGCATTACGTCTTCTAGGCCGTAGCCCGCTTCAGTCATGATATCGACACAGTTTTGGATCGCTAGGCGAGACTGGTCAACAATGCCACCCTCTACCACTTCACCATCTGTCATCGGTGTCTGGCCAGAAACGTATAGGAAACCACCCGCTTCAGTTGCGCGTGCAAATGGTAAATGTTGTCCGCCTGTACCTGTACCGCCTTCAACACCGTAACGTTTAATAGTCATTTTTTAACTCCACTTCTTTATAGATAATATTGGTTCTGTTCCAATATATTTAAATTAATTCGTCGTTTTCTTATTACTGTATATCTAATAAAATAATTAAATTCTAATTACGGTAAATAAAAACGCCTGAACGATTATTTTTTACTTTTCCTTTTTGGTAAGTTAACTCACCATTTACAAATACACTTTCGATTCCCTCAGCAACTGAAATAGGGTTTTCAAATGTTGCTGTGTCTTTAATATTCTTTGGATCAAATAAAACTAAATCGGCAAATGCGTCTTGGCGAATCTCACCTCTTCCCGCGAGGTTGTAGCGCTTCGCAGACATTCCGGTCATTTTGTGAATCGCTTCTGGCAGCGCAAACAGTTTTTCATCTCGGCAGTAGTGGCCTAAGACTTTCGGGAAAGTGCCCCACAATCTTGGATGTGGATGCGGGTCATTTGGTAAACCATCAGAACCAACCATGGTCAGCTTGTATTTCAATACGCGCTTTACGTCGTTCTCATCCATGCAGTGGTAAACCGCACCGGCTGGTTGAAGCGCTTTTGCTGCGTCCATCAGTGGTAGGTTCATCTCATCAGCAATCTGCTTAAGCGTTTTGCCTGCATGTTCAGGCTTTGCTTTAGACCAAGTGATGAAGATGTCGAAATCGTCTGTCACCTGTTTCAGATCTAATGTCGAAGAGCTCGCTGAGTATGGATAGCAGTCGCAAGACACATCTTGGTGCTCTGAAACCTTGTCCATCAAATCAAGCACTTCAACGGTTCTGCCCCAATTGCCCGCACCTGCACATTTAAGGTGAGAGATAACAACCGGCACTTTCGCGTATTGTCCTGTCTCAAACGCCTCTTCCATCGCGCTTAAGATCTCTTCAAATTCGGTACGCATATGCGTGGTATAGATGCCGCCGTGACTAGAAAGCACTTTCGCTAACTGCATCACTTCGTTGGCATTCGCTTGTTTCGCGCTTGCGTAAGCCAAGCCCGAGCTCAAACCTAATGCGCCTTGTTCCATCGCCAAATCAAGGTTGCTTTGCATTGCTGCAATTTCTTCTTCGCTTGCGGTGCGTTGTAGGTCGTCCATCACTTGGTTACGCAGTGTAGTGTGGCCAACTAATGCTGCTACGTTCACCGCTGGTTGCGCTTGCTCTACCGCTTGTGCATACGCCGCAAAAGTTGGGTATTTAAAATCAGCCTGCGCACCTAAAAGATTCATTGGGTCAGGTGGATCGCCAGCCAAAACCGTTGGCGATGCGCTGATGCCACAGTTGCCAACAATCACGGTTGTCACACCTTGGCTGATCTTAGGTAGGCAGTCTGGGTAACGAATTACGTTGGTATCGTCATGTGTATGTACATCGATAAATCCAGGAGCCAATGCTAAGCCTGCTCCCTCAACCAACTGGCCACAATCTTCGTGATCGATTTGACCAATTTCGGCGATTTTTCCATCAAGGATTGCTACATCGGCACAAAACGATTGTTCGCCGGTGCCGTCAAACACCTCTACATTTTTGATTATCGTATCGAACAACATTTTTCACTCTCTCAATCCACTGTGTTGATGGAGCTATATTAGAAATCCAGCCGATTATTTTCAGTGACAAAACACACATAATATTTTAATTTGTGTGATAGTTTCTATCACAAAACACATTATAGATATATTTAAACATTAAATAACAACCACTTAAATCATGTTAGGAATCAGCAATGAAACATAACCCTGCACAAAAATATGTTATAAAGTATCAAAAAGATAGTTTCATCTTGACTAAAAAAGGCCAAAAAGGGAGAGCAGTATCACAATCTGAGAACGGTGTTTATCGACTGGTTGATGAAGACATTTCGCTTCCGGTAGCAATTATCAAACAATCAGCGTTGACCAATAACCTGAATTGGATGCAATCATTCGCCGATCATCATCAGGTTAAATTGTCGCCACATGGCAAAACATCGATGACGCCTGATTTCTTCCGTCAACAGCTAGAAAATGGCGCTTGGGGAATTACCGTTGCGACACCTGCACAAGCAGAAATTGCAGCAATGGCAGGCGCAAAAAGAATCATCATGGCTAACCAATTGGTAGGTAAAACCAACATGGCGATCATCGAACAGCTTATTAGTGAGTTCGACGTTGATTTCTATTGCTGTGTGGATTCATCGGTAAACGTGCAGCAACTCAACCAATACTTCGCCAACAAAAAGCAGACGCTAAAAGCTCTAATCGAGTTTGGTGTTCCGGGTGGCCGTTGTGGTTGTCGTTCACCTCAAGAAGTTTTAGAACTGGCTCAAACCATTCAAGATACGCCTGCACTTTCGCTAGCGGGTATTGAGGTGTATGAGGGCGTGATTCATGGCGACAATGCCGAGCAAGACATTCGTACCTTCTTAAACCAAGCGCTGACCTCGGTCGAAAGCCTCGCATCAGATGGCCTAATTGCAGGGCAACCTATCATCACTGGTGCAGGTTCGGCTTGGTATGACGTGGTTGCAGAATGTTTAGCGAACCTAACCGATTACTTGGCGATCATCCGCCCGGGCTGTTACGCGATTCACGACACAGGTATCTACCTAGACGCTCAAAGCAAGGTGTTGCAGCGTGCCCAAGTAAACCAAGGTTACGCGTGCGAATTGGGTGGAGATCTGGAATCGGCACTTGAGGTATGGGCGTATGTAATCTCTCGCCCAGAACCGACCAAACTAGTTGTTGGGCTAGGCAAGCGTGATGTGGCCTTTGATGCGGGGTTACCTATTGCCGAACGCGGCTATCGCAATGGCGAAGCTATCTCTGTGAAAGGGCTGACTGCGACCGCCGTGATGGATCAGCATACCTTTGTTGAAACGGACGGCTCTTCTGAAATTGAAGTGGGCGACATGATTGCATTCTCAACCTCACACCCGTGTTTAACCTTCGATAAGTGGCGCCACATTGCCATCAGCGATGACGACCATCAGGTAACAAACTGGGTGGAAACCTGCTTCTAGTTCGATTTTTCAATAAGCTAGAATCAGCGAAACAATAAGATATACTAACGGGGCTAACGCTTAGTTTTAAACGGCTAAATGGCTAAATGGCTAAATGGCTAAATGGCTAAAAAGCTAAAGAGCTTACTTCTTACGAGCTAGGTTCTTAATAACTAGGTGATAACGATTAGCCCCATCAACAAAGGATCAGGATTCTTGAGTTTAGAAGTAGATATCATTTCACAGATAACGGAGCGTTTTCCCGCTCTTCGTGATGCAGAGAAAAAAGTCGCTAAGCTGATCATGGACGACATTGATTTTGCTGCCAATGCCAGCATCACAGAGCTTGCTGAAAGCGCTCAAGTGAGTGAAGCCACCATTACACGTTTTGCTAAAGCGATCGGTTGCAGCAACGTACGTGATATGAAGATTAAGTTGGCTCAGACGCTAACCGTTGGCCAGCGCTTTATCCTCGAACCGGTTGACCAAACGGGTTATCAAGGTATCTACGAATCGATCAAGCAAAGCCTAGACATCAACCGCACCTTGTTCAAAGAGCAAGACGTTGAAACCGCAGTCAGCTGGCTGCATAACGCCAGACAGATCATTGCTATTGGTATGGGTGGTGGTTCAACCATTGCTTCTCAAGAGCTGCAACATCGACTGTTTCGTTTAGGCTACCCAGTGGTGTCGTACAACGATGGCTTGATGTCACGTATGGTTGCTGCCACGGCAGATGCTAATGACGTAATGGTGATGATCTCTGCGACTGGCTTTACACCAGTGATCACAGAAACGGCAGAGCTGGCTAAGCAGTACGGACTTAAGATCATTGCGATTACCCCACAAGATACACCGCTAGCAAAAATTGCCGATATCTTGTTACCCATCAAGCATATGGAAACCGACTTCATCTACAAGCCGTCGGCTTCTCGCTACGCTATGTTGGCGTTAGTGGATGTGCTTTCTATGGGAATCGCAGTCAATCACAAGAACCGCTCGCGCGACAAACTGCGTCGCTTGAAGGTTGCGTTAGATTCCTACCGAGGTGGGGGCGACAGACAGCCCCTAGGTGACTAACGAATTAAGGATAAAATGAGCTTAAATTCTGGCGAGCGGCAGTCCTTTACCAGCTCGTATAAGCTCATTTCTAACCCTGTAATTTGCACGCCTACAGCTACTAGTCGACGGATTGCCAGATCCTTGTTGAGTGCCGTTCGCGAGCTAATACAGTCGCCAACTACCTGAACCTTGCACCCAAGTTCTAACAACCCCATTGCGGTTTGATACACGCAAATATGAGCTTCAATACCACACACCAGCCAAGTCTCGACATCCTTGGCTTGCACCGCCTCAACAAACTTGGGCTCATCACACGCGTTGAACGTGAATTTAGTTACTGGCTCAACATCGCTCAATAAGTCATTCAGTTCGCTGACTGTTGCTCCCAATTTATCTGGATTCTGTTCCAAGTAAATGATGGGCAACCCCAAAACCTGCGCGCCCTTAATCAGCTTCCGACAGTTAGAAATAAGTGTCTCACTCTCATCAACAAGGCGTGCGAGCTTGCCCTGAACGTCCACAACCACCAAGCCTGTCTTTTGTCTCATTAGCATGTGTATTCCTTGTTTTGGCAGCCTAACTTACTAAGCAATCTGATGAGTATGTTTTCTACTATGTAACGATTTAGCTTACAAAGCCATACAGTAATACGTATAAGACTACGGAATAATACTCACCAACGGTCGAAAGGCCGAAAACAAAAATAATTGATACTGCATGACATTAAAGAGTGAGTAACAAAAATGAACAAATTCGCGAAATCAGCATTAGCACTGGGCTTAATCGGCGCGGTTTCTCTTCCAGCATTAGCAGCAGGCACTAACGGCGGTGCGTACATCGGTGGTGGCCTTGGTGTGTACCAAGATTCTGATACAGACGGTCAAGGCAACCTAGACTCAGACGGCATGGGTTACAACCTATATGGTGGCTACCAGTTCAATCGTATTGTTGGTGTTGAACTTGGCTACAACGATTACGCTGACTACAAAAAAGGTGCAGAAAAAATGTCTCCGACGTCTGTTTCTGTATCTGCAAACCTAGGTTACACGTTCGACAACACAATTCGTCCGTTCGTATTGGCTGGTCTTAGCTCTGTTGACCTAAACGCAAATAAGAGTGCTGGTTACGCTGATGACAGCGGTACAGGTTTCCACTTTGGTCTGGGTGTTGAATACACGCCAATCGAAAACCTAACACTTCGCCTAATTTCACAAGCTGATGCTGTGAGCGTAGAAAACTACTACGGTCCATTCAAAACCGAAGATAAGACACTGGCATTCAGCAGTGTTAGCCTAGGTGGTTCTTACAACTTCTAATGTAGCGAGCCTACGTAGAACACCCTAACATAAATAATTCACTTTGCTGTTCCACCTTGTCATGAAGGTCACTCAGTAAAGTGAATTTTTTGTTTCTACACACCTATCGCGTCATTTCACTTTAGTCGGTTTATCGCCGCCTATCTGAGCTTTATGCGTTGATATTAGAGCTTTCTTGGTAGCCAGACTAAAATAAAGGGATAAGAGACGCAGGAAAATAAGACCTATGAATCTACCAAGCTTAAACATGTCGATAAACAAGCTGCCTTTTGTGTTGGCCGTGTATTACCTGCTTGTAATCAACCTACCTCTCACCCAAGAGCTGTTTAGTATTGTTCAGGCATCCAAGTCTGAAAGCGTTGCGTTTCTTATATCCATCCCTATCTTCTTCCTTGCTGCCTTCAATTTTATCTTCCAAGTCTTCAACTGGCCGATATTCTCCAAGCCATTTTTTATCTTCTTGCTGATCACCTCAACACTCGTCAGCTACAGCATGTTCAATTACGGCATTTATGTAGACTATGGGATGATAGAGAACGTCTTCGAAACCAATAGTGGCGAAGCAGCAAGCTATGTAAGTACCCACTCCATCTTGTGGTTATTTGCGATGGGGATTGTCCCGTCACTGCTGCTACTCTTTACCAAGCTTAAGCGAGAGTCATGGAAAGATTTCTTTGTCTGGAAGTCGATTGGATTGCTCTCTTCATTGATTGTCATCGCGATTATTGCAGGACTGTTTTACAAAGATTACGTCTCGTTTGGCCGCAATAACTCGCACATCAAAAAGATGATCATTCCGACTGAGTATGTGGCATCAACGGTGAAATACATCAATAACACCTACATCAAACAGCCCATCCCATATCAAGAACTGGGCTTAGATGCTCAACTCAAACCACAAGCAAAAACGGCAAGCAAGCCGACCTTATTGGTGTTTGTACTTGGCGAGACTGCTCGCGTGTATAACTACCAGTATTATGGCTATGAGAGAGAAACCAACGCTCATACCAAGCCTTACAACCCGATATTTTTCTCTGATGTTCAGTCGTGCGGAACAGCCACCGCGGTTTCTGTACCGTGCATGTTCTCGAACATGAATCGCAGCAACTACGATCGGGACAAAGCCTACAACCAAGATAACGTAGTCGACATTATGAACCGCGCGGGCATCCACTCTATCTGGAGAGAGCATGATGGTGGGGATAAAGCTGTCGCGCATCGAATCCAAGAGATGACGCTCATCGCCAAAAACAGCGATCCATTGTGTAATAACGATGTGTGTTACGACACGGCGATGCTAGAGAACTTCGAGCAAGATACTCAAGATCTTAAACAAGATAGCATCATTTTCTATCATATTTCGGGTTCTCACGGCCCAACGTACTTTGAGCGTTACCCAGAAGAACATAAGAAGTTTACGCCTGACTGCGCTCGTGCAGATATTGAAAACTGCACCAAAGAGCAAGTGGTAAACACCTACGACAACACCATCTTGTATACGGATTTCTTTCTCTCACAGGCTATTCAAAAGCTAGAGAAACTCACCGATAAGTACAACGTGGCGCTGATGTACATTTCTGACCACGGTGAATCTTTAGGGGAAAACGGCGTCTACTTGCACGGCATGCCTTATTCATTGGCACCGAAAGAGCAAACCCACGTTCCTATGATCATGTGGATGTCTGATGGCTTTGCAGAACAGAAAGGAATAAACCAAACCTGCTTGAGAAAGGCAGGCAAAGAGCAGAGCTTTTCTCACGATAACCTGTTCGACTCCTTGCTTGGCCTAATGGACGTGCAAACCAAAGAATACCGAGAGAACCAAGACATTTTTGCTTCTTGTCGCTAGTGCTTTTGCTTATGTAAACCATCGGAAAACTCGAGTTGCCTGAGCAAGCTCTCCGCACCCCCCCCTAAAAAGAAAAGACCTCGGTCTTTTCTTTTTTTGTCGCTAACATGGAGCCAGAGTGCTAATTTATAACGACGAAACAATGAGCTACATTTAATAGAGACAATAATGGAAGAGTCCGTCGTACTCCAAAGACCAACATGTCTTATTAGACTTCATCTCACTCACATCGCTCATTGAACTTACCACGATTAAGCTCAGTTCAATACCGCGCCTGAATGGCGCCTAATATCAATGTTTACGTCATATCATTAAGGACAAATGAATGGACGCTTTCATAATTTCAAGCTGGCAATTTTCTGAGGGGGTGGCACATGAACACACCACCAGCCCAGCCTCATTCGAGCAATCAACTTGGTATCACTGCCAAAGAGATGCTGACGGTTTGAGAGAATGGCTCCACAGTAATACGGTTCCAAATGCCATCATCGATTCATTACTCACCGATGACACCCGCCCTCGGTTCGAACAATTTGGCCACGACTGTTTTTTGATGATTCTGCGAGGCATTAATCTAAACGAAGGTGCTAACCCTGACGACATGCTTAGCCTACGCATCTTATGGTACAAAGGCACTTTAATATCGACACGTAAAGTTCCTTCAAAAGCGGTCAGTAATCTGATATCTGATCTCAAACAAAACCAAGGCCCTACATCATTACCTGATGTGTTGTTGGGCATGATCCGTGGAATCAACCACAGCATTTCAACCTTCCTAGCACCCGTCGAACTATTAATTGACGAGTTAGAATCTACATCCAATATCGACATAAGATCCATTAACGCTCTACATTCAAGGCTACTCAGACTAAGGCGTTATTTGAAGCCACAGAAATACGTTTTTGAAGATTTAATGAGTGACCTACCTGCGCCATTGAGTAAGCACAACAGTCATATAAAGAACAGCCTTGATACCATCCTGAGAATTAACGAGTCTGTTGAGTTTTACATCGAACAAATTAATGTATTTTTAGCGAGCCTAAGTCAGCAACAAGCTGAAAAAATGAATAGAAATACGTACCTATTTTCTATCATTGCAGGTATTTTCCTCCCTGCTGGGTTTTTCACCGGTTTACTGGGTGTCAATATCGCTGGGATACCCGGAACAGATAACCCGATAGCATTTCCACTATTTTGCGTTGGGCTGCTCGTGGTCATAGCGGCAGAGGTCGTTATTTTGAAAAAATTGAGGTTTATTTAATGGTTGAGTTTTTGCAATCCAATATGTGGCTTAGACAAGTAGTTTTAGGTTTACTTCTTATCACTGTGTATTGGGTGATCAAACGCTTAGGTAAGAACTGGATAGAAACATTAGCGGAAAATAAGCGTGTCGAATTGAAGCGAAAGCAGTTCGTGATTAAGTGTTTCAATATTGTTCTGTTTCTACTCTTCATCGCTGTGTTTACGATTGTTCTTAACTTGGGTTTTGGTGATATTTCTCTGTTCTTGTCTTCGATATTTGCGGTGCTGGGTGTCGCTTTATTCGCGCAATGGTCGATTCTAAGTAACCTCACAGCCAGCGTACTAATATTTTTCGTCTTCCCTTATCGCATTGGCGACAGAGTAAGAGTCGCGGAGAAAGACGAAGACATCAGCGGTGTGATCATCGATATCACCATGTTCCATGTTATTCTTCGACACAGTTCGGGCAACATTATCACCTACCCTAATAACCTGATCCTACAAAAAGGCGTAATCAAAGTTTTGGTTGAACCGGAAGCAAAAAGTGAAGCAGGTGATACTGAGCTAACCAAAACTGAAAATTCAGAATCATAAGATCTACTGGTGCCTTAGATATCGGCAAGTCAAACAGATAGACACAGCGAACTGATTCGTAAGATATTAAAAGAGCTTAGTTCGACATGGATTGCAAAACTTGGCGATAAAGGACATTAGAGAGAAGCTTCAATAAGGTAAAAAGTCTAACACCCAATACTTACGCCAAACAAGGCGGATTAACCATAGATGTGTATGGTGGAGTGAGATCTGACTAACCCACCTTTTCTCTATGACGAACGCACTGTTTATAACGTACATCTCTGTCTATTGTGTCCCATTCACAGCAAGTTTTGTTGAGTTTAGAATTGCGACTCCATATACTGAAAACACCATCAGTCGGAGGGCAATAATGAATAATAAAAACAAACATATAGTTTTAATTCATGGTCTATATATGCCTGCGTTGATCATGCTATATCTGGATAGAAACTTCAAAAAACGCGGCTTTACAACGCACAAGTTTGCCTACAACTCGCTGCGTTTCCCTTCTGCAGCCAAACGCCTCAATCGCTTCGTGAATGCTCGCTTTAATGAATACGATGAGGTCTATTTCTTTGGTCACTCACTCGGTGGCTTACTCATTCGTCACTACTTTAAGTTTTATCAGCCCAATTTTGCCGACACCTGCATTATTACCGCAGGGACGCCGCACAATGGGGCAACTATCGCCAAAACACTGTCGAATCATGGGCTTGGTTTTATATTTGGTTCGAGCAAAATGATCTTAAGCGATGGCCTGGGTGACTACGATATTGATGTGCCGATTGGCGTGATTACAGGTACCTACGACGCCGGAGTCGGACGTATTGTTCTGGGAAGAAACCCGGGCGATGGCACAGTCACACTCGAAGACGCCAGCCTGAGAGGAGCAACGGATACTTACGCCCTCAAACTCAACCACACGGCGCTTGTCTACTCCAAAGAAGTCGTAACACTGTCGGCTCAGTTCATCGAACACAGAGCTTTTAAGGACGCTTCATAGCTTATTTCCATTAGCTTTTGCGCGTTGACTCCTGTATCGAGCTCTGTTCTCTTATATGTGAAAGACAAAAACAAAAATACCACTCTGCGATAAGAGTGGTATTCAAAGATTCATTACTGAAAGTGAGTGCTTGTTATACTTTCTATACTTGTTACAAGCGATTAACTCGTGTTGGTAGGAACACCTCACCCAACATGCATCGCACCGAACCACCGCCAATGTCTTCAATCGTTTTCACGTTAAATGGCAGCAGTTTTCCATGCGTCGAAAGCTGAGCTAACTGGGCTGGAGAAAACGCATCGTAAGCCGATTGAGACATCGCGATCACCTTGTCGCCATTCACGGTTTCAAGCTGCAGGATGTTGCCACAGAAACGGTTCATCTGATCAATTGAGATAGAGATAACCTGCTTATCTTTAGCAAGCGACTTCACCACAAAGCGGCGTTCAAACTCAGGAATCACTTCATCACAGATCACGCAGAAGTTATCGCCAATCGCCATCATCACATTGGTATGGTAAATCGGTTGGCCAGACGGTAATGCCGTTTGGAACGAGACCACGCGAGAATAACCAATGCGCTTCGCATAATCTTCTAACACTTCGCGGTCACAACGCTGAGAAAGCGCAGCGTAGATGGTCTTGTTGATATGGTCGATAACCATCACGCCCGTGCTCTCTAGATAAGAACCTTGCGCGATGTAAGACTCTAGAGACTCGCTATGGTTAACAATGCGACCCGACGCTTCTAACGCTTCAATAAGAGCATTTGGCTTAACTTCATTCTGACGGTTTTCACACGCCATAGGGAACGTGAATAAGCTTCCATCACTACAGGTACTGAACCAGTTGTTTGGGAAAACAGCATCCGGAGTTTCAACGCCCAATTCTGGGTAATCAAACTCTACAACTTGCACACCTTCTTTACGCAACGAAGCGACCATAGCTTTAAATTCGGCCATCGTTTCTACTTTCACCTCAGCTTCGGTCAGATTAACTCTGTGCTGAAATTCGTTATCACGTGCTGTTTCTTCGTTAAATTTAAACTCTTTTGGTGGCACCATAACAACGCAATTGGCGTTTTGAACATTAGTGATATGAAGTGATTTTTTGTGTAGGTTTAACATTTCAACCGTCCCTATCTTTTATTTACTTCAGAATTGTAAACAACTTGTTACGACAAGATTCACTGAAAAGAATATTGATTTGAATATTTATCCCAAACAATTACTGCAGATCTTAGATTAATCGGTAATTTTTACTGCAAGATAACAGCACATCAGAAAGAACCAACTGTATGCATATTCGTTAAGTCACTTTATGGATAAATATTCTGATTCCATTTTCTCGCCCATCACGAGTTTTGATTACAATTCAATCCATTTAACGTTAGGATTATCACCGTTGCATAACAATCAATTACGTTTGAAATAAGCTTAACTTTTCCTGTCTAATTCAATCTAAAATAAGCGTCATGAAAGACACTCTTTCGACCTTTCCTGTATCGCTTAGACAAAGTTTTAGTGTTTTAAAGCCAAGTGCCTAAATAGGCGCTAGAACAAAATCCATCGAATGACTTAATACTGATAAGAACCCATGGGCGCTTATATAATTTCAAACTAAGACAGTTAAATTTCGAATCAAGACCATAAAAACAAAGCTGCACCAACGATGCAGTCGCTTATAGATGCACTAGTTTATAAAGGGAAATCTATGTACAAGAAATTTGAAGGCTTTACTGAAGCCTTTCCAAAGGGAGAGCCGATACAACCTCCTACTGGCATACTGGCATTCTGCCGCCATTACACTCGAGGTTTCGAAAAACCATTAATTTTGCTCGGGTTGATGAGCATGACCATCGCGATCATCGAAGTCGCGCTGTTCGGTTACATGGGGCAATTAGTCGACTGGCTATCAACAAGCAACCCAGAAACCTTCTTAGCCGACAACCAATCCACTCTAATGGGGCTTGGCGTTTTGCTGTTGGTTGTAATGCCAATCTTGATCAGTGTGTACTCACTGTTGCTTCATCAAACTTTACTTGGCAACTATCCAATGTCGATTCGTTGGTTGGCGCACCGTTACCTCTTGAAGCAAAGTTTATCCTTCTATCAAGACGACTTTGCCGGACGTGTCGCGACCAAAGTGATGCAAACTTCGCTTGCTGTCCGTGAAACCGTGACCAAGATGGTCGATGTGTTTGTCTACGTGACGGTTTACTTCACCGCAATGCTGTTCATGCTTGCCGAATCGGATTGGCGCTTAATGGCCCCAATGCTGATTTGGCTGTTCGTCTACATCGGTATTCAGCTGTACTATGTGCCGAAACTCAAAGACGTATCGTCTGAGCAAGCGGATGCTCGCTCACTGATGACTGGCCGAATTGTCGATAGCTACACCAACATCGCGACCGTTAAACTGTTCTCACACAGTAAACGTGAAACCGAATACGCTGAAGAAGGCATGGAAGGTTTCCTAGATACTGTGCACCGTCAAATGCGCTTGGTAACCGGCTTCAACATCTGCGTGGAATTCGCTAACTATCTATTGGTGTTCAGCATTGCGGGTATCTCTATCTACCTATGGCTAGATAGCGCAATCACCGTGGGTGCAATCGCGATTGCGGTCAGCTTGGCTCTGCGTATTAACGGCATGTCGAAATGGATCATGTGGGAAATTGGTGGTCTGTTTGAGAACCTAGGTACCGTGATTGATGGTATCAAAACCCTGTCTAAGCCCATCGCTATCGAAGACAAGAAAGACGCAAAGCCTTTGGATGTTCCACAAGGTGGCATTCATTTCGACAACGTCAGCTTTAACTACGGTGAGAATAAGGGGGTGATTAACAACCTAAACCTCAACATCAAACCGGGTGAAAAGGTAGGCTTAGTGGGCCGTTCAGGTGCAGGTAAGTCTACCCTAGTTAACTTACTGCTGCGGTTCCACGATGTAGAGAGTGGTCGCATCCTGATTGACGGTCAAGAGATCTCAACAGTGACACAAGATTCGCTGCGCAGCAACATCGGTATGGTGACCCAAGATACTTCACTGTTGCACCGTTCGATCAAAGACAACATTCTTTACGGTCGACCTGAAGCATCAGATGAAGAAGTTTACGCAGCTACCAAACAAGCGCACGCGCATGAGTTTATCGAAACGCTTACCGACCCATTTGGCAACGTGGGCTATGATGCTCAAGTAGGTGAACGTGGCGTTAAGCTTTCGGGTGGTCAGCGTCAACGTGTCGCTATCTCACGTGTTCTTTTGAAAAATGCACCACTATTGGTTCTCGATGAAGCAACTTCTGCACTCGATTCTGAGGTAGAAGCGGCCATCCAAGAGAGCTTAATTGAGCTAATGGAAGGCAAAACGGTTATTGCGATTGCACACCGCCTGTCGACCATCGCAGCGATGGATCGCCTGATCGTGCTTGATGCCGGCAATATCGTAGAAGAAGGCACGCACCAAGAGCTGATTAACCAGAATGGTATTTATGCGCAGCTATGGAATCACCAAACCGGTGGCTTCATTGCCGATGACCTTGAGCAAGCTACAAACGCTTAATTTTTGTGCTATTTTAAAAGTGCGATGTGATTCACAGCAATTTGTTTATTAGCGGTAAATTACACATGGCAGAATGTTATGTCGTAATTATATAATGACATTAACACCAAAGACGCCTCGCTTGCGCGTTCTGGAATAAGGCTAGACTTCGGGGGGAGGCTAGCCTTTTTTATGCCTGCTATTTGGCGCTCTTTGCTACCTGTCCAATAAACTTCATCGATCCTTTTGTTTTTTTCTTGGCGTTTTTTTCTTAAAATGCGCGCAATATTCTTTCTAGAGATCAACCATGAACAAAAGTGTCTTAACTAACGTTATTGCGTTAGCACTGCTTGCTGGCGGCTATGCGACAGCAAACCAATACTTGCTTTACGCAGGCCTATTCGCCTTTTCTGGTGCCATCACCAACTGGCTTGCGATTCACATGTTGTTCGAGAAAGTACCCGGCCTATACGGTTCAGGCGTTATTCCAGCACGCTTTGAAGAGTTCAAGGCAGCCATCAAGCAACTGATGATGGAGCAATTCTTTACAGAAAGTAACATCGACCGCTTCCTAAGCAGCGAGATGACAGGAAAGTCGCTCAATCTAGAGCCTGTGATTCAGAAGATCGACTTTAACCCTGCATTCGACTCACTGGTGCATGTTATCGAGAACTCTCAGTTTGGCGGTATGTTGGCAATGTTTGGTGGCACAGAAGCACTAGAGCCAATGAAAGCGCCGTTTGTTGAGAAGATGCAAGAATCTGTGATTGAAATCAGCAAGAGTGATTCTGTAAAAAATGCCATCAAAGACGAGCTAGAATCGCCTGCGATGATGGATGAAATCAAAGAAAACATTGAGGCGATCATCGATCAGCGCTTGAATGAACTAACACCTAAGCTGGTTAAAGAGATGGTTCAGACCATGATCAAGAAACACCTTGGCTGGCTTGTGGTTTGGGGCGGTGTATTCGGTGGTGTGATTGGCTTAATCTCTGCGGCCATTACGCTTTAAGGCGAACAAGTTTATCGGATTGCTCTTTATCTGACGCTCAACAAAAAATGGAAGCTTATTGCTTCCATTTTTTATATCTAAATCACGTTGGTAAGCGAAATTAGGCCACTATTTTAGAGTTGCCAACAACTCAGGGTTCACGCCGAAGCCCTTTTTATGCTCTTCAATCACCACTTCACTACGTGTCTGAATCACACCAGGCAAGGTGCCCAACTTCGTTGCCATAAACGCTTGGTACGCCTTCATGTCTTTCACTCGAACCTTGATCATGGTGTCAAAGTCACCCGACAGTGAGTAGCACTCTTCCACCTCAGGCATCATTTCCACGGCTTGGGCAAATTTGTCGAAGATCGAAAAGCTAGTCTGATCGAGACGGATATGGATAAAGACTTGAACATCGAGTCCCAGCTTTTCTGAACAAAGCTCAGCATGATAGCCCGTGATGTAGCCCTCTTTCTCCAATCGCTTGAGTCTATCAGAGCAAGGTGACGTCGTAAGGTTGACCTGTTTTGCCAGTTCAACAACAGGTAAACGCCCTTTCATATGCAGAATTCTTAGTATCTCTTTATCGATACGATCGAGCTGATGCTGAGACATAACATTCCTTAAACATTCTAAATTCCGCTCAGTATATTCCATACCAAGTGCAATCGAAGAAAACCTCGCTCACACATTTAAAAACTAAATGCACGGATGATATTCACGCCAGATATAAACACATACAAATAGATAAGAACCCTTATAAATCAAACTCTGGTTATTAACAAATTATTATAGAAATGACCCGATTAACAAATAAGTTGAGCCGGAAACGAAAGAAAGGATATAGGCCAAAGTGAATAATAGAATTATCAAAGAGAAAGGATGACTCTATTATGAAAACGCAAGAACTCGCATATAAACCTTACGGTATTGGTTCATGGACACACGTAACGGTATCAAAAGATGTTGCTCAGGCACTAGCAAATGAATACTCAAACTATGGTTGGGATGTGAAGATTGATGGCGACGCCATTGTTGCCGAGCTAGCACTCAAAGCCGCATAGAAACGCAAAAACCTCCTAAAACGGAGGTTTTTTGATCTAAGTTAGTGAGCGCTTACTGTAAGTTAAGCTAAACCAATTTGGGGTACAGTACTTCCTGTTTCGCAACGACAATTGCACGTGCGGCAGAAGTGCTGAGTTTCCATATCGTAGTACAGGTTTCCACTAAATAGTTTTGACGTCCATTGCATCATACGGCCAGAAGCTGTCTCGGGCTCTGATTCACAACGTTTCATTATAGACTTATGTAGTGTTGTTTTTTTACATCCTTTGCAATAGAGATCAGGCATACCTTTGTCCTATAGGTCTTTAGTGGTTACTGACAATTGACACATCATGTCCAATTCGGTTCCACAATTCACCGAGCTAATGACAAAAGTGAGCGCCAAGTTCAAAAAATAGCCATTTTTCTGTTTTATTTTTTGACATCACACGCCATTGAGTAAGTTGATCTTTCCCTTCTCACGCAAGATCCTACCGCTTCGATTTACATTGTAAACCCCCATTTCAATATCAGAAAACCTCGAATAAACTTAATTTGAAATAAGACAAAGGTCGTACTCACATAAAAAAATAGAGCCACCGAAGTGACTCTATTGTTTTTAGCTCATGTTCTTTGCTAATTCACATCTGTTTTACAATGTAAATTAGTCTAGCTCAACGAGGTTCTTCTCGAACTCAGCGTGTTGCTTCTTAACTTCGTCTTCAGGCTCGCCAGTAATTAGGCTCACGATAACGATAGAAAGCGTCGATAGGATGATTCCCGGTACGATTTCGTACACATCGAACCAACCGCCCGTGAACTGCTTCCAAAGAACAATCGTAACACCACCAACCACGATACCCGCTAGAGCGCCGTTACGGTTCATACGAGACCAGTACAGGCTCAATACGATAGCTGGGCCGAATGCAGCACCAAAACCAGCCCATGCGTAAGACACAAGGCCAAGTACTGAACTGTCTGGCGTCATCGCTAGTACAAGTGCAATCAAAGAGATTAGGATAACCGCGAAGCGGCCTACACGAACAATCTCTTCAGACGTCGCATCTTTCTTAAGTACTTGCTTATACAGATCTTCTGCTAGTGCAGATGAAGATACAAGTAGCTGTGAATCCGCAGTACTCATGATTGCCGCTAGGATTGCAGCAAGTAAGATACCTGCGATTACTGGGTGGAACATCGCGTTCACAAGAAGCATGAAGATCTTCTCGCCATCGTCTAGCTTAGGTGCGCCCGAGTTCGTCACGTAGATTAGACCAACAAGACCAACCAGCATTGCACCAATCATAGACAGTGCAGTCCATACCACCGCGATACGACGCGCGGTTGTTAGGTCTTTGTTGCTACGCGTTGCTTTGAAACGAGCCAAGATGTGTGGCTGACCGAAGTAACCTAGACCCCATGCCGCTAGCGAGATGATCGCGATAGCAGAAAGTGGTTCACCTTTCGCATCATTCCATAGCGTTAGAAGCTCTGGGTTAATGTTGTGTAGGTCAGTAGACAGTTGGCCAAGGCCACCGTTCATTGCTGCGATTGGTACAATCAATAGCGCAGCAGACATCAGTAGACCTTGAACCAAGTCAGTCCAAGATACCGCAAGGAAACCACCAAACAGGGTGTACGAAACCACACATACTGTGCCGATAATTACCGCTGTTGTGTAATCTAGGCCAAATACCGTTTCAAACAATTTACCACCCGCTACCAAGCCTGAACTTGTGTAGAAAAGGAAGAATAAAAGGATAAAGAAAGCAGAAATTGTTTGGATCAGCTTAGAGTTATCATTGAAGCGACGAGATAGGAACTCAGGCAACGTCAGTGATTCAGTTGTAATACTGTAAGTACGCAGACGCTTAGCACTGATTAACCAGTTAGCCCAAGTACCCACAAGTAGACCACCAGCAAGCCAGAATGCTTCAAAGCCAGCAGCGTAAGCGTAACCTGGTAGGCCAAGTAGCAACCAACCACTCATGTCTGATGCACCAGCAGAAAGTGCAGCAGGCCATGGACCTAACGAACGACCACCTAGGAAGTAGTCAGTTGAGTTAGATGTACGTTTGTAAGCAATAACACCGATTGCCAGCATCATAATTAGATACGCAATGAACGTCGTCGTTATTGCAAAACTGTTTTCTATCATTTGATAGTCCTCATTTTGTAGAAAGCCTTCCATGCCTAATTCAATGCAAAGCACTCACCGTAAAGGCAAGCAAATGCATTGAGTTAGGTATTCAGGCTCCAAAGCACTATGAGTTAAATCCAAAGATGGAGAAAACCAAAATGGAAAAAAACAAAAGTGTTTAGAGCCAGTATTACTGAAGGTTAGTGAGCTTCGCTTCCAAGTTCGAGCAAGGTCGCGTTACCGCCCACGGCTGTTATATTTATAGTTCGCGTACGCTCGGTAATGAAGCGCAGCGATAGGTGTGGATCATTAGCAACATTCATTGCCGTTAGATCCGTTTCAGCTACTAAACCGACGATTGCACCGTCACGCTTAGCAAGTTGTAAATTGATAGCTTGAGCCGTTTGTGAATTACCCACGTAACCCGCACTTCGTACATCGCAAGACAGCAGCTGTTGAGCAGCGTCGTACGAGGCAACCTGTACCAAGTTAGTTGGTAGATTCGCTTGTTTCGCGGCGTCAGCAATTAAGGTATTGAACTGCACGTCATCACTGCACAGTTGCACGCTGTTACCCGCTAATAGTGCTGCGGTAATCATCGCGGTTGCTGTTTGCAGTGCTGGCACTTTCTCTTCGCAATCATCAACAATCACCAAAGCCACGCCACGACCTGCAGCATACAGCTCATTGGTTTCGCCCGTAGGCCCCGCCATGAGGTGATGCTCAGAAAGCAGTGCAGACGCTTGCTCTAGATGATAAGTCGCCACAGCAGCCAAAGGCGCAGATTGGCTTTCGATCTCTGATTTGAATGCAAGTACCTGAGCACTCTTATGATCAAAATCGGTAAGATTCCATTGTTCCCACGCTAACAAAGCATCAGAAAAACCTGTCACTTGATGAACCATGATACTGCTCCTTATGCCTTGTCTTGTGATTGAGAGAAATGAACATCAGTAAAGCGGTATAGGTAGTGAGGACCACCCGCTTTAGGGCCAGTACCAGACAAGCCTTGACCACCAAATGGTTGTACACCAACAACAGCGCCGACCTGGTCACGGTTGATGTAACAGTTACCCACACGAACGTGTTTTTCGATCCAACGGTAAGTTGTCTCGTTGCGGCTGTGGATGCCCATGGTTAAGCCAAAACCGGTTTGGTTAATTTGGTCTACCACTTGCGCCAGTTCACTCGCTTTGAAGCGAACGATATGCAGTACAGGACCAAACTGCTCTTCTTTCAAACAGCTGATGTCATCGATTTCAAATGCACTTGGTGGAACAAAGTCACCATGTTCACAATCCGCTCCTAGAGAAAGTTGAGCCACTTTCTTCTGGGTCTTAGTCATATTTTCTAGGTGCGTCATCAACTTCTGCTTCGCGTTTTGGTCGATAACTGGGCCCACATCCGTTTTATGAAGATGTGGAATGCCAACACTCAGCTCGTCCATTGCACCGTGAATCAATGCAATTACACGGTCTGCAATGTCTTCTTGGATGTAAAGCACACGCAGTGCAGAACAACGTTGACCTGCTGAAGCGAATGCCGAACGAATAACATCACGGACTACCTGTTCAGGCAGTGCGGTACTGTCGACGATCATCGCATTCTGACCACCGGTTTCCGCGATAAACGGAACAGGCTTAGCGTTACGACTTGCCAATGACACGTTGATACGTTGTGCTGTTGGTGTTGACCCCGTAAAGGCAACGCCCGCAATTGCATCATGGCTGGTGAGTGCACTGCCGATCTCAGCACCACGACCAGGTAGTAACTGAATCGTGCCAGCAGGGAAACCCGCTTCATTCATCAATTCCACTGCGCGAGCTGCAATTAAGCTTGTTTGCTCGGCAGGCTTAGCCACAACCGTATTACCCGCAACCAAAGCTGCTGTAATTTGGCCAAGGAAGATCGCTAGAGGGAAGTTCCAAGGGCTAATACAAACGAACACACCACGACCTTGTCGAGAAGCGATTCGTGTTTGACCATCAAAACCTTTTAGTTCGAAACCTTGTAGGTTATCTGCTTGTTTTGCGTAGTAACGACAGAAGTCGACCGCTTCACGCACTTCATCAACGCTGTCGTGAATCGTCTTACCTGCTTCTTGATGACAAATTGCCACCAGCTCAGCAAGGTTGTCTTCCATCAGGTCAGCCAGCTTATCAAGCGCTGCCGCTTTGGTTTCAACTGAAGTTGCGTTCCAATCAGCAAATGCTGCGTCTGCGCCAGTGATCGCTACGGAAACATGATCAAGGTTAGCAAAAGCCACCTGACCCACATTAATACGACGATCATAAGGTGCAGTCACTTGTTCAACGTTCTGATCAGCCTTGATCATGCTTTCGGCAAGAGATTCACCGTTGATCACAGGGCCCGCAGTCCATTGATTGTTTAAGAAGCCTTTTACTTGCTCTTCAAACTGATGCGCTTCGCTTTCGATATCAATGTTCACACCGTATGAATTTTTACGCTCAGGGAATACCGCTGGAGGCAGAGGAATCTTAGTGTTGTTTAATGTATCGAACGCCAGAAGCATATCGACTGGGTGTTGAGTCAGCTCTGCCACAGGGCAACGTGCATCAACTAGACGGTGTACAAACGAGCTGTTTGCGCCGTTTTCTAGCAAGCGACGTACTAGGTATGGCAGTAGATCTTTGTGGCTGCCAACCGGTGCGTAAATACGTACTGACTGTTGGTAAGCTTCCATCGCATGGTTGTAAAGCGAGTCACCCATGCCGTGTAAGCGTTGGAATTCAAAGTCTTTATGATCGGTCATTACTGCAATAGCAGAAACCGTATGAGCATTGTGGCTCGCAAACTGCGGGAAGATATTGCCACGAACGCTTGGGCTCAATAGGTAACGTGCACATGCAAGGTAAGCTACGTCTGTCGCTTCTTTACGTGTGTAAACTGGGTAATCAGTAAAGCCCGCTTGTTGTGACCATTTGATTTCGCTGTCCCAGTACGCGCCTTTCACTAGGCGAAGCGGGATCAAATCACCCTGCTCTTTTGCTAGGCGGTTTAGCCAAACTAGAACCGGTAACGCACGCTTTGAATACGCTTGAATAACCAGACCAAACTTACCCCAGCCTTTCACTAGCTCGCTGCGGTACAGTTTTTCGAATAACTTAAGCGAAAGCTCTAGGCGATCCGCTTCTTCTGCATCAATCGTAATCGCAACATCAAGCTCAATCGCACGGCGTAGTAGCTGCTCTAGCGTGTCGCATAGCTCAGTCAGTACGCGGTCTTCGTTCGCCACTTCGTAACGAGGATGAAGTGCAGAAAGCTTGATAGACACAGATGGCGCTGGGCTAGATTTTGAAGAGACCTTCGATTGTGGAGAAACATAGTTGTCTCGACCTACGGCTTCAATCGCCATTAGGTAATCTTTGAAGTATTTGTTTGCGTCAGCAGTGGTCAGTGCCGCTTCACCTAGCATGTCGTATGAGTAGGTAAAACCTTTGTCACGCATAGACTTACCGTTCTTCTGCGCTTCAGCAATGCTGCGACCAAGAACGAATTGGTGACCCATCACCTTCATCGCTTGGTGCATCGCTTTACGAATCACCGGCTCAGAAAGCTTGTTCACTAAACGGTTAACCGCTTGACCTGCACTCTGCTCTTTAGATGAAAGTCCAACCACCTTGCCTGTTAGCATTAGGCCCCAAGTTGATGCGTTAACAAAAACCGAGTCAGAATTCTTCAGGTGAGATTTCCAATCCGCAACGCTAAGTTTGTCGCGAATCAACGCATCAGCGGTTGCCGAATCAGGAATACGCATCAAGGCTTCCGCCAGACACATTAGCAAGATGCCCTCTTGAGTATCTAAGCTGTATTCAAGCAACAAGGCGTCGATCATCTGAATAGATGTTTTATCCGCACGGATAGACTCAATCAACGACGTCGTTTTGTCTGTAATTTGCTGCTTTTCAGACTCAGAAGGGGTAGCTAGCGGCAGAAGTTGCTCTAGCCATTGGGTTTCATCCACCATATATAATGGTGAGATAAGCGTCCAAAGATCAGCAAGCGACTGCTCATTGAATTCTGGCTTTAACACATCAGTAGCTGTAAACATGCGTTTTCCTTAATCTCACACCCGAAAAGAGTTCGGGATCTCTACAATGGCTGCAGTGTATTTAGAGTATATAAGGATTACTTGTCAAAAACTCCGAGTTTTTTGCTAAAAACTCGCTTTATTAACAAAACAAACACAAGGTCACATATGAAACTTTAAAATAATATGCCGTTTTGTTTCACTATTTAACAGAAATTTTCTTTTTGTATTGGGATGGTGACATGCCTTGAAGGCGTGAAAAGGTGTGAGTAAAGGAAGATTGACCGGAGAAACCAGCCAGTTCAGCGACCTGACCAAGGCTAAGGTTACCCTGTTCAATTAAACGGCGAGAACGATCGATACGCTTACCAAGAACATACTGGTGAGGGGTAATGCCCATTTGCTCTTTGAATAACATATGGAACTGGCTTTCACCCAAGAACACACTACCCGCAAGCTGCGCGACGGAGATCTTGTTTGCTAAGTGCTGTTCTATGTAGCGATCCAACGCTTCAAGATCAAAGCGTGAATCTTTGATTGAGGTTTCAAATGCCGAGATGTGCCTTTGCATCAATGCAATCACCGTATCATTGCACGCACGGCTTAATAACAGATCATCAGGACTGGCCTGCATCTCTTGCACCAACATATGGATAAGCTTTTGAATTTGCGCATCTAATTGGAAGTAGACGTTCGATGATTCTAACTGGTTAATCTTCTCTAGCATCAGAGGGTCATCATCGGTTGGCATAGGCATGTTGAGCACGAGAATATCCGACTGACCAACCACTCCGCCGAAAGCATGATCAGAGCTCGCTGTCACCACACAACCTTGTCCTGGGCCAACAAGATTCCCCTTACCACTCACTTCAAATTCCGCCTGACCTTTTAAACCAATCACCACCTGAGAATAATGATGATCGTGGCAATCCATATGCGATGGCAAAGTGATGATCTCAGCAGGACGAGGGCCAGTAAGGCCTAGCGGAGAAAGGTCTAGGTTAGGAAAGGGTAAAGGTTTAGACATGACAGAAAAATACTCGGGTCAACATAGTAAGAATAATACTCTTAAATGCGCATAAGATGAATTTGTAAATGCTCATGAGAGTTATTTGCTCGCGAGAATGAAAAGATCATTATCGCGATCACCTTGATCATGCCTCCGGAAGGATGATCAAGAGCGTACAAACTACGGGCATTGTAAAACCAATCGTTCCGGCGAGTTTAGGGACTTCACCAGCAATCACACAAGCACGAAAAACCATGTGGTCAATAAATGCTTTTTCACGCCAACATAATGAATAAATTTTCTTATATAGCTCAAATAATTGGCTATAAGCCTGTAAAAAGTGTATCCGAAGTACCGAAACTTGGCTTTTGAGTAGATTGGATAGCAATAAAACGGTATAAAGACGGGTACTGTGTTAATTGCTAATAACTAGTGACTCACAACTAGGAAGTAGACACTTTATTAACGAGCCAATTTTCAATCTACAAGTTGCAGGGACCTATGACTAACTTTCGAATTTCAGCGCTTTTACTTGCGCTATCCCCACTTTGGGTATCTGCATCGGTATCCGCTGAAGAACTGAATCAAGTCGATCCCGTTTCAGCTATCGATGCAAAGCTAACAGAGAAAAACTCAGATATTGAGCGTATTTCAGCAACCAAAGTATCGGCGACTGAAAACCTAAAACAACTTCAAAACAAGAACAGCAAGTTGTTGCGCGAAGGTGAAGAACTTAAGGCAAAACGTAACAGAGCCAAGTCTGTACTCGACAAACAGTACAGTCGCTTGCTTGAAGATCCAGAAACAGATTTAGTCTCTTTCCAGAAAAGTTACCAAGACGCTTGGGCTGCGGTTAAAGAGAATCAATCGTCTCAGCTAGATAACGAACAAGCGATCAACGAGAGCGAAATTCACCTTTCTCAAATCAAGCAAAAGCAAGCTCGCCTGAATAATGAGCTGGCAAACTTGAGAGAGTCAAAAGTTGAAGCTCGCGTAAAACGTATCGCAACAGAACTGCGTGAAAGTGCGGTGCTTGAAACCAGCTATACCACCACATGTTCATCAACAATGACACTTGGTGAGTGTACTGCACAGGGTAAACACCTGACCAATCAAAAAGCCGTGCAAACGTTCAAGAGCCAATTACTTGAGCAGCTCACAGAAAGCACACTTGCGAAGCAAAACTTACAAGGTGTTCAGCTGAATATCCATGTTCAAGACAGCCAAGCGATCAAGAGCGGCTTCTCTGGTAACAACTCTTACTTCATGCAGATGCAAGCTCAACTTCAAGCAAAACCTGAAGCAGTTGCAGCATGTAACCTATTGAATGTTTCGACTCGCTACTGTTTAACAGGCAGTGACGCAGCAGTCGTTAAGAAGAGTGACAAACAGTGGGCTAACGTGACGGTACGTTCTGATCAGTACAACGACTCAGTAACCATCAACGGCATTAAGTATGGCAGCACCCCTCTTGAGGTTGCGCTACCAAGTGGTCGTCACCAAGTAACCATTTCAAAACAAGGTTACGAGTCTTACAACCGCACAGTTACCATCAACGGCAGCGACACGATTTGGGTTAAGCTTCTTCCTAGCAAAGAAAGCTAAACACCCTTTGTATATAGAGCCTGAGCCAATTCAAAACGCTTAGCTCGATATCAGATAGCCGTGCCTATTTCACAAAGCTGAATGAACACTCGCCATTTTGTTGATAGTTATAAACTGTATGATCGTTACAAATTTGTATGGTCGTTATAACCTTGTTTTATCGTTATAAACAGTAGCTGCAGACGAAATGGCGTTCTCGTTTAGAATATTCGATTAACCTAAATTACGATTGAAGTAGCCCATCATGCGCCAAGGTCTTCCTACTCTATTATTTGCACTTGCTCCATGCTTAATGACGCCAGCTGTTTTTGCTGAGGCAACACCACCAGCGATCGCGTCATCTGTCACCGACATTGAAAGCTCACTTTTTGAAAAGCATGCCGACTTAACGGCTGTTGAAAAGAAATTAGCCGACAAACAAAACGAAGTCGACAATCAGGCGCAGCAAACGGCACGTCTAGCTGAGTTATCAGCTCAAGCAGAGCAAACACTCGCAAAGGCAAAAGCCAGCCTAGAGCAAGATTACACGCGCATGATTGATGATCCCGATTTCGATATCTCGCCAGCTCAAAGCCTATTCCAAGACGCGTGGAAAACAGTAAAAGAAGGCAAGCTTGCGATTTCAGACTCTGAGCAGAAGCAACAAGGCTTGGTGATGGAACTTGAGGCTATTCAAGTCGAGAAAGCGACGGCAGAAGCTTCAATCGCAACCCTAAATCAAGACAAGCTAAGAGCAAGAGCAGAACGACTAAGAAACGAGATCACTCAGACGGAAGAGCAAACCGTGAGCTTTACTAACCGTTGCAGTAGCGATATGACACTGGCGCAATGTTCAGACCAAACGGTGACCTTGGCACTGCAAAAAGCGGTAAAACAGTTCCAACATAGTCTGGTAGATAACGCGACTGAATCGAACACAGTGAAAGAGCACCTTGCGTCTGCTTCGCTGAATATTCACGTTCTGCAACACAAAGTGAAATCCTCTGGCTTCTCTGAAGATAACCGTTACCGAGCGGTGATTGCGGCGAACCTAGAAACACGCCCAGATAAGAACACACCTTGTCGTCTGCTTGGTATTCAATCATCAAACTGTTTCACGCAAAGCGAGCAACAAGCCAACGACCAGCAAAAAGAAGTCGCTTGGGTTAACTTGGTGGTGCGTTCCAATCAATACAACGACAATGTTTCTATCAACGGCGTGAACTATGGCAGCACACCGGTTGAAGTGATGTTGCCAACAGGCCAGCACATGGTCACGATCGAAAAAGAAGGCTACCTTTCTTTCCATCAAGAGCTGAAGATAGCCCGCGATCACAACCTAAGAGCCGTACTACAAGCCAAACAGAATTCATTGAATGTCGGCACTAAGTTTGCCGACCCTATGGGTAACGACATTCAGAGCCCTGAAATGATTGTGGTTGGATCTGGTCGCTACCTGCTGGGTGAAAACAATGCCAAGCAAGTGACCATCAAACAGCCATTTGCATTAGCCGCAACTCCGACTCGTGTTCAAGATTTTAAAGCATTCGTTGAAAGCACAGGCTACCAGACAGACGCAGAACTGATGAACACCTGCGATACGTTCGTCAATGCAGAGATCACAACCGTTTCAGACAATGACTGGCAGAACCCAGGCTTTAAGCAAGCAGATAACTCGCCGGTCGTTTGTGTTAGCCAAAATGATGCCAAAGCTTATACTCGTTGGTTATCTAAAAACACAGGCTTTACTTACCGTTTGCCAACGCCACAAGAGTGGGAAGCTGCAGCAAGAGCAGGCCAAGACACCAACTTCTGGTGGGGCAACGAATTCCGCTCTGGCAAAGCCAATACAGGCTGGGCGGGTACACCTTGGTCAAACGTTAGCACATCTCCAGTTAAGTCATTCCTGCCAACGCCAACAGGCTTCTACGACATGGTCGGCAATGTATGGGAGTGGACAACCGTTCAAAAGGGCCTAGCCAAAGGTGGCGCTTGGAGCTTCTCTCCTGAAGAGGCCAAAGCATTTAACGAGCTATACGTTGCGCCTTCAACAGCAGCCAACTACCTCGGCTTTAGAGTGTTACGAGAGCTGTAAGCTCTCGATAGCTCGCCCATTACTTTAAAATATTTACTCTAGGCTCTCATTTATCGCATTGAATCGTGTTTATAGGGGAATTCCCCCCTTATGCATAGGTACGCCTAGGAGTAAATTCGTCGATAGAGTAGTAAGTCACTCTGGGTATCTAACTGATGCCTCAGCTTAATTTACCTGACCCTCGTAAATTAAGCTGAAAATCTTCTACATGTCGACAAGGCATAACTTGTCTTTGGCCAGCCCCTCTTCAGGCTGGCTTTTTTTTGCCTATTTATCACTCTTTATGCCTACCCATCCTACGTAATTGAAGTAGTTCGTCAGCAATCCGTTTAACTGTCATTCACCCCTTATTTTTCGCACGGACTACAAACTCTAATTGCCATTGCAGCACTATAAGAAACTGATATCATTATCATACCTCAGCTTACGAGATAAAAAATTGCCCGAACCACTCAACTCCATACATCGTTCTTTATTCGAACAACTTCCAGGCTGCTGGGGCTGCAAAAATACTGACTCGGTCTTTGTGTACGCCAATCTTGCTTACAACCAGTTAATTGGCTTAAAACCCGATGAGACTTGTACTGGCTTGACCGACTTCGATATGCCCAGTCAAACTATTGAATGTGCACAGGATTTCAGAGCCCAAGACAAACATGTGATGGATACACACAGCACCCTTAAGATCCTCGATATTCACCCTTATCCAGACGGACGCTGGCATGCCCATATTTTTACCAAAACCCCTTGGCTTGATGATAATGACAATGTCCAAGGCACTATCTTCTATGGGCAAGAGCTCACTGATACTGCAATCTTAGAGGTCGGTCATTGGGTTTGTCAGGCAACAGGAGCGAAAGGTAATCAAGCATCACTTGCGGGATCAGAGCCGCGTGTGTCTAAGCTGCAAAAGCGGCTGACCTCTAGAGAATCAGAAGTGCTGTTCTTACTGCTTTACGGAAAAAAACCTCAATACATAGCGTCTACGTTAAACATTTCAATCAAAACGGTCGAAGGTCATGTCGCGAGATTGAAGCAGAAATTCGACGCTCGCAGTAAAAGCCAATTGATTGAATATGCATTGGACTCGGGGTTAGGCTCAGTGATCCCTGAAACTCTGCTCAAAAAACAGATCTCCGTTGTTCTGCACAGTGACTAGTTAAGTAATTGAAGGCCAGTTGGTTATTGGTTTGACAAGAGTGCAGACAAAAAAATGCCGTTGATTAGATAAGTATCATCAACGGCACTTTTGGATCTATTAAGCAGCTAAGCGATCAAGCAACCTAAGGCGCTAGTCGATCAATATCCCAGCTGTCGTCTTGGCGTGAGAACAAGAAACGGTCGTGCAAGCGGTGTTCGCCACCCTGCCAAAACTCAATGCTATCCACACGTACGCGAAAGCCACCCCAGAAAGAAGGCACAGGAATCTCGCCTTTGGCAAACTTCTGTTTAAGCTCTAGATACTTACCTTCTAGAATCCCACGCGCTGAGATGCGGCTACTCTGCTTACTTGCAATCGCGGCCAACTGGCTCTCTTTTGGACGTGACGAGAAATACTTCATATTTTCCATAGCTGTCAGCTTTTCAGCCGTGCCCGTAATATGAACTTGTCGCTCAAGTGGATGCCAAGGGAAGTGCAAACTGATTTTGCTGTTGTGCTGAAGCTGGTGCGCTTTACGGCTACCTAGGTTGGTGTAAAAAACGAAACCGTCTTTATCAACATTCTTCAGCAGAACAATTCGTTGGAATGGCTGACCATTTTCATCAACCGTAGCAACTGTCATGGCAGTAGGGTCCGTCAACTTCGCTTCAATGGCTTGCTCTAGCCATAGATTGAATTGCTCAATCGGGTCTGCGGCCAAGTCTTTGCGTCTCAATCCACCCTTAGCGTATTCGCGACGAATATCTGTCAGTTCCATTTGGTTGCTCCTTTCAATTTTTTTGTGATTTTGCGCTGTAATCCTTTGAAACACAAGTCTCAGTCATAGTTTTGTCTCACTGAAGATGCTCTGTGTTAACAAGATCTCGGTACTCTCTCAATCATATTGATAATCTTTACACAAACCGATGACAAGCTGAGAACCAAGTGACCAAAATACTGCCTAACCTAATGACTCCCTTTGTTTTATTCTCATTGCTATTGGGAGCTGCAGGACTGACTGCTACTCATTTTTTGGCCGGTCAATTCCAAGAAAAAATCGTCACTCAGCAACTCAATGAAGCAGCTAATAAAGCCAATCTACAAATCGATTCTGAACTGGATAAATTCAAACAGATCCCTGATTTACTCAGTCATGACCCGCGCCTACTCTCTTATTTTGACTCCTCACCAAAAGCAGACAAAATTTCCGCTGCGCAGCTCAATCAATTGCTGTTTGAGTGGTCGAATCAAAGCCAGGCCGACACCATCTATATTCATGACCCAAGCGGGACTGTGATCGCATCAAGTAATTACCAAAAGCCACGTACCTTTGTTGGTCAAAATTTCTCGTTTCGTCCCTATTTTGCTTCTGCAATTCAAGGCAATAACACGCACTATGTCGCGCTGGGTGCCCGATCTAATGTACGCGGTTACTTTTTATCGTCACCGTTGTATCTAGAAAGTGATATTGTCGGGGTGATCACCGTAAAAGTAAGCTTAGAGAACCTTGAAAACATCCTCACCAGCGATGACTTTGAGATCGTGGTACTCGACTCTAACCAAGTGGTGTTTCTATCAAGCCAAGCTCCGTGGCTTTACCATTCATTGTTGCCATTAACTCAGCAGCAACAAACAGATATCGCACTTCAACGCCAATACGGTCAGAGCAAAATTTCGATCATCGAAGCCTTTCGTTCTTCAAGCTCTCAGTCAGAAGCTAGCAACGCCAATCAACCTAATACAAATCGATCTAGCAACCTTCAATCAAACGAAATCCGAAAAGAACTCACCGCTAACCAATTATTTAAACTCGGGACTTTTAATCTTTACCCTGCAACGGTCAGCAACAACCAGTACCAAGTCGTCGCCCTAAAAGAGACCAGAGCTGAGCTTATTAAGGTCTTGCAGATCGATGTCATCTTCGTGGTGATTTACAGCTTGGTGATGCTCATCGCTTGGTCGTGGCGCCAGACTTATCTCGCGAAAGTGGCGTTGACCCGACTCAACCAAAACCTAGAGCAAACCGTTGATAAACGTACTCACTACTTGAAGCAATCCAATCAACAGCTGCAACAAACCATCTTTCAATACCAAGAGTCGCAGTTGAAGTTGAAACAGACAGAACAAGAGCTGACACAAACCGCGAAACTAGCGGTACTCGGTGAGCTGTCAGCCAGCATTAACCACGAAATCAACCAACCACTTGCAGCGCTGCGAACCTACAGTGAGAACAGCTTAAAACTACTTGAGATGGAACGAACCGATTTGGTGAAGAACAATCTTGAGAAAATGATTGGCCTCAACAACACCATTACCGACATCATCGCGCGACTCAAAGTCTTTACTCGCAAAGTCACTAAACAAGAACATCATGTGGCCAACCTACACCAAGCGGTCAACAATGCCACCAGTATTCTCAGTGCGCTGATGATCAAGCAAGGCATTACACTTAGGTTAAGCACGGTGCCCGATGACATCAACATTGCGATTCATCCAACCGAACTTGAGCAAGTACTGGTCAATCTGATTCACAACGCGATTCAAGCGCTTCAACAGCAAGTTCTTGAACAGAAAATCTTGCAGGAGCAACAAAACCTGGAAAACGTTGACCAACAGGCTAACCCACAGATAGGCATCGAATGGCAACTGCATCATAACTCTTGTCAGCTGATCATTTGGGACAACGGAATTGGCATGCAGGATGACAAACTAGAACAGCTGTTCGACCCGTTTTTTACGACTAAACCGGAAGGCTTAGGGTTAGGGCTTTCAATATCGAAACGGATTATTGAAGCGTATCACGGCACGATCAGCGTAAACCGGTTAGAGCCTTCAGGCATGTTATTCTCGCTAAACATCCCGTTATATAACGATAAAAGCTAACGCGCCGTTGTTAACATTGATTAGAAAACGAATCTCACATACTGCTAATCTCACCTACTGCTAAGGAATCGGCTTTTGCACTCTATGCCTAAACTCTATTTTGTCGACGATGAACCTGCGATTCGCGACTCAGTAGAACAAGCCATGCTCATTGAAGGCATCGATATCGTCTGCTTTCCCAACGCTATTGAGGCATTAAAGAAAATAGATACGTCGCAAGCCGGAATTGTCATCACCGATATTCACATGCCGGTGATGGATGGCATTCAATTAACGCAAAAATTACTGAGCCAAAATCCTCATTTTCAGGTCATCGTACTTACCGGGCATGGTGACGTACAAACAGCAGTATCTGCGATGAAAGCCGGCGCTTATGACTTTCTGGAAAAGCCATTTGTGGTCGATGCCCTACTCACTGCCGTTAAGAAAGCCGCGGATAAACTCGCACTGGTTGAAGAGAACAACCTATTGCGTAAAGAGTTGGCAATGCAAAATCAAGTTGGCCCAAAACTGATTGGTCAATCACCATCAATGCAGGCATTACGCCGAGAGTTGATCACCCTAGATACCAAAACCAACCCACTTTTATTATTTGTTGGTGATTTAGGAACGGGGAAAAGGGTCACAGCACAATACACCCATGATCTACACAGTCATCAAACTGCGGAGCTTTGCCCTGTCGCAGCATTTAATTTGCCTCGCAGTGACGAAGCGACATTTCATCAATTTGTTTTGCAACTGTTTTTGAAGCATCAAGGTGGAACACTCTATATCCATGAGACAGAAGCATTAACTCAGGATCAATGGCTGTGGTTAGCGAACCTAAAACCCACTCTACTTCGTGAAAACTCATGCAAGACCAATGCAACTTGTATCATTATCGCAACTACAGTAGTTCCTACTACAATTACAGGTGAACTGCGCCGATTTAATTTACTACCCTTGGCGCAAAGAACGGAAGATATTGGCTCTTTGTTCAAACACTTTGCTCGTGGTGCAGCCAGTCGCTATCAACTGCCGCCACCCGTCATTACAGAAAAAGAGATTCAACGACTCATTGCAACGCATTGGACGGAGAACATTCGTCAGCTTCGCCAACATGCTGAACTCAGAGTGCTGACTCAAATTAAGCAGCCGTCGCTCGACAGCGATACTGATGAGCAAAATGAACTCGATATGAGCATTGAAGAGCAACAACAGTCGTTGAACCAACGCACCGATAGCTTTGAACAAATTATCTTGATTGAGGCGCTACATCGCCATCAAGGTCGTTTAAAAGAGGTACAACAAGAGCTGCAGGTGTCGCGAAAAACACTGTATGACAAACTAAGAAAGCACCAACTCGATAAAACAGATTTCAAGAACCGATAAGTCTTAAAAAATATATAAATTCAAAGATTTAAAGGAGCAAAATCTTAACATTTATCAAAAGTAAGAATACACTCAATAGGCTTGCACTTTTATTTAGCGAACAAGGACTGTTATGAGTCAGAAAAATTTCAGCAAATTGAACGAGACCGAGCTTGAGTATGTCGATGATAAAACAGCGGCACTACTCCTCAATACTCCCACCAGTGCGCGAATTATGTTGTGGGTGATCGTTCTGTTTTTTATTGCTGCTATTGGGTGGTCTGCATGGGCAGAGATCGACAAAGTTACCGTTGGCCAAGGCAAAGTGATCCCCTCCTCTCAGATCCAAGTGGTACAAAACCTTGAAGGTGGCTTGGTTAAAGAAATCTTAGTTAAAGAAGGCCAACGCGTTCAAAAAGGTCAACAACTGCTGTTAATCGATGACACACGATTCCGTTCTGACTTCCGCGAACGTGAACAACAAGTCGCGAACTTGACCGCCAACGTGTTAATGCTTTCCGCTTCCCTGACCAGTGTTGTCATCAATGAAGAATTCTCTGAAAAAGAATGGAAGAAAAGTGTCACTCTCGATTATGGCAAGCTTGCGTTCCCACCTAAATTCTATGAACTTCAACCTCAACTGGTTAATCGTCAAAAAGCAGAATACCGTCAAGATCTCAATAATCTGAGAAACCAGCTTTCCGTTTTTGATCAACAAGTTGAACAGAAACAGCAAGACCTAGTTGAGATTAAAGCGCGTGTTCGAAACCTAAAACAGAGCTACCAGTTTGCTCGCCAAGAACTGGATATCACCAAACCTCTCGCCGATGAAGGGGTGGTACCACGAATTGAATTACTTAAACTGCAAAGACAAGTGAACGACACTCGCCGAGAAATGACTTCGAGCGAGCTAAAAATTCCTCTTTTACGCTCAGCAATCAAAGAATCCATGCTCAGCCGTATTGACGCCGCACTGAACTTCCGCTCCGAACAACAAGAAAAACTCAATCAAGCCCAAGACAAGCTCTCTGCAATGACCGAATCTGCCGTTGGCCTAGAAGACAGAGTAAACCGTACCGTGGTGGTTTCTCCTGTAACAGGCACCGTTAAAACATTGGGTATTAATACTGTCGGCGGGGTTATCCAACCGGGTATGGACATCGTTGAGATTGTACCAACAGAAGACTCTCTATTGGTTGAAGCGAAAATCGCCCCGCAAGATATCGCGTTCCTACGCCCAGAATTGACTGCCATCGTTAAATTCAGTGCTTATGACTTCACTAAGTACGGTGGTCTAGAAGGCGTGTTAGAGCACATCAGTGCCGATACCACTCAAGATGAAGAAGGCAATAGCTTCTATATCGTGCGCGTGCGCACCGAAAAACACAATTTTGGACAGAACGAAGAGTTGCCAATCATTCCAGGTATGACCGCCTCTGTCGATATCATCACGGGTAAAAGAACCGTGCTTGAGTACATGTTGAAGCCACTATTAAGCGCTCAAAACAATGCACTAAAAGAGTAAGGACGTTTGATGTTTGATAACGCCTTTCAATACACAGCAAATAGACAAGAGCAGAGGCTATGAAGTCTCGGATTTCGCTATTGCTGCTGGTCCTCACCTCTTTCACCTCTTTCACCTCTGTGGCGCTCAACAAGAGCGACCAACGGTGGATAGATGCAGTGACCAAAACCTACGGCGATAGAGCCGGAAAGCGAGTGGCGACATGGCGCTCAAATATGACGTCATACGACGGATTAAGTGAAAAAGAGAAGCTCAGGTCGGTAAACCAGTTCTTCAACCAGATGTACTTTGTCGATGACAACATACTATGGGGAAAGAATGATTACTGGGCAACACCACTGGAATTTTTAGGCAGCAACGCCGGTGATTGTGAAGACTTCACAATCGCAAAATACTTCTCTTTGCTTGAACTGGGCGTCCCAGATAAGAAATTACGATTAGTGTACGTAAAAGCACTGGAACTAAACCAGTTCCACATGGTGTTAGCTTACTACTCAACACCGAGTGCAGAGCCATTAATTTTGGACAACTTAAACCCTGAAATTAAACGCGGTTCCAAACGCCCAGATCTAAGACCAATTTACAGTTTTAACGGTAAAAACCTTTGGTTGATCAAGTCGGCAGCAGGCAGCGGCAAGTTGGCAGGGAAATCTTCAAGATTGAGCTTATGGAACGACTTACGTTCACGTGAGCGCTCTCTAAAATTAAACAAACCCATTATCAATTACGATGAGTAGGTACAATGACTTTATATAAACAGCTTGTGGTCGGGATGGTTGCAGTGTTCATACTGCTGATGACGTCAGTTTTTATGATCGAATTCAATACCACCCGTGGATACTTAGAGGAGCAGCAACGCTCTGAGGTAAGTAATACCATTAATACTGTTGGACTGGCTCTCGCCCCTTACCTAGAAGAAAAGGACAAGGTGGCAGTGGAGTCTGTTATCAACGCCCTGTTTGATGGCAGTTCTTACTCAGTCGTTCGATTGATCTTTCTCGATAGCGGTGAAGACATTCTCCGCTCATACCCTGTAAAGCCAACTGGCGTACCAGAGTGGTTTACCAACCTAAACCTGTTCGAGCCTGTTCATGACCGCCGCGTGATCACCAGTGGCTGGATGCAATTGGCCGAGGTCGAGATCGTAAGTCACCCAGGCCCTGCCTACGATCAACTTTGGCAAGCATTCATCCGCTTACTGAGCATATTTGGCACGATCTTCTTGCTCGGTTTGGTGTCTATCTCTTGGATCCTTAAGCGCGCTTTACGCCCGCTCTCGTTGATCATTACCAAGATGGATCAGATCGCCAAGAATCAGTTTGGCGAACCTCTGGCTCGTCCAAAGACAAAAGATCTCACCTTGGTTGTCGATGGTATCAACCACATGTCGACTCAAGTTGAACTGGCATTTAAAAACCAAGCGAAAGAAGCTCAGAAGTTACGTGAAAGAGCATATATCGACCCTGTATCTCAGCTAGGTAACCGTGCTTACTACATGTCTCAGTTAACTCAATGGTTAGAGGAGTCGAGCTTAGGTGGTTTAGCGGTACTTAAAGCGGAGTTTATCAGTGAAGAGTACGATGAAAAGGGCTATCAAGAAGGTGATGCCTTGGTTCATCAACTGGCTGAACAGCTGCAAGCTTCAATTTCATCTCCAGATATCACCATCGCTCGTATTTCTAGTGACGAGTTCGGTTTCATCATGCCAAACATTGATGAGAGCGAACTGAAACTTGTCGCGAGCAGCATCGTAAACTGTATCCAGAGCCTAGGTTCAGACCCAACAGGCACTGCGAATCCACATATTGCTCTTGGTGTGACCTACAGCAACAAGCGTAAAACCAGTACTGAAATCATGTCGCTGGTGGATAACGCACTCTCAAGTGCCAAGGCGAATCGAGAACTTGCTTACGGCTACGTAACCGCAGACGATCACGGCGCAGTGATGGGCAAACAACAATGGCGTATGTTGGTTGAAGAAGCGATCATCAACGACCTCATTACCTTCCGTTTGCAGGCTGCAAACAATGCCTTTGGTAAAACGTATCACCAAGAGGTGTTCTCTGCGATTGAAAAAGATGGCGTGCGTTACGGTGCTAACCAGTATCTATACGCGCTAGAACAGCTTGAAATGAGCCACATTCTCGACCAATACGTTATTGAGAAGATGGTTGAAAAGCTCAATGCAAAAGAAGTAACCAGCCCAGTCGCTATTAATCTCTCGCCAAGCAGTATATCTCAACCAAGCTTCATCCGTTGGATCGGTAAGACGCTTGAACAGAATGCTTCAATCGCTCACCTATTGCACTTTGAGATTCCAGAAAACTGCTTCATCAACGTTCCGCACTACACGGCACTCTTGTGTAACACCATTCGCAACGCTGAAGCGGTGTTTGGTGTCGATAACTATGGGCGTAACTTCCAATCACTGGATTACATCAACGAATACCGTCCAAGTTATGTGAAACTAGATTATCTGTTCACACATAACCTTGATGACGAAAAACAGAAGTTCACCTTAACGTCGATCTCTAGAACCGCTCACAACCTAGGCGTCACCACCATCGCGTCTCGAATAGAAACTCAGACTCAGCTAGATATTCTGTCTGATAACTACGTAGAAGTGTTCCAAGGCTTCATTGTTGATAAATAGTTGTAAGGGTTATATCACATGCAAGATCCACTATTGAACTCACTGATCTACGTTAGCCGGTATTACGGGTTAGCTAACTCGCCCGAAGCGTTGATCAATGGGCTACCACTATCAGACGGAAAGCTAACCCCTTTCCTATTCCCACGTTCTGCTGAGCGAGCAGGATTGGTGGCGAAAGAAAACCGTTCCGACTTAGAAAAGATTCCTCACCTGATTCTGCCTGCCGTTTTACTGCTTAAACAAGGTGAGGCGTGCGTTCTCAACAGTATCGATTTAGAGAAGCAAGAAGCGGAAATCATTACAGCGGAAAGCGGAATGGTGCCAATCATCATTCCTGTCGAAGAGCTGAAAGAACAATTCATCGGCCGCTACTTCTTGGTAAAGAAACAGTTCCGTTATGATGAACGTTCACCAGAAGTTCTAAAAACACGTAAAGGGCATTGGTTTTGGAGCACGATTTGGGAATCTAAAAACATCTACCGAGATGTGTTGATTGCCTCCATTCTTATCAACATCTTCGCGATTGCCGCGCCGATGTTCACTCGCTTGGTGTACGACAAAGTAGTCCCTAACCTCGCCTTTGAAACTTTGTGGGTGCTAGCGAGTGGTATCTTTGTCGTGTTCCTATTCGATTTGCTGCTCAAATTGATGCGAAGCTACTTCATTGATGTTGCCGGTAAGAAATCCGATATTCTCATTTCCTCCAAGCTGTTCAGTAAAGTACTGGGGATTCGTATGGAAGCGAAGCCTGCTTCCGTCGGTGCTTTCGCTAAAAACTTGCAAGAGTTCGAATCCATTCGTGAATTCTTTACCTCTGCAACCATTGGCTCGTTAATCGACTTACCGTTCGCACTGATGTTCTTAACGCTAATTTGGCTAATGGCTGGAAACCTTGTATTCGTTCCCGTTGCTGGCGTGGTCATTTTGATCGTCTATGCATTGCTAATCCAAGGCCCACTGCGCCGCACCATTGAAGAAGGCTCTCGTCTTGCTTCGCAGAAGTACGCAAACTTGATTGAGAGTTTGGCAGGGTTAGAGACGGTTAAGCTGTTCAGCGCGCAAAGCCAATTCCAATTCCGTTGGGAAGAAGCTGTTGCTCACATGGCGAATTGGAATATCAAAAGCCGACGCATCACTGACAGCATCCAAAACACCGCCGGCTTTGTTCAGCAAAGTACTAACGTTGGTATGATCATCTTTGGCGTGTATCTAATTGCAGAAGGTGAACTTACGATGGGTGGCTTGATCGCTGCAACCATGTTGAGCGGCCGAGCGATTGGCCCGCTTGTTCAGCTGTCTTTGCTTTCGACTCGTTACAACCAAGCAAAGTCATCAATGACTCTGATTGAGCAAGTGATGTCGATGCCTGATGAACAAGAAGAAGGTAAACGCTACATTCACCGTCCGATTATTCAGGGCCATATCGCGCTAGATAAAGTGACGTTCCACTACCCAGATTCACCAGTGGCTTCAATTAGAGACTTAACCCTCAATATTAGTCCTGGTGAGAAAGTAGCAATCATTGGTCGTATTGGTTCAGGTAAAACCACACTAGAACGTCTGATTATGGGCCTGTACAAGCCCACAGAAGGCCATGTACGTATTGATGACACGGATATGGAGCAACTGCATCATGTCGACGTACGACGCAATATAGGTTGTGTTCCGCAAGACAGTAACCTGTTCTACGGTTCAGTAAGAGACAACATTACTTTAGGTCGTCCTTTGGTGGATGACCGTGACGTGATGGATGCAGCAAACCGTGCAGGGGTAACCGCGTTTACTCAACAAGATCCTGCAGGTTTGGAACGCCAAGTGGGTGAAGGTGGTGCCTTGCTGTCTGGTGGACAACGTCAGTCAATTGCCATTGCTAGAGCCTTCCTTGGCCGTCCGCCAGTGTTGTTGATGGATGAGCCGACCAGTGCTATGGATAACCGTTCAGAGATGCACATCAAACACCAACTTAACCAATTGCTACCAAGCGAGACGTTAATTCTGATTACACACAAAACGTCGATGTTGGACATTGTCGATCGAGTGATCGTAATGGAGAAAGGCTGCATCATTGCAGATGGTCCTAAAGCACAGGTTCTTTCAGACCTTAAACAAGGCCGAGTGAGAGCCGTTAGTTAGAGCGCTCAAGCCACCTAAATAATTATCAGTAGAAACCAAAAGGGGGAGCATCAGATCCCCTTTTTTATTTGTCAGTATCGGCACCTTAACCATACATCACTTATGTTCAACACAAAGCCTACAAAGCAATATCCTCTTGCTCCATCTTAAACGAACATTGGATCTCGTATTGGTTGAATGAGAAAACACTTCCGCCGTGGGTCCGCTTGGTTGTGACTGTCTCATCACCAAATTGAATCGTCACTCGGGTATACACTTTTTCGTGTACCTCTACAGTGCATTCAGCAAGGTTGGTTGCAAACTCCGCTTCGAGTGTATCTAGCTGCGACTTTGTGTTTTCTATTGCGAGGTTATTCTTCTCACGTTGCTGCTCTATTTCTAGGGCTTGCTCTTCGCTTCTCTCTGCTTTCGGGCGCTTCTTAAATTCTAACTCTTGGCGAATCACACCCATGGTTTGCTCTTGAGTGTGTTTATAAGTTTCCTTCAGCTCGGCTATCTTTTGGCGGTAACCATCGTAGCGCGCAAAACCATGTACCTTAGTTGCGGTGTCTCCCTCAACACCTAAGAAGACACATTCTACTTTTCCGCCAACTTTGGCTTCACCACCGCTTAGCGTGCCGTGTTTTTTCAAACTGTCCATCACGATAAGGTTGTTACCACAGCGAATGTCATTACTCATACTGTGCACACCAAGTCGAAGGTCATTGGCCGTTTGTAGCTCGGCATTCTGTGCGTAGCTTGCTGTGATAGAGCCTTTACTGAATACCTTACAACTTTTTGGCTCACCCTCTTTGGTCGTGTGGCCGATAATGCCTTTCGCGACTTTGATATCCCCCTGAGCTTGCACTTCGGCCGATTCGATAAAGCCACCAACCGTAACACTTCCGGTCGCCTTGACGATCATCCCCGGCTCGATGTTGCCAGAGACAAAAACATTACCTTTAAATTTAACGTGCCCAGTTGAGACATCGACGTTGCTGACACATAAGGCGTCATCCACTTCGATGGTTCGGTCTTTAATGATGGGCAATCCAGGGTGTGAGGCGAGTAGTAAATTGGGATCTTCAGGGGAGATGTAAGTGCCCTTTCCAGGCTTGATTAAACTGTCTTGTCCAGGAAGCGGTGGGATAATTCGGCCTTGAACGGTAAAGCCAGCGATACCTTTGGTAGCGGGGGTACGTTTCATTAAGTGATCATTTTGACCAACGGTAATGGTTTGTCCCAAGTCTCGCATATCAATCTTGCCTTCGTCTTTGCTGCGAGGCTTCAAGACTTGGCGAGTAATGTCTTCAACCAAAGCGGCAAACTTAGCATCCTTACCTTTTACTGGTTGTGTCCCTTTAGCGACGGGCTGAGTAAACTTTTCCCCGGGCTTAAGTTTGCTACTCATCATCAGAACTTTTCTGAGCGCTAACTTATTTATTCCTTTTGTTATTTGGGCTTGGGCTAAACAGTGAATGATGTCGCTACCACGCAGTGGGTGTCCATTGTAGGGACCAGTGACCACGAGACTCGCCAACATCTCATCATCAGACAGTTCGACCGCAACAGTGGCATTTCGAACTTCAGCAATCAAGATTCCTTCATAAGCTTCACCCTTACCTTCTTTAGCAAGAGTAACGAAACGCAACACCTCTTCTTCGAAAAGAAAATAGTTTGATGCATTCAAAGCTTCCAAGGTTGGTGGCAGCGTCTTGCTATCAAAGCTTGCGTCAACCACAGTCCCGGTTGGCAGACATGCCATTACTTGTTGCTTGTCTTCCGACAATGTAACGATGTTATCCCACATTCGAATTGAGTATCCCTAATGACTCAGTTGTTATTCAGTCTATATAATTCATTCTGCGCTGAGTATCACATTATTAGAATAATCAGCGTCACATCACTTACTTTCGATTCTGCAAACATGACTCATAAATAAGACTTACACATTTTATGATCTGCTGTCATGGAGAGATGAAACAGAAATGATGTAACAGATAATCAGGGTAAAAACGGGTTTCAATATGGAGCTTCAGTTTACAGTGTAAATCCAATATTCTAATTTACACTGTAAATCTAATTTGTTGCGGTCAGTCTATTTAAATGATGGCTAGCCTATTTACACTGTAAATTTGCTAACAGAGCATCGACATCTTTACGAAACTGAATCTCTGCTTGTTTACGACCAACAAGATTAAACTGTTCAACACAAGTCCCCCACTCTTTCTGCTGAACAACCTTTGCGATGAGTAAGTCAGAAATACCTATGTTTCGATCGTTACTGAGTAGAATCAAGTTCAGTACGCTGAAGCTGATCGCATCATAACTGTTGCCACCGTTCACGTAATTTCTAACTAACTGAGTTTCAAACTCACTAACGGTGTGAACACTCTTTGGCAGCAGTGCTCGCACCATATCGGTTTCAAGTGAAACCAAAGAACCTGAAACAAGAAAACAGTAGCTACGCTCGAAGTGATTTTGAACTTGGTTTATCCAGCCTTGAGAGTTTGAGTTAAGCGCCTTAACCATCAGAACCGAGTGACAGCCACTGGCCTGATCTCGCTGGTGGCCGATGTGCACAGCTTCAAATTCACTACCACGCCAAAAAGAAATCAATTCGCTGGTCGCGCCAAAACTTGTCGCCAGATAATCTGCTTGGCTGGTTTGCTGTGATAACTGAGCCAACATCCAACGGCCAATACCCAAACCTTGATGACGCGCTGAAACAGCAATGCGCATCACTCGAAGGCAACGACTGCTCGCCGCATGAGTACAGCCAAGTTGGTTTGCCAGTAATACTGGAGCAAGGTGACCTTGAGGCCTGCGTTTTCCAAGTTGAATTTGAGTAATCAACTCGCTGTCCAAACCACCCTCTTCCGTCACCAACATACAACCTAAACATTCACCTTGCTGCCAAGCGGCGTATAAACGGATTGCTGGATTGTTGAGAAACTGCATTAAGTCATTAGGCGAGGTCTGATAGTGCGCATCCACAAGAAGAGAAAAACATTGTTGTAGCTGCTCAGGATTAGCCAAGCATTCTGCTTTTGATAACTCGACTAAGTTTAATTTTTTGATTGCGTCAGCAGAAAAGCCATCGAGTTCATCAACCGCCGATTCAGTGACTGATGCGTCATTACCAAGTAGAAAGCAATCAAACAACCAATCCTCTAGCGGATCGTTGCTATTCCAACGAATCGGTTGTTCGAGCTTAAAGCCTTTCCACCCCGGACGATGCTCAGAAAGCCAAGACTCAAACTTAATACCGAACCCTCGTCCACTGCCTTCGTAACCGTGTACCGTGGTCGAAAAAACCATACGGTGATAGATGTCGACCATGGATTTAAGCATCGGAATTGGAATTGTAGCCGCTTCGTCAACAAATAGAAGGTCACAATCGGGCTTGGATTTAAGTAATTCATCTGGCGCGACGAATCTCAAACTTCCCCCTTGATGGCGAATGTGAGTAGCGTTGACCACTTCGCAAGATTCTAACCCTTGGCCAGCATGAGAAAATACCGGCTCTACCGCTTTCACTGAAGGTGCAGTAACAACAATATTAAAACCGTGACGCTCAACTAACAGCTGCGCTGCGGCAATACCCAATGTCGAGCTTTTACCACGCCCTCTATCCGCAGTGAGAATCAAAGGACGTTTACGATGTCCAGACACCACTTTTTTGACTAATTCAACAGCCGTGTTTTGCTGTTCAAATTTATCCAATCCGTTTTGGGCGCTTTGCATCTGAGGAAGAGCGTGAGTTGCTTGAACTACATCGCCGGCTTCATTATGTTGTGAAACAGAAATCAGTTTATCGAAATGACGTTTTAACCAACGTTGGCCAAAGCTTTCACTATCTTCAGAGGCATTAACTTTTTGCGGCAACACCAACAACAACCCACCACCAACTAACGAACCCAACGCGGCACTAAAACCATTCGCATCGAACTGCTCTCTAAAATCACAAACAAGAACTTGGCACTCACGACCAAGCAGTTGTTGGCCTTTTTTTACTGGAGCATGAATCACACCTTCAAATGGCGTACCGCCAACCTGGAAGATGCTCGGAGTGTTTGAATCTTGAAGGAAGGTAATAACAGCAGAGTTTTGCCAATAAAAATCGCCATCAAAGACCACGCCGTAACGGTGATCGTTATGCTGAGCAATATTAGAAAGTGTATGCAGAAAAGTGTTGGTTGGGTTTGTCATAGTTACCGTCCAGATTCATCTAAACACAGTTTATCACAGCCAAATAAAAAGCCGCATTAAGCGGCTTTAGAGGAGTAATGAAAAGTCGTCGACTTAGTCGAGCTTCGATTGAACGAAGGCGAGGATTTCTTCCATTGTTGCATCATCAACTTTCTTAACGTTCAACGCCAAGTTTGAACCCTTGCGGCTGTATGATACGCGGCCCTTAATAAGCTCAACTTTTGGAGAAGCTTTCTTCGCTGGCGCTGGCGCCAATTCAAGAATCCAACCTTCCAAAGTTTCTGTCACGTCTTTGGTTAGACGAGTTACGCCTTGAGCTTCGCTACGCTGCCATACAAAACCTTCAGAAGCATCACACTTAGTAAGCAGTGTTTGCTGCTGTTCACTCGTCAATCCACCAAACTGCTTGTGCAGTTTAACAATAGTTGGACGACCAAGGTCGCTCACATTTGGGTAAGCTTGTAGCAATTCAAGTGGCAAAGCGGCTGCTTTCAATGCACCACTCACCAAAGCTTCACTGCACTGGAACATTTTTGCCAGTGCTTTCTGGTCTTCAGCTTCGCCTTTATCTAGCTTCGCTTGCATCTCTTTGCCCTTCTCGTAAAGAGAAAGCGGTTTATGAGCGTTAGCTACGTCTGATAGGAACTTAGCGTGTTCGCCGTTAATGTTTTCAGCAACATAGATTAGGAACTCTTTGTCAGCCAAAATACATGACATACGACGACGGCTACCATCAAGAACTTCAATCTTACCGTCTTTGTTCTTACGACCGACCGCAGGGTATTGCTGACCACGTTCTTTCAATGTTGTAAGAACATCAGAAAGCGCGTGCTCATTTAAGAAAGATTGCTCACGAGCGTTCTCTTCAAAAACAACCGTTCGAGTAGCCACTTCAGCCGCAGGAATTCGAACCAATTCAAATGAAACCAAATCTTCGCCAGCAACAGAAAGCTCAATCACTTGAGCCTGCTCTTTTGCCGCTGTTTGCGCTTCTTGTGGTGTTGCTACGCGACGTTTGTTTGCTTTACCAAATAGCTTTGCATTTAAGTCAGATGTTTTAATTGCCATTGTTGTTATCCCTGATTAAGTGAAGGCCAGTTGCTATGTAATACGCGCTCTAATTCTAGAGCACTTTTTTGTACTGCGTCTTGAGCAACAGCTAGAGTTTTCTTACCGCCCTCAAAGTCGCTCACCGTTAGATCGAAAACCGTGCTGTAAGTGTCGGCACAGGTTTCAAAAGCACGGCTTCTTGGAATGGTTGCCATCATTACTTGGTCATTCAACAGGTAGTTCATTTCAGTCAGAACTGACACCTGTTTCTTGTTGTCGTCTTCAAACATGGTTGGCATTAGACGAACAAATTCGAGCCCTTTCCAGTCATCCGGGAACATTTCGTAAACCGTTGGTAAGTGCTGGAAGAAGTTAACCGTTGAAGCCCAATCCAAACGCTTAGCTGCACATGGAATCAGAAGTGCGTTCGACGCGTACATTGCATTCCATACTAGAGGGTCAACGTGCGGGCCGGTATCAATCATAATCACATCGAAGTCATCGGCGATTTTGTCGATAAGCTTCTCTTTTAACAGACGAACAATATCAAGTGACTGATCTTGTGAAAGGCTTTGCCACGCTTCAGCGTTAAACATCGCATCTTCTGGGAAAGCAGAAATTGTCTTCAGGTTTGGATACTGAGTTGGCAATAGTACGTTCTTACGAAGAAACTCTAGATCGACATCTTGGCCTTCAGGCACGTTGTCCAACATGATATCGACGGCAGAATAGATGCTGTCGTGCTCTGCCCCACTAATTTGTGGATTTAGGAACAGACGCAAAGAGCCCTGTGGGTCCAAGTCAATCAGACAGATACGGTAGCGCTTATCCAAATTCAGAGACAAACAAGCGGCTAAGTGAACTGCTGTCATTGATTTACCCGTACCACCCTTCTGGTTTTGTACGTTGATAATCCATGGCTTATTATCAGCGTGCTGCTTACGTTCATGGAACTTCGGCACTTCTGCCGCGTCCATCAACATGTGAGCTTCTGTCAATGAAATCGAGTAATGATTAGCGTTGTTCTTTGTGAACTGATGGCCATCAGCTTCAAGTTTAGTGATCGCTTCATCGAGCTTACGACGCGTTAAACCAGAACGAGTCTCCATCATAGCTTTAGACATTGGAGGGAAATGTTCATCACTTCGCTCTTCCAAAATAATCTCAATTCGGTCAGCCTGAACTTGTTGAGTTTGTTCGGCTAGCTGATAGAGCTTATCAATCGTTTGTTCTCTTTTCATTGCCAGTTTCCGTAATGATTAACTAAGTACAAATTGTACAGCGATTAACAACAAACACAACAAAAACATGAACATACATTTATGAGTAAAATCACATAAAATAGACCGCGTTTTTACAATTTGATGAAACATCGCCTTAGACAAACACAAAAATGACTGTTTCTATCATGTATAACCATGCTATTTCTAGTCTACATTTTAAATGTTACAGCATCACTTATTTACAATGTAAATGGAATTTCAACGAAAAACCTTCGGAACGATTGAAATACAACCGTAGATTACGGTTGGTGTGATTTGCATTCGAATTTATAGATTTTCAATCCAATAAAAATTAAAAAACACTCAATGACCAAAAAATTCAAAACAGAAGAGAAGATGGGGTGTCAAAAAACAACAGAGGATTGGAACCTAACCGGAAGAATGATCATGGAGCACATCCAGTGTAAGATAATTGATAACGCCAAATTATGAAGCATGATCAAGGCGTAAACTGAGCAATATTGATCCGAGCAACTGCACATTGAAAATGATCAACCTCCGGAAAAATGATCAAGTAAACATAGTTCCGGAAGCATGTAATTTATGAACTAAGTTACGGACAAATGCTTTTGGAATGGGGATTCAACGCCTATAAGGGCTCAATGATTGAAAATTCAATCGACACAGACCAAGAATACACAAACATGACAATTTCATGATCATGCTTCCTAGTTAAGACCCACCCGCTCTAAATACATCAAAGCAATCCATTTCCAGCGGATACAGACTAAATTTTGCACTCAATAGGGTAGGAACGATAAAAAAGTATGCTCTCTTGATCATTGTTCCGATAGATTGGCCACCACAAGTGTCCACTTAGACAAGTCAAAAGCGACTTAGAAACCGATGTTGAATTCCGATCTGTGGATAAGCTGTATAAGTATAATGATCATGCTTTCGAACCAATAATGATCATGCTTACAATGACTTAATGATCATCGTTCTGATGTTCTGTGATCATGCTTTCTTAAGTTTAATGATCATAGTTTCGGAACCTTTATGATCATGCTTTCCAAGGCGATTTATTTTAATTCTTTAAATTCAGCTACTTAGAAGCAAAGTTACGTCCAGATCATTAGATCACTTAATCATTTAAGATCATATTAATCAAAAAGATCAGTTCTTTAAAAGCCAATAAATTCTCTTTATTTATGATCATTCTTTCTTTATCATTCAGGAACTATAGTGAAATTACGGTTAGTGTGATACGGATCAAAAATGAAACCAGAAGAGAAATTGTTAATTAAGGCACGAAGCCACAAAGATGGTCATTTATTTGAGGTATCTGAAACAGCCGTTGAATGGATAGAACAATATCAACACTTCAAAGGTGTCACCAAAAGCATAGTTGAGCTTCTTAACCTAATTTCACTTCGTGGGTTTAGCAGTAAAGACGGGTACGTTTCCACCACTGAGATTATTGAATCAACCGATGGTCAAGTCACTCGCGCAGCCTTACAGCAAAGGCTGAGAGCTGCAGTTAATATCGGATTGTTCAAACAAATCCCCGTTCGCTTTGAAGAAGGCCTTGCTGGTAAAACCATGTTGCATCGCTTTGTGAACCCAAACCAATTGATATCGGTGCTGGGTGCCACCAGCTTAGTGACAGAAAGCGTGAAGCAAAATGAAAAGCAAAAGCGCTCTAAAGCCCTAGCTCAAACCAAAGTAAACAAGCGCTTACTGAATGAACATGGGTTGAATACCCCACCAACGATGAAAGATGAAGCGGATCAATTCATTGTTTCGCCAACCAATTGGGCGGGGATTATTGATCAAGCGTTAGCGCCACCTAGAACTCGTAAGAGCTACCAGAAATCCATGGTTTCGATCTCTGGCACTCGCGCTGTGATCGAGACAAGATCTTCTAAAAATATCATGACCGTTGACGATCTGATGACGTTATTCGCGTTATTCACGCTCACCGTTCAATATCATGATCACCACCAAGATGATTACCATCTAGACGCGAAACACACGCCGAACAAAACACCACTCTACATCACTGATATTTTGTCTTTACGTGGCAAGAAAGACAGCGGCCCTGCTCGTGATTCGATCCGCGATAGTATTGATCGTATCGAATTCACGGATTTCCAACTGCACGAGCTTACAGGCCGTTGGCTTAGTGAGAACATGCCAGAAGGCTTTAAGAGTGATCGTTTCCGATTCTTAGCTAGAACCATTACAGCATCGGAAGAAGCGCCTACAGAGGGCTCTGACGGCGAAATTCGCATTAAACCGAACCTATACATCCTGGTTTGGGAACCTTCGTTCTACGAAGAGCTGCTGACGCGTGACTATTTCTTCCTATTTCCGCCAGAAATCCTGAAGCAACATACCTTGGTTTTCCAAGTGTATTCGTACTTTAGAAGCCGCATGGCACGTCGCCATTCAGATAGCATGTTGCTCAGTGAGCTCAACCAGAAATTGGCGCGTAACATCGATTGGCGTCGTTTCTCGATGGATCTGATCCGCGAGCTCAGAAAATTGGGTGAAGTCGGGGATCAAGAAGATACCTTCCTGGTTAATCTATGGGGTTATCACTTGACGATCACCGCGTTGATCGAAAAAGGGAAAACGACCGATTATCAGGTAGATATCAAATGTAATGTGGAAGAAGTATTACGTTACTCAAGAGCGCGTACCACTAACGCAGGTAAGCGTAATATGGCACCAACGCTGCCGAACCCACTTCGTAACGAAATGGTGTCTAAGCAGAAACTGGAAGAGCTGTCTGAGATTATCGATGGTGAGTTTGAACCCATTCAGCGTAAAGCACCGTCGCCAAGAGGCAAATTGGGACGTCGAGTTAAGCAGCGTAAACACTCTGTTGAGATCAACGCTGACGAGATCATGATTACTCTCTCTAAATATACCTCTGCAGAGGCTCTAGAACGCAGCATAACGGCTTTATCTGCTATGACAGGGCACTCACATGCCTCAATCAAAGAAGAGTGCTCAGAGCTCATTGAGAAGCTTGATTGGTTGAGAGTAGGGGAGGACGTTATCCCATACGAAACACTGAGTCGCTTGATTGAGCTATATAACGACCGAGATAGCACCAGCAATCGACATCTGTCCATTGAACGTTTGATCTCTGGTTTAGCGGTGCGTCGTAAAGTGTGTAAACAAGTTCATGAAGGTCATTTAGACGAAAACGTGTTCCTTGCGCTCGATGAAATGGCGATTGGCCACTAGTCATTATCCTATCGCGATAAGCCTGTTTTGCCGTCGCTGAATGGATAGTTTTGAACACATTAGGTGCTGATTAAAATCGCACGTAACGCTGACAAAGTGATGACAAAGTAGCGCATCTAGTTGATTATTATTTATCCCGAATAGACAACCTTTGTCCTTTCTTGTGATTAATAGATTGGCTCATATTTTGTTACATCATACTGAATAGATTTTTGCGAGTTCCCAAGGGACTCGCTTTTTTTTGCCTAAAATTCAGTCAATCATTAAAATTCAATAGCTTACAGAGTTAAACGCCGAAGCATGATCAAGGCTCGATCATGCTTTCTACGGATCTAGCTCTGGTGAGATTCTGATTTGATGCTTGATCGAGAAGGGCTTGATCAGTGGAGATGGCGTTGAATAATGCCTTGATCATCGTTTCGGGGATGGGTTGCCATAAAGCGTACATGCGACTCGATCAATTTTTCAGACTCTGCTTTCCAACGTGGTTCTTGCTGTTGGTTCGTAAACTCCAAAGCCAATACACACAAGTGTTGTAGCCGCTGTGTACACCACTCTTGCAATCCTGCTTCTGATTTTGGGTCACATGACACCGCTTGCAGCTTACTGTAGGCAAACATTAGGTATTGGTAGGCTTTATCTTGATGGTTTGAGCTGCTGGCCTCCTGCGAAGCCAACTCCGGATTCGATGAATCCGCGAGGTGGCGATAGAAAGTAAAGATTCTCAGGCATCCGTCTAGCCAACATGCGATGCCTTTGCTCTGCTCATCCGTGATCAATGGCCCCCAGAGCGCATCTGGAGGCGTTAAGATCAAAGGTTCTAACCGGTCCACTTGATCATGCTTTCGGTCTTTGTACCAATCTCCGATCCGCTCTAACCAAGTGTCTAGTTCATTCATGCAACGTTATCCCACTGTTTTACAAAGTGATTATCAGAAACTTGTTTGATTTCATGCTGTATTTCACTGCTCTGCTCTCGAATACGATCAGCGTCTATTGAATAGTTTGGCTCATTTTTGACGAGTTCGCCAAATGGCAGATCGGGATCTGGTACGGCAGAGATCAACAACTTAGTGTACGGGTGTCGTGGATTGGTTAAGATCGACTGGGTTGATCCCCATTCGACGATCTGTCCTTTGTACATAACCGCTGTCTCTTCTGCGATGTAATGTGCCGTGGCAAGATCGTGGGTTATGTACAAAAAGCCAATCCCCAACTCTTGCTTCATTTTTTGCATCAGGTTCAACACGCCAAGTCGAATCGAAACGTCCAACATCGAGGTGGGTTCGTCAGCAAGAATAACCTCAGCGCCAACGGCCAGTGCTCTCGCTAGGTTAACCCTCTGTCTTTGGCCCCCACTGAGCTCGTGCGGGTATTTGGCTAGCGTTTCGATGGGTAACTCCACCAGCGTTAATAACTCTTTGAGGCGCTCTGTGAGAGCCTGTTTAGTGGCTACCTGTTTATGGATCTTAAGTGGGCGCGTTAAATGGTGATCAATAGTGTGAGTGGGATTGAGTGAACCAAAGGGGTCTTGAAAAACCATTTGCACACGGCTGCGATAATCCAAGATATCTTTACGGCTTTTCAGAGTAGAGATGTCTCTGCCTTTGAACAGTATCTCTCCCTCTGTCGCAGGGTAAACCTTGGTCATCAATCGTGCGCAGGTGCTTTTCCCGCAGCCAGATTCTCCGGCTAAGCCGAAAATCTCGCCTTAGCCTATGTGAAAGCTAACGGATTTGATTGCATTGAAAGAGGGGAAAATGAGAGTTGGATCAAACCACATTTCTTATGGGGAATCTTTTAAATATAATTGCAGAAAATGGCTTTGGCAAAGTTTAAATGAGGCATTTATTAATTAGCTTTGTGAAGCGTCGGAATCATCACACTTCAGTACAGAATTTCTTAACAAGCGAAAAAGCATTTGCTACAGATTACCTGTCCATTACATGGTGCTTTTCGGAGGAAAACATGTCCATTAATTCTATCAACCATGATGAAATGACAAATATTGCAAACAAGTGGGATGCTGAAGAAGAAGTATCTTTCAAACCAGAAAAGAAAATGAAGTCTGCTGAAGCTCGTCGTCGTATCGAGACTCTAAGAGAAATTAGAGAAAGCGGTTTGAGTCTGGAAGAAGCGAGGGAGCTAGGTCTTATTCACTAATAATCCCCATTGCATTTAGAAGGGTGGCACAACGCCACCCTTTGATTTATAAGTGTTTTTTCATGTTCCCTATCCAGATTTAATCAACTCCTTGATTCTTTGGCTCACTGTTCCGTTTAGCCTATCCCTTGTGATATTACGCTTTTCAGATGAAAAACACGCACATGGCATACTCTTGAACTAAGTTGTTTGACAGTCATATTCAACGCCACTAATTTTAAAGTTAAAGCAAAAATATGCGATGTCGTTGGTAAGGAGAAGGCTATGTCTAATTCTGTGGCTCAAGTTAAAGAAGTGCTGTTTTACGAACCCGAAGATCCGAACGGATACCTGTCAAATTTTGCCGCTTGTCCTATCAAGGTAGGTGATCAAGTTTGGGCAACCAGCGAACATTATTATCAAGCGATGAAGTTTGCCTCCGAAGCGCTACGTAATACCATTTTGGAAGCCAGTACACCTGCTGAAGCGTTCTCTTTAAGTCGTGACTACGAAGACCAAGTTCGCGAAGATTGGTATGACATTCGTGTTGAAGTGATGCAGTTTATTGTGACGGAGAAGTTCAGACAGAATCCACAGTTTGCGCTGTTTCTTACCAATACCGGGGATTCGGTGATCAAAGAACATTCGCACAAAGACCACTTCTGGGGCGATGGCGGCGATGGAACCGGCGAGAACCATTTGGGTAAGATTCTGATGGCAGTGCGTCACCAGCTTCGCACTCAGCAACTGCATTTGATTGCTTCGCACTGATTCGTCGATTCAGATAGCGGCATGCTTATGATTACCCCTTAGACGCATTTAAAAGGCCGCCCTGCTATCTAGTATGAAGCAGGGCGGCCTTTTCGGTTTTAGAGAGTCAGGCATCAACGAGAGTTAACGTACGTGACTAAGCTATCCGTTGCTAAGTTCTAAGTTACGCTGGTGCTATAAGTAACTCTGTACGATGTCGTCAAGCTGTCCATCGTCTTTCATTTGGTCTAGGCGTTGGTTGATGAAGCTTTGCAGTTTAGGATCCATCTCAGGGTCAAACGCCAAATGGATAGGGTAGTTATTGATGACAGAACCAAACTCTTGCATCTGGTAATCATCAATACTCAGTTTTTGTTCGTTTAGGTTGTATTTGATTCGTGATTCCATTTCCACAAACACGGTATCGCCAGGTGCTCGGTTCAGGACACGAAACGCAGCAGTGTAATCTTTTACTCGAATCTCGTTAAGCTTGCCCTGTTGGATATAAGGTTCCAAGTTCGGATACTCAAATCCTTTCAGCAATACTACGGCTTTCCCATCGAGATCATCGATTGTATTGAACTCAAATGGCTTTTTACCGCTGCTGAGTAATACGTGTTTTACATTGTAAATCGGGTCTTCAGATAGGTTCGCAGATTGAATATTCCCCCAACTAGGGCTGCCATAGGTAACCCAGTTTGGATTCTCTCTCGCATCGAGCTTGTCGATCATTCGATTAAAAGGGTAGGTGTGGTAGTTGATCTCATATTGGCTGTCATCAAACACGGCTTCCACAATATCTGAAACAATTCCTCTGTGAGATGACCCGTCAGTTTCGATTTGAAAAGGTTGCGCTTGGCTCGCAATAATGTAGTAGTGAAGAGGTTCGTTTGCAGAAGCATAACTGCTTGAAAACAAACTGACTATGGATGCAACGATAAGATGTTTTTTCATAACCTTCCCTAGTTATTTGATGAATGACTACTATTATACTAGTTGAGTAATTGTAGTTTGCTAGGATAACAATAATGGTAATTTGTGTATGTTGACAAAAGGAAAACGCTACGTTGGACTCTCCCGACAGTTGATCGGGATGATAATAGCGATCAGTACCTTATTCACAGTTATAGTGACAGGTCTCGGGTTGTATGTAGAGTACCAAAGTCGAGTTTCTTTTATCAGCTCTCAGATCGAGCAGGTTAAGGCTGGCTACCTTTCTGGCTTAACGGCAAGTTTGTGGGTTGAAGATCGAGAGCAATTGTTTGTGCAAGCCGAAGGCATCTCTCGCCTCCCTTCGGTCAGTTACCTTCTTATCGAAAGTCCCGATGAAAAAATTCTAGAGTTAGGTCAAAAGACCGAAGGCCAATCTTATTCTCAGTCTTGGGAAATGGTGCACCAGATGGGCGGCACAGACTTCCCGTTGGCGACGCTCACGGTGCAATCAGACTTGAGCATGATCCTAGATGACTTTGAAGAACGAGTGTTATTGTTGCTCGCCTTCGAAGCCGTTAAAATCTTCTTGTTGTCTCTCGTATGTTTAACCATCGTCTATCGTCTTGTCGTAAAACGTTTGATGACTATGTCTTCCCAAATCAACCAACAACAGGTCGAAGACAACAAACCGCGCTTTATAACGCCAACTCACTCTACTTACAAAGATGAGATATCGACTCTAGAGAGTAGCTATAACCGATCGGTAGAACGTATTCGTCAACAATATCAAGAGCTGGAAAAAGCTAAAGATGTTGCTGAGGTGGCCAACCGTAATAAAAGTGAATTCCTTGCCAATATGAGTCACGAAATCCGTACACCAATGAATGGGATTATCGGGTTGTCGTCTTTGCTCTCTGAAATGGATATGCCGAAAGAGCAAAAAGAGTACATCAACATGCTCAACACCTCTTCGCTTACGTTGCTCGACTTAATCAACGACATTCTCGATTACTCGAAGATCGAAGCGGGGCGACTAGAGCTTCAGCAAGAGCCGATGAAAATGATGGGCATTGCGGCCGACGTTGAATCAACCTTTCGAGTGAAAGCCGAACAGAAAGGGCTTCGATTCCAATTAGCGATCGACCCTAAGATCCCAACCATGGTGATTGGCGACGGTACTCAACTAAGACAAGTCCTAAATAACTTAGTAGGCAACGCGATTAAATTTACCGAGCATGGCCACGTCACGCTCTCGCTTCGTTTGGAAGAGGTGGTTGAGCCTGAGCAAAAACTCAGAGTGAGGTTCGAGGTTGTCGACAGCGGTATCGGTATTGCAGAAGACAAACAGAAATCGGTGTTCGATAAGTTTCAACAAGCCGACGGCAGTACCACACGTATTTATGGAGGCACAGGGCTTGGTCTAACAATATGCGAGAAGATAGTGACATTGATGGGCAGCAAGCTTGAACTCACCAGTGTTGAAGGTAAAGGCAGTACCTTCTATTTTACGGCTGACTTTGACCCGTGTTTAGAAGCCGATGAAAGCAATATCGATTTCAATAAGGTTTCGGTTCTGCTTGTGGATGATAGCCAGCTGAACATGCGTATAACGTCTACACAGCTTCAATCCTTTGGCGTTAAGTCTGAGTGCTGTGAAACGGCAAACCAAGCGTTAGAGTTGGTTTCAGAGTCTGTGGCTCAGTCATCACCTTATGATCTCGTTCTGATAGACAAAGTAATGCCGTCCGTTGATGGCTTTCAACTGGCGAGAAGCTTAGTTGAACGCTTTGGTAGCGAGTGTCCCAAGTTAGTGATGATCTCTGCTGACCCTAGAAAGCAAGATGAAGCTCGTGCTAAACAAGTCGGTTTTGTTGCCTACATTGCGCGTCCTTACCAAGATAATCAGCTTAAATGGACCATCAGTGAGGTACTCGCGAGAGCGGCTGATACTTCAGTCTTTACCTATCCGAACAGAGGAGAGGTTGCGTTTAAAGACAATGAACCTGTGCCGTTAAGTAAACCTGCAGCGGTTGTTAAAGATGCTCCCATTGTCTCTGTAAACGCCACACCAGCCGATAAACAAGCTCCAATTCAAGCAGAGTCAAAACCTGTCGCAGTTGCCGGAGAATTTAGTGGTACAGTTTTAGTTGTTGAAGACTCGCGAGTAAACCAACAAGTCGCCAAGATGATGCTCAAGAAGCTTGGCTTTGAGGTTGATATTGCCGACAACGGTGAAATTGGTGTCGAGAAATTCAAAGCCAACGAATACGAGATGATTTTTATGGATTGTCAGATGCCGGTTCTCGATGGCTTCGAAGCGACCAAGCAGATCCGAGCGCTCGAAGAAGGGGCTGCAAAGCATATTCCAATCATTGCGCTGACGGCCAACGTCGTGCAGCGAGACAAGCATTTGTGCTTCGATGTAGGCATGGATGAGTTTTTACCTAAACCGGTTAACCAAGGCAAACTGAGAGAGATCGTAGCGAGTTTCTTGTCTGATAAGAGCAAACTAACGGACGAAAATGAGCAGAAGATTGTTTAGCTCGGGCGTCATTAAATCCAATCGTTAAACCCCAAACTCCGACCTAATCAGTCGGAGTTTTTGTATGTATTCAGTAAGTTGATTCCTTTCTACCCTTTTATCATTTTTGAATAAATGGAGTAGACTTGATTGTCATCTTCACGAAACATAATTGCCACAGAAATACGCTCTAATTGTCATACATTCGCTATAGCATTCAGCCAACTTGAACTCCTGTTTAACCTGAACGAAATTCAACCTGTGAGAGCCTAAGATGTTCAAACCTTTGTATGTATTTGATATGGACGAAACGTTGATCAATGCCGATGCGGCGATGCTTTGGAATGAATTCTTGGTTGAAAAGGGCATTGCTACAGCACCGAACTTTATTGAAGAAGATAAGCGCTTAATGGGTCTGTATTCGGAAGGCAAACTGAACATGGAAGATTACCTCACGTTCGCTATGCAGCCACTCGCGGAAATGCCAACAGAGCAAGTCACCGCACTGGTGGAAGAGTGTGTTGAACAGTATATTTTGCCTAGACAGTTCAAGCAGTCGAAACCTTTGATTGAGCAGCTAGAGCGCGACAACATCGATATGTTGATCATCTCTGCCAGCGTGACCTTCTTGGTGGAAGCTGTGGGGCGTAAGATTGGTATCGAGAATGTACTTGGTATCGATTTGATTGAAAACCAAGGCCGTTTTACATCTGAGATCTCAGGCGTTCCAAGTTATCGTGAAGGTAAAGTGACGCGTTTAAAAGAGTGGTTAGACAATAAAGAAACTAATTACTCAGATATCCACTTTTATACAGATTCAATCAACGACTTACCTTTGTGTGAACACGCTGATTTTGCCTATTTGGTAAACCCATGTCCGCGTTTGAAAGCACTGGCTGATCAACCGAATTGGTCGATTCTCAACTGGGATTAACGCGAATCCTTTATTCTAATTAGATTCGTTTTAGAACTTATTAAGCCGCTGACTACAGCGGCTTTTTTGCATCATCAGTCTAATGTTCGATTTATCACCTTAACTGATAAAAGTGTGTCTGTAACAATTTAATAACATCTCTTGCTTGGTTGTAAATTAAACCACCGTCTTTCAATCCCTTGATAGCACTCACTTTCTTGTCGTTGTTATTTATCTGTAACAGATATTTTACAAATTGACGGGTTTTTAGCGTTATTGCCCATTTCCTTCGATGCATTCCAATCTTTCCGCTTGTGGGCCAAATTTAATTAAGGACAAAAAACACGTAATACAAAACCAATAGGTACAAGGAGAAAGTTCATGGTGGATACATACAACCCGCTTGGCACGGATGGATTCGAGTTTGTTGAATACACGGCCGTTGACCACAAGGGAATTGAGCAACTTAAAGCACTGTTTGTGTCACTTGGTTTTGCTGAGGTCGCCAAGCATCGCTCAAAAGAGGCTTGGCTGTATCGACAAGGTGACATCAACTTCATCGTTAATGAACAATCGCACAGCCAAGCGGAAGCGTTCGCTAAAGTGCATGGGCCATCGGTGTGTGGCATGGCTTTTCGTGTCAACGAAGCGACAGCTGCAATGGAACAAGCGTTTAAGGGCGGCGGTGAAGAGTACAAAACAGAAATAGGGCCGATGGAGCTGAGTATTCCTGCCATTTACGGCATCGGTGAAAGCCTGCTCTATTTTGTGGATCGTTATGGCAAGCAGAGCATCTATGACGTCGATTTCCGATTCTATGACGATGCGGAAAAGCGCATGGCCGAAGCCAATGTTGGCTTGTATGAAATCGACCATCTCACGCACAACGTGAAACAAGGCAATATGGATGTTTGGTCTGGGTTTTATGAGCGCATCGGTAACTTCCGCGAGATTCGCTACTTCGACATTGAAGGCAAGCTGACAGGCCTTGTGAGCAGAGCCATGACCTCGCCATGTGGCAAAATCCGCATCCCTATCAATGAGTCTTCAGACGACAAATCACAAATCGAAGAGTTCATCCGCGAATACAACGGCGAAGGCATCCAACACATCGCGCTCGCAACGGATGACATCTACAAAACGGTGAAAACCCTGCGTGATCGCGGCATGGACTTTATGCCAACCCCAGATACCTATTACGAGAAAGTCGACGAGCGTGTGAAGGGCCACGGTGAAGACACCGATCTGCTGCGCGATTTACGGGTTCTGATTGATGGCGCGCCGACCAAAGACGGCATCTTGCTGCAAATTTTCACACAGACGGTAATTGGGCCTGTGTTCTTTGAAATCATTCAGCGTAAAGGCAACGAAGGCTTTGGTGAAGGTAACTTCAAGGCGCTGTTTGAATCGATTGAAGAGGACCAGATTCGTCGAGGAGTATTAGACGATGCATAAATGGATCTCGTTTCCTCATCGGGAGGGGGTGTGCTCTAAACAAGCGCACGCCGACTTCCCCGAAGAGGCAATTTATGAGCGAGAAGCGGGCCGAAGTGGATTCTTTGGCCCTGCCGCTCACTTTCATCACCAGCATGCCCCAACAGGTTGGTCGGAGTGGGAGGGTGATTTACGTCCTCGCGCTTTTGATTTTACGCTGGTGGAGAAAGCTAACCAGATAACCCCTTGGGCGGTGCCTCATCTTTTGCACAATGCGGACTGCAAAATCCGTGTGTGGCGCATGGATGAGAAGATGGATTTCTTGGTGCGTAATTCTGACGGTGATGAGCTGCTGTTCATTCACCAAGGTAGGGCAGATCTCTATTGCGACTATGGTCATTTAGAGGTGAGTGAAGGGGATTACGTGATGATCCCGCGCTCAACCAATTGGCGCTTGGAGCCAAGTGAGCCGATGTTCATCTTGATGATTGAGAACACCGACGCGGCTTATTCCTTGCCTGAGAAGGGCATGGTCGGCAATCACGCGGTGTTTGATCCAGCGGTTCTTGAAATCCCGTCGATCAACGATCAATTCCGCGCTCAGTACTCCGAAGATCAAACCCAAGTTCAGGTGAAACGCCACGACAAAGTCAGTGTGATCACTTATCCGTTCAATCCTTTAGACGCGATTGGTTGGCATGGGGATTTGGCTGTGGTGAAAGTGAATTGGCGCGATATCAGACCGCTGATGTCACATCGTTACCACTTGCCACCGTCTGCGCATACGACCTTTGTTGGCGCAGGCTTTGTAGTGTGTACCTTTGTGCCACGCCCGATTGAGAGCGATCCAGGTGCGTTGAAAGTGCCGTTCTATCACAACAATGACGACTACGATGAAGTGCTGTTCTATCACGCTGGTGACTTCTTCAGCCGCGATAACATTGAAGCGGGCATGGTGACCTTCCACCCTGCAGGCTTCACGCATGGGCCTCACCCAAAAGCCTTTAAGGCAGGGCAAGCGTATAAGAAAAAGTTCACTGATGAAGTCGCGGTGATGATCGATACTCGCCACGCGCTGCAGTTCTCTGACGAGCTCGATAGCGTTGAGAACAAAGAATATGTCTACAGTTGGCAAGAGAAGTAAGGGGCAACAAGGATGAAATTAGCAACCAAGAAAAATGGTACTCGTGATGGTCTGTTGATGGTCGTGAGTAAAGATCTCAAACAGTGCGTGCCTGCCACCGAAATCTTCCACGCGATGCATCTGGCACCTACCATGCAGGTAGCTTTGGATAACTGGGACAGCGTGGCTTCTCAGTTAGAAGAGTTATACACCTCGTTAAACAACGGGCATGTGACTGGCAGTGAAGTGTTTGCATCTCAGTATTGTGAATCACCTCTGCCACGCGCATATCAATGGGCTGATGGCAGTGCTTATGTAAACCATGTTGAACTGGTGCGTAAGGCGCGTGGTGCTGAAATGCCAGAAAGCTTCTGGGTTGATCCATTAATGTATCAAGGAGGCTCAGATGCGTTTATCGGCCCTCGTGACAATATCGAATTTGCCAGTGACGAGTGGGGCATCGATTTCGAAGGAGAGGTTGCGATTGTCACCGGTGACGTACCTATGGGTGTAAGTGCTAAGCAAGCGCACGATTCGATTCGTCTACTGATGTTGGTGAACGATGTGTCTTTGCGTGGCTTGATTCCGGCAGAGCTAGCGAAAGGCTTTGGCTTCTTCCAATCTAAACCGTCTTCGGCGTTCTCTCCGGTCGCCGTTACACCTGATGAGCTTGGTGAGCAGTGGAAAGGCAGCAAGGTACATCTACCGTTGATATCGACCTACAACGACCAGCCTTTTGGTTGTCCGAATGCCGGTGTCGATATGACTTTCAACTTTGCTGAACTAGTAGTCCATGCTGCGAAGACTCGTCCACTGTCGGCGGGTGCGATCATTGGTTCTGGCACGGTTTCCAACAAGCAAGGCACTGACCACGGCACCTCAATTTCCGAGGGCGGCGTGGGCTATTCATGCATTGCCGAGGTGCGCATGATTGAGACGATTCGTGATGGTAAACCGTCGACTCAATTCATGTCGTTTGGTGACTCGATCAAGCTTGAGATGCTTGATGCGGCGGGTGATTCCATTTTTGGCGCGATAGACCAAAAAGTGAGCCAGTATCGAGCGCTATAATCCACGTAATAGGGTTTCAGTATGAGCGAGAGCATCGTGAACAAGAACATTATACTTTACGGTTACTGGCGCTCTTCGGCTGCCTATCGGGTGCGTATTGGATTAAACCTAAAGCAACTCAACTATGAGTCTAAATCGGTCCATTTGGTGCGTAATGGCGGCGAGCAGCATGATCCACAATATCGCGAGCTCAATGCCAGTGAATTAGTGCCAGTGCTGGTGGATGGTGACGTTCAACTCAATCAGTCGCTGACGATTCTGCAATATTTGGACGAAAACTATTTGTGTGAGAGCAGCCCAGACTCCTTGTTGATTCCAGAGCAAACACCATTGCGCTATCAAGCGTTGGCAATGGCTCAGGATATTGCGATAGAAATTCACCCTCTGAATAACCTGCGTGTGTTGCAGTATTTGGAGCGAGAGTTGTCGTGTGAGCAAGAGGCGAAAATAGACTGGCTTCACTATTGGATGAGCCAAGGTTTTTCGGCATTAGAAGAGAAGCTTTCTAAGCATCGTCAAACATACGCTGATTCAGTTTATAGCCTCACCGATTCACCATGCATTGTCGATATTTGCTTGGTGCCACAGGTGTATAATGCGCTGCGCTTTGGCGTTGATATGTCGCCTTATCCGCTGATTAACTCAATTGTCGAAGCGTGCAATCAGTTACCTGCTTTTATTGAGGCGATGCCAGAGAATCAGGTAGATGCGAACGTATAGCTCAGATTAAGCCCCAACGGTTATTGATAGTAGAAAGCCCTCCACGATGTTCATTCGTGAAGGGCTTTTTTGTTTCAAGTTTAAAGCGAAACAACACTCTTTATCTCTTCCAAAACCTCGGCGTTAGCGATAGCCCCGAGGTTTTCTACATTTTTGCCATTGATCACCTGTTTCACAGCCAACTCCACCAGTTTGCCAGATCGTGTTTTTGGCACATCGCTGATCGCAAATATCTGGCTTGGCACGTGTCTTGGCGAACAAGAGGATTTGAGTTTGCTTTTGATGGCTGTCAGTAACTTTTCATCTAAACTCACACCTTGCTGCAGCTGAACAAACAGCCATACCTGTTCATTGCGGTCGATGTTTTTACCGACTGCTATCGAATCGATGATGCCGTCAATGGTGTTCACTTGCTGATAGATTTCGGCCGTACCAATTCGCACGCCACCGGGGTTGAGTGTGGTGTCGCCTCGCCCGTAGAACAGGTAGCCGCCATGTTCGCTCTGTGCGACTTCATCACCGTGATGCCACACATTGTCGAACCTATCCCAATAGGTGCTGTGATAGCGCTCTCCGGTGTCATTCCAAAAGCCAGCGGGGAAGTTGGGTAGGGAGTTGGTGCATACTAATTCGCCACGTTCGTGATCGACCTTTTGACCAGACGAATTGAACACCTTGATGTCGACGCCGAGCCCGGCCTGTTGGCACTCTCCGCGATACACAGGCGAGATTGGGTTACCCAAAACAAAGCAGCCACAAATATCCGTGCCGCCAGAAATCGACGCTAAATGCAGGTCTTGCTTGATGTGCTTGTAAACGTAATCGAACTGCTCTGGGTAAAGCACAGAACCCGTCGAGCACAGTGTTCTTAATTGAGGCAGAGAGTGGCTGTCGATTGGTGAGAGTTCGGCTTTCTCAATCGCTTCTATGTACTTGGCTGAGGTGCCAAATGTCGATACGTCAGCACGCTGCGCTAAATCCCATAGAACGTTAGGTTGCGGGTAAACCGGGCTACCATCAAAGATAACCAAACAAGCACCGCTGGCGAGCGCAGATACGTGCCAGTTCCACATCATCCAACCACAAGTGGTGTAGTAGAACACGCGATCTCTTGGTTTAATATCGCAATGAAGCTGATGCTCTTTTAGGTGGTTGATGGTAGTGCCACCGACAGAATGCACTATACATTTGGGTTTGCCTGTGGTGCCGGAAGAGTAGAGTACAAACAACGGTTCATTGAAGCCGACACGAGTAAATCGAAGAGGTTTTGTCTGATAGTGATTAATGATTCTGTGCCAGCTTAGAATCGACACATCATGTTCAACTTTTTTCTTCTCTAAATCGCTCTTCTCTAAGTCATTACTCGGTTTCAAATAACCGATCTCACACACCTGTTTTAATTCGTTTAAGTGTTCGATGATTTCACGGTTCTTGCCCGCCATATCGAACGTTTTACCATTGAAGGTGTAACCATCGCAGGTGAATAGCACTTTGGGCTTCACTTGGCCGAATCGCTCAATCACACTCTCAACGCCAAAATCAGGCGAGGTTGACGTCCAAGTCGCCCCTAAGCTGGTGGTGGCGAGCATGGCTATCACGGTTTGTGGTAGGTAGGGCGTATACGCAGCAACCACATCACCTTGCCTTACGCCGCTATCAACAAGCCATTGCTGAACGTTGGACACAGCCTCACATAGGGCTTTCCATGTGTAGCTCTGCTGCTCACCACGCTCATTCTCAAACCAAATTGCGTGCTCGTCAGGCATGGTTTGCGCCAAGCGCAGCAAGTTCTCGGCGTAGTTTACTTGCGCATTCGGAAACCAAGCTGCATCACGATTGGATTTAGGTTGCTGCCAGCGGCTCTCACCTTGCGTTTTGATGTCATCCCCTTGCGAGCCAACCACTCCACAAAACTGCCACACGTTTTGCCAAAACGACTCAGGCTGATCCACCGACCATTGATGGAGTTCGGCGTAGCTTTGTATGCCTCTATCTAGGTTTAAATCAGACAGATCAAGGTTGTCGATAAATCGGGTTAAGTTGGCATCAGCGATACGCTGCTCACTTGGCTGCCAAACTGGCTTGTTGCTTTCGTACATTCCTTTACCTTTAACAAAAACTTAACGATTTCAGTCTGGTATGAAGGTTTTACAAAGTCAAAAGATCAGGGGAATAAGACTTTGATATATTTATGTAAATAAAATGTTACATAAAGGGCTATTTCGAAAAATAGCGTAAATTTGGTGCTTACAATGAGTGGGGATAGGCTTAAAGGGAGACATTCGAAAGGAGGTACGTAATGACTCAATATCATTCTAAGCCCGTGAGCCAAGAGGGATGGGTTGAGTGGAGCCTCGAAGAAGACGCCATTTGGCACGACTTGGTGAAAAGGCAACTGGACGTCATTGATGATCGCGCATGTGAAGCCTATTTGCATGGATTGACGTTGCTTGATCTGCCATTAGACAGAGTTCCTCAACTCCCTGAGATAAACAAAGTTCTAAAGGAAACAACAGGTTGGCAAGTACAGCCCGTACCTGCGTTGATCGATTTCGACCGTTTCTTTGATTTGCTAGCCAATAAGCGATTCCCTGTAGCAACATTTTTGAGAACGCGAGAAGAGTTTGATTACCTACAAGAACCAGATTTCTTTCATGAAATTTTTGGTCACTGTGCCATGCTCACTAACCCTGATTTTGCCGCTTTCACTGAGCAATATGGAAAGCTAGGCCAAGCAGCCACCTCTAAACAGCGAGGTTACCTTGCCCGTTTGTATTGGTTTACGGTTGAGTTCGGTTTAGTAAAAGAGGGCGATAGATTGAAAATCTACGGCGGCGGCATTCTCTCTTCTCCAGCAGAAACTAACTATGCGTTGGAAGGAGATATGGCCGTTCGTGAGCGTTTCGATTTACAAACGGTGCTAAGAACCCCTTATCGCATCGACATCATGCAACCGAAATATTATGTGATTAATGATCTGGCTGAGCTATTTCAAATCAGTCAAGAAAACCTGTTACAGCAAGCTGATCTCGCAATTGAAGCGGGGTTACTACCACCACTTTTTGAACCTAAGGAACCGACACATGTTGAATGAATTAAAATGCGAAGCCTGCAGTATCGACGCGATTGCCCTGAGTAAAGATGAGCAGCAGTCTCTTTTGTTGGAGTTATCTGACTGGCAAATCATGGAAAGAGACGGCATTCCGCAGCTTGAGAAGGTGTACAAATTTAAAAACTACAAGCAAGCATGGGCATTCAGCAACAAAGTGTCAGAGTTGGCAGAAGAAGAGTTCCATCATCCTTCTATCTTATTAGAGTGGGGCAAAGTCACCGTCACTTGGTGGAGCCACTCAATCAAAGGCCTGCACAAAAATGACTTCATCTGCGCCTCACGCTGCGATGTGTTCTCGGTGAGTGAATAGTCCTTCTGGGCTGGAGAAGTACTTCTCCAGCCTCAATGATTTGAATACCCCATTATTCGGCTCACTTTGTGATTTGAATAATGACCTTAAACACCTCATAATGTGATTTGAATAAGTGATATTTTCGCATCATGGGGCGTAATATGTGGATTTGGCAGCAAGATAATTGGCCAAACTTTGTTTGGGATAATCAGAGAATAGGCGTGAGGTTAAGAGAAGTTCGGCTTAATCAGGGCATTTTATTGGGCAAGATTACCTCTCAATCTGCAGACCAAACGCAAACAATGCTCGATACTTTGCTAGCGAACATTGTCCACTCCAGTGCGATAGAAGGAGAAAAGCTGAATGCCTTCTCTGTTCGTTCTTCTTTAGCCAACAAACTTGGCGTGAGTGAAGAGCGACCTTTTCCTACGACAGAACAAACCGATGGCCTAGCTGAAATTATGTTGGATGCGGTGCAGAACCTAACAGAGCCACTAGCGCCTGATAGGATCTTACATTGGCACGATAGACTGTTTCCTCAAGGCTACACCATGTTTAACCCTGTAGTTGGAGGTCAGCTACGAGGTGACGCTCCGATGCAAGTGGTATCAGGAAGAATTGACCGCCCAACCGTGCACTTTGAAGCGCCTAGCCGAGACATTCTTGATGCTGAGCTAGATACATTTATCACATGGTTTAATGATTCACTTACCGACGCTACACTCGATCCCTTACTTAGAGCTGCGATAACTCACCTTTGGTTTATCACCTTACACCCGTTAGATGATGGTAATGGTCGTATTACTCGATTGTTGACCGACTTGGCGTTAGCACAAGCAGAGAAGCAATCGGTACGTTTCTATGCGATGTCGGTGGGGATACTTGCTAATCGCAAACATTATTACGAGATATTGGAGCGAACCCAGAAAGGGGGACTCGATATCAGCGATTGGTTGATGTGGTTCTTAGATACATTAGACGAGACGTTTACAGGAGTTTTTTCTGAGGTCGACCAAACCGTTTATAAGACCAATTATTGGCGAAGTGTAGATCAAACTAAGCTTACTGTAGAGCAAGTGAAAGTGCTTAATAGAATGCTTGATGGTGATTTTTCTGAAGGTATCAATGCTAGTCAATATAAAAAGGTAGCGAAGGTGAGTAGTGCCACAGCAACACGTCATTTGAGCGCTTTGACTGAGAATGGCTGCTTAGTTAAATCTGGTTCTGGTGGCAGAAGCACGCGCTATCTGTTGCCTGAGTAGGGTTTAGGCCTTTGATGCATCTCAGGGCTAGTTCGACCTGCCTATTAGCGACCACATAACTCTGCTCCGCTTTCAATTTCGTGTGTGAAAAATCTATAAATATCAAAAGAATAATGTTATGCAGCGGATGTTCTATATTGGTATTATGGATACTTTGATAAGCGTGATTATTCGAGTTAAATTATGCAGTTAGATGAGTATATTAAAGAAACGTTAGTGCAGATAGTAAAAGGCGTGAATGATGCTGCTCAAGAGGTGTCTTCGTTAGGTGGCACTGTTAATCCTCATGCAACGTTTATTGATGCTGCTTTTGATGTACACCCTGAAAAGCCGCCAAAGCAAACTATTAAATTTGATATAGCAATCCAAGTAAAAGAAAGCACTGATGTTGATGCTAGCGCAAAAGCCAAATTATCAGTTTTCTCTATCGGAGGCGGTATTAAAAACTTAGATGAATCAAACATTGCTCATAGAGTAACTTTTGAAGTTCCTTTAGACCTCCCTTGCCAAGCTTTTAGTAATGTAGAGTAAGCGTGTTAGTTATGCTGCTGTCTTTCTAAAATGCGAACCATTGGCCATACAAAGATAACATTCCCCCCTACTCTTTATATTGTAATGGCCTCTTTACCCAAATGCACTTTCCAAACCTAGCTTGACCTGCATCAGCGACTTGCTTGGTTTCTTGTCTCATAAATCCTTTCTACTACTCATAGTATTGGTTTTATGAGGCTGCTCTATGATATATTTCTCGGCCAAGTGTATTACAGACGAAGGCGACTAATGTCTATCAACCTTTCACTCCTTCCACCCAGCGAGAAAAACAAAATCGAACTGGATAAGCAGGCATCGTTTCTAGTATGGAAATTGAAGCAGGCTAAATGTGGCCCTGAAGCCATTGTTGAAGAAGCAATGAAGCTCGGTGACCCAGATGAAAAGGCGTGGTTTGAACAGTCTGTAGAAAAATACAAACGAGTAATGGGCGTCGCATAACCGCAGACAAACCTTGCTCAGCAAAGCTGTAGAATTGAAATGACACAGTAATTTGCTAGAATTTGCCCCGTTAATTGAATCAGAGAGAAGATCCCGATGGGAAGAAGTTTTGAAGTGCGCAAAGCCTCAATGGCTAAAACTGCTGGCGCAAAAATTAAAGTTTATTCCAAATACGGTAAAGAAATTTACATGTGTGCGAAGAATGGTGGTTCAGATCCAGACATGAACCTGTCGCTTAAGCACCTTATTGCTAAAGCGAAGAAAGACCAAGTTCCTGCACACGTAATCGACAAAGCGATCGACAAAGCAAACGGCGGCGGTGGTGAAGACTACGCTCCAGCTCGTTACGAAGGCTTTGGCCCAGGCGGCACAAGCGTAATCGTTGACTGTCTAACTGACAACGGCAACCGTACTTTCCAAGACGTTCGCCAATGTTTCGTTAAAACTGGCGCGAAAATCGGTGTTGAAGGTTCTGTTTCTCACATGTTCGCTCACCAAGCTGTATTCCAGTTCAAAGGTGAAGACGACGAGATCATCCTAGAAACACTAATGATGGACGACGTAGACGTAACAGACGTTGAGCTAGAAGACGGTGTAATCACTGTATTCGCTCCAACAACTGAGTTCTTCAAAACGAAGACTGCACTAACTAACGCGTTCCCTGAGCTAGTTCTAGATGTTGAGGAAATCACTTTCGTTCCTCAAACTATGACGCCGGTAGCGGAAGAAGATTCTGAGAAGTTCCAGAAGTTCTTAGACATGCTTGACGACTGTGATGATGTTCAGCAGGTTTACCACAACGCTGAGCTGTAATTTTTACAGTTACAACAGCTAATAAAAAACCGAGCCTAGTGCTCGGTTTTTTTATGGCTGTAATTCAGTCGTTTACCCATGAACATAGCTTTTTTACCGTATCTTTTTGATCGCAGAACCTAGACTATAGCTCCTTAACATTAGCCCTTGATCATCGTTCCGTGATGTCAGGTTCGCAAAGCGTTCTTGGGCGACAAATCCATGCTGAGAATTTTCTGATCAAAGGAAGCACGGTGAGGTTGAGTGTGATGGCACACGGCCAAGCGATGAAAAAGCTTTGCATCCAGATTGGCGGCCACTCGGAGCTGAATCCCATTTTGTAGCCAGAAATTAACCCAGACATGATGGTTGCCATGGTGAGTGAGGATAAAATCGCGGTTACCCAAAATTGTTTTTTGCTCATATATGTTTCTCCCGTGATTTTCTGATGTTGATGAGATAAGGTTACATTTATCCATTAATGAGAAAAATAGGCACATGTAGAAATATGAATTCCATATTTGGAAACATTGATGATCTGTTTTTATTCTGTGCAGTGGTTGAAGAGGGCTCTTTGCTATCGGCTTCGAAACGGCTGCAACTCCCTGTGTCGACTATGTCGCGTCGGCTAACCGCATTGGAAGATCGCCTCAATATCCGACTTTTAGAAAAGAAAGGTCGAGAGCTGGTGGCCACCAAAGACGGTGAGGCGGCGTTTGCAGCGCTGAGCAGCGGCATGGAGTCGATTCATCATGGCTTTAATAGCTTGCTCGAAGAGCGTGACGCTATCCAAGGCAAGATAAAGCTCGCCGTGCCTCATAACTTCTACAGTGGCTTTCTAGGGTCGACGGTAGAGCAATTCCTCACTCAGTATCCAAACGTTCAGCTCGACCTTACTCTGAGCCAGCAGCAGCTCATTCCACAGACTGATCGTGACTTACTGATCACGTTTAAGATCTCGGACATGGAAGGCATGATTGCTCGACCGCTGTTTAAAGCCAAACACGGGTTTTATGCAAGCCCAGAATACTTAGATTCGCGTGCAACAATAGAAAAACCCGACGACCTAGAGCTGCAAGATTGGATTAACGTCGATGATGTGTTTGATATGCCGCTCTACAAATCCGACCGCTTAGAGCAGATGATCACGATTAAACCTAAGTTCATCGTCAACGATATTCATGCGGTGGCGGCAGCAGCGCAAAAAGGTTTGGGGCTTGCTTCATTGCCTTTTCGTCATGTATCCCCTGAGATGAATTTGATTCAAGTGCTCCCTGAGTATCATCGGGGTGATCGCCAAGCGTATTTAGTGTACAAAGAAAGAAAATATCAGCCAAAGGCTTTGACCCTGCTTATTGATGCACTGATTGAGAGTGTTCGATCTTTTCATAGCGATGGTTTGGTCAAATAAAAGGAGAAAGAAATGAAAGTAAGTTTTATCGGGCTAGGCGTTATGGGTTTCCCAATGGCAGGCCATCTAGTCAAAGCCGGTTTTGAAGTAACGGTATTTAACCGCACTCACAGTAAAGCGCTAGACTGGGCTGATAAACACCAAGGTAAAGCGGCAGAATCTGTGGCTGAATGTGTAGCGGAAGCTGACGTGGTATTGGTTTGTGTGGGCAACGATGACGACGTACGCAGCATGACAACCAGCGAAACAGGCGCATTGGCAGCGATGAAGCCAAACGCGATTCTTGTCGATCACACTACAACGTCTGCAGTTCTGTCTGAAGAGCTTGAAGTGGCAGCGAAGCAAGCCGGTATTCGCTTTATGGATGCACCTGTATCTGGTGGCCAAGCGGGCGCAGAAAATGGCGTGCTAACCATCATGTGTGGTGGCGAACAAGCGCTTTTCAACGACCTTCAACCTGTGTTCGAAGCTTACGGTAAGTCGTCAGTTCTTATGGGTAAAGTCGGCCAAGGCCAACGCGCGAAAATGGTTAACCAGATCTGCATTGCAGGAGTGTTGAATGGCTTATCTGAAGGCTTAGTGCTTGCTGAAAAATCAGGTTTGGATATCCCAACTCTGGTTGATTGCCTTAAAAACGGCGCTGCTGGCTCATGGCAGATGGAGAACCGCGCTACCACAATGGCACAAGACAAGTTCGATTTTGGCTTTGCAATTGATTGGATGATCAAAGACTTAGGTTTCTGTCTAGATGAAGCTGAGCGCCAAGGCATCCAGCTTCCACTGACTGAAAAGACCAACAACGCCTACAAGGCACTGTCTGCCGAAGGACAAGGCCGCATGGATACATCAGTATTGATGAAAGCCGTGGTTGAAGAGACAAAGAAGTAGAAAGATCGAAGTAATAGGAACTTCGTTTAGATAACTAAAAATAGCCGCGGATTAGCGGCTATTTTTTTGGTTTGAGCTCTGCCGAGTGCGTTAATCCAAAATAAATCCCCTCCTAGCCTCCCCTTGATTCATATGTAGATCCCTTGCTGATCGTGGAGAGGGGAGGAATAGAACATCGCTCGTTAAAAGTGTCGATATATGTTCAGTGCTAAAGAAAGTTCTCCCCCTCTGCTAAAGATCTAGAGATATTGATGAACCCAGATTGAGGGGGAGTTAGAGGGGGAGGTAACTATGGCTAATTATGCGAATAGTGTTCGTCTAGTTCCTATAAGGTTGAGACCCCACTCACACCGCCTCTCAACCATTCACTCCTTATAATTACCATTCGTCGCATTGGTAAAACTGCACGACAAATTCTAGTTAACCTTTCAACGTCAACATTTGAAAGGGATTAGAAATCATGACTACTTCACACTCATTTAATTCAGGCTCTACAACTTCTGTGCTTAAGCGTTCATTGCTGATTGCTCTTGTTTCGTTTGCACCGTCGTTAGCTTTAGCGAACCCGAGTTCAGACGTGCTCGATATCTACAACCAAGCGGCGCAAGGCAATGAAGACTTGGTTGAGGTGGCTTATGAACGCCTTAATGACACGCTGCAACAAGACGGCGCTACGCCACTGACTTTAGTTTATTTAGGAAGCACAGAAACCCTGATGGGGCGTGATGCGTTCTTACCTTGGAACAAGATGAAGTATGTGGAGAGAGGCTTATCAACCATTGATAAATCACTGGTGCTGCTGAAAGACGAAGACCAACCAATTCATGAACAACCCCGTGTTCAAGGGCTGCCAGATTCTTACCTAACTCGCGCAATGGCCGCCGTTACTTACACCTCTCTGCCAGACATGTTTAATCATTTCGATCGTGGTTATGACCTGTTCCTCTCGCTATTGGCTGAAGATGCTTTCCAGCAACAGCATTTCGCTGTGACATCGTGGATTTACCGTTATGCGATTGAGGCATCGATTCGTGCTGAAGACCTAACGCAAGCACAAGCGTGGCTAGAGCAAATGGAAACGGCCGATGCCGACAACATCGAAACGATGACTGCGAAGGCCCTAATAGCGAAAGCGAAATAAAGGGCATGGAAGTTAAACAGTTGGTTAGTAATCAGAGGAAAACGGGATGATTGAATTTAAAGATATCGGCAAAGCATATGTCACAGGCGGTCAACGTGTTGATGCATTAAACGGGGTCGATGGCCATATCCAGCGCGGTGAAATGGTGGCGTTGTGTGGCCCGTCGGGTTCTGGAAAAAGCACACTTTTGAATATTCTTGGTTTGTTGGATATGAGCTATCGAGGACAGATCAATATTGATGGCCAACCGTATCCGACAGAGCAAATCGCCGCTGCACGCTTTCGCCGTCAGTCGTTGGGTTTTGTATTTCAGCGCTTCAATCTGGTTCCAGTGATGACGGCACTTGAGAACGTGGCCTACCCATTGATGTTGAACCAATGTTCGAAACAAGAACAGCAGACCAGAGCACAAGAGATGTTGGAGCGTGTTGGGCTAGGCGAATATGTACATCATCGCCCAGACAATCTTTCAGGCGGCCAGCAGCAACGTGTCGCGATAGCCAGAGCGCTAATCCACAACCCAAGCTTAGTCATTGCCGATGAGCCGACCGCTAGCTTAGACAGTCACACCGCCAACCTTGTGATCGACATTATGAAAGAGCTCGGCCACGAAATGGGCACCACCTTTATTGTCGCAACGCATGACCCAAGAATGGCGCAGCGTTGTGACCGAGTCATTGAACTTATCGATGGTCAACTGGCACTACAAGCCACAGCAATGGAGGCAATCTCATGGGCAAGTTAACACAAAGAATGAGCACTTTTTTGCTTCCTACCTCGGTGCGTTTGGCGTGGCTTAATTTATTGAGAAACGGTCGCCGTAGTCTGCTTTCGGTATTGATCATCGCAATTGCCGTATTTGCGCTGACCTCGGCTGGAGGTTATGGGCTTTATACCTATGAATCTCTGCGTGAATCGATCGCGCGCGATACTGGTCATCTTACTTTGAGTACGCCGGGATATTTTGAGCAAGATGAAGACATGCCGCTGAGCAATGGTCTAGACAATGTTCAAGCCCTAACCAAGAGCATTATTGGCGACAGCAATGTGCGTGGGGTGCAGCCGCGAGTCTATTTTAGTGGTTTGGTGTCTAACGGAAGCAAGTCGAGCATCTTTATGGGAACAGGCGTTAATGAGCGCGAGTTCGACATGAAAGGACCTTTCCTTGACGTACGCAGCGGTCAAACTCTCTCAGATGTGAAATCTCCCAGATACGACAGCCAAGAGCCACAAGTGATGCTGGGAACCGACCTTGCTCGCAACCTCAAAGTTGCGGTTGATGATTGGGTGACACTGCTCGCCACCACCAGTGACGGCGCATTGAACGCTTTTGATTTTAAGGTGCAGGGTATTTACTCGACAGGAGTGCCTGAGCTGGATAAGCGTCAGTTATACGTACACATCACCACTGCCCAAGAGCTTTTAGCGTCAGATAAAGTCAGCACCTTGTCGGTCTTTCTTTTTGAAACCAACAAGACTTCGACGGTTCAACAGCGCATCCAATTGGCTTTGGACAAGCAAGTTGGTCAACAGGGCTCAGATATTGAGCTCACCCCATGGCAAGGTCGCGCGTTCTTCTACACCAAGGTTAAAGACCTTTACGACCGTATCTTCGGCATCATGGGCGCAGTGATGGCATTGGTAGTGTTTGTGTCGTTGTTTAACACCATGACCATGTCGGTGACCGAGCGTACTCGTGAAATTGGCACCTTGTCGGCACTAGGCAGTTACCCGTCTGAAATCGTCGCAGGTTTCTTAAAAGAGGCGGGATTGTTGGCTGTGATTGGCAGCGCGATCGGCGCGTTAGTGAGTGGCTTCGTGTCGGTGTTATTGCTGGTGGTGGATATCCAAATGCCACCACCTCCCGGCAGAACCGAGGGTTACCCACTCAACATTTACTTCTCATTGGAATTGGTTGGTTACGCCACCTTGGGTGTACTGACGATCTGTTTGCTAGCCGCTTATTTCTCTGCTCGCAAAGGCGTAAATAAGCCAATCACGGAGGCGCTGGTTTATGTATAAATTTACTCGTTCACTCACTATTTTAGGTTCTGCGTTGGCTCTAGCATCGGCACCAAGCTGGGCTATCGATTCACAGCAAGTTACCGAGATGATTGCTAAGGCAGACAGCTACCGTTTGAACAGCGAACAGGCATCAAAAGTGGTATCTCTGGTCGCGCTATATCAAGACGAGCAACTAGACAAAACCCGCGAATACAACGTCTACACAAGACCAAACCGAGAGTCGCTGGTCGTGTTCAAGTCGGCGGTCGAGGCGGGTCAAAAGATGCTGATGATAGAGGACAACTATTGGTTACTGATGCCGAAATCGCGCCGACCTATCCGAATCACACCAATGCAGAAACTCTTGGGTGAAGCTTCGGTAGGGGACATTTCGACGCTCACTTGGAGCGAAGATTACCAAGGTAAGTGGGTTGCCGAGCAACAAGTTGAGAGGTCGACTGGCGAGACACTCGATACTTATCATCTAAAGCTAACGGCGAAAACCAAGGGTGCCAGCTATCAATCGATTGATCTGTGGTTAACGGCAGACCGAGCGTTTCCTGTTAAAGCGGATCTGTATCTGCGTTCTGGAAAACTGGCGAAACAAGCTTGGTTTACTGAAGGCGTGCGAGATGGCTTGCCAAGTGTAGTTTCGATGACTTTGCTCGATAAGATTCAACCAAGTAAGAAAACCGTGATTGAGTACCGCGAGGTAAGCGAACAAGCTTTAGCGGACAAATACTACAACCCTGCTTACTTATCACGTAATAGCGTGTCTGGGCTTTAGGTGGGTGCCATGAAAGCTTCTAGTCGTCGATTCCACATTAAGCCTTTAATCGCTAGCTTTCTTGCATTGTCTTGTGTGAGTAACACGACTCAAGCGGACGATCTGAGCCTAGCGTGGGACTGGCAACTGAGTGCTGAAGCCGTTGAATCGCGAGAGTCGCCATTTAGCCCTTTTGCATCTGATAATCGTCAGTCACTCAATGGTTTGTTGGATCTTGAAGTTGGATATGGCAATTGGCTTGGCCTGTTTGCCGTGAAAGCCAATGATATTTTGACTAATACTCCTCAAGACCAAGACGCGAGCTTTGAATCGGAATTCATTGCGCGCGAGCTGTTTTGGCAAGGTGGTGTTGAACTGTCTAATTCAGCGTTCGGTGATCACTACCTTGATGTGACACTCGGTAAGGTTCGCCTAGATTGGGGTGTTGGTTATGGCTACCGACCGTTAGACATTATCAAGCCTTACCGACAAAACGCTGTTGGCATTGTCGCAGAAGAGGGCGCAGGTGTGGCTTCAGCGTCACTGTTCGATATGACGGGCGAATGGACACTGCTTTACAGTGATTCGTCATGGACTTCCCAAGACGTAAATGAATTCGAAAAGCAGAATCAGCAACAAGGCTTTGGGATACGTCGTTACAATCTGGTTGGCGACCACGAATATCAATGGATCGCTTATTACGACGATGTACGCCACGGCTTGCTTGGAGCGAGCTTGGTGTCGGTATTAAATCTCGCGTGGGAGTTTCACGGTTCGATGGTTTATCAGCGACAAAGTTTGGGTTACAGCCAGCCTAACTCACTGCATAAACCGGTTTATCTAGAAGAGCAGGGCGAGGCTTACCAAGCGTTAGCAGGATTAACATGGGCCAATGACACGGGCCATAATGTGGTGCTGGAATACTGGTTTGATAGCCGTGCTTGGAGTCATTCTGAGTGGCAAAGCGCGATAGAAAGTGCAGAGTCTTTGTCGGTTAATCCGATGACATCTTCGTTGGTAGGTTCTTATGCGCAAGGCTATCAGCACGCCAATTTGGTTCAACACAACATCATGTTTCATTGGTCTCTGGATTCGACACATGGCTGGCTTGAAGATATCACGCCAACATTCGATGTCATGTTGTCTCCTCAAGATGGCGGTTTTATTGCGACTCAGTGGCTCAATTATCAGGCTTTAGATAATGGCAATTCATCGTTGGATTTGGAACTTGCTGCACGCTTTCTAGGCGGTAAAAGTGATTCTGCTTACGCCAACTTACCCGATAGTCATATGATTCTTTTAAATATCAAAGGACGATTTTAATGAACACTTTTTCAAACAGTAAGTTTCCATGGATTAAGAGTTTCGCGTTCACCACGCTATTTTGTGTTCTTATTGCGATTACAACCCATACGATTTGGGGCGGCGGATTAACGGTTAACCTGGCAATCAGTTTTGGCTTTGGCTACAGCGCCGTGGGTTCTTCTTTCATCTTGGTGAAGTTGTTTAAGAGGACATCTCGAACGCTTGAGGTGGGTATCTCAATGGTGATCGCGATGACCTTTGGTACCTTGAACGCACACTATTGGTTGAACGGGTATTTCGGGGCTAATATCTCGGACCTTAAATCTGTAGTCTTGCTCGGTGTGATCTTCTGTTCGGTTTGCTATTACTATTTCTATACTCGGGAGCAGCAGTTACGTGCCGATAACGAATTGGAAGTGGCCAAGCGTCGTCAGGCCGACCAAGAAAAGGTGGTGGTGCTAAGCCAGCTTAAACAACTGCAAAGCCAAATTGAACCGCACTTCTTGTTCAACACGCTTGCGACCATCAATGTATTGATTGAGAGTGACAGCGCGAAAGCCAAGTTGATGCTCGAAAAACTGACTGACTTATTACGTGTAACTCTGAAAAACAGCCGCACTGAGCAATCGACCATCGCACAAGAGGTCGACTTGTTAGACGCTTATCTTAATATTCAGAAGATACGCTTGGGGGAGCGCTTAGCGTTCTCGATTGAAACACACGAGATTAGCGATTTGCAGGTGATTCCACCGTTCTTGATTCAACCTTTGGTCGAGAATGCACTTACGCACGGTATCGAACCCAAAGCGGCGGGTGGCCAAGTGAATATTCGTATTACTCAACAAGCCGAGCAGCTAAAAATTGAAGTGGCTGATAATGGCGCAGGGCTGAAAACGCCTTCTGCGAATACGGGTCACGGTGTTGGGTTAAGCAATATTCGTCAAAGAATCGAAACCCTTTATGGTGATAAGGCGAGCCTAACGATTACTGAACACGCTGAAGGCGGGGTAGTCTCGACGATCTTGTTACCGTTGACTGAGGCAGCCGCCTAGAATTACAGATCAGAAAACACCGAACAGTGACGCAAAATAGACGATTTACAGTGTGAATTTAAAGGACTAACCATGAACAACCCAACAGTACAGCCGAGCGTAACGGCGATAATCGCAGACGATGAAGCACTGTTAAGGCACCACTTAGACAAGAGCCTTGCTGAGGTTTGGCCGGAGTTAGAAATCGTCAGTAAAGCACAAAACGGTTTGGAGGCGATGGAGAGTATTCAGCAGCTTAAGCCCGACGTGGCTTTTCTCGATATTCGTATGCCAGAGCTGGATGGAATCTTGCTGGCGAAGCAACTCAACAAGCTAGATTCACCGCCATTGATTGTGTTCATTACGGCTTATGACGAATACGCAGTCAAAGCTTTTGAACATAATGCGATGGATTACCTGCTGAAACCCATTAATGAAGAACGCTTACTGGCCACATGTCAGAAGGTGCAAGCGCGTTTGTCGAGCAACCAAACGCAAACAGGTAGCACTCCGGAACAGCCCGATATCACAGCGTTAATGGCTCAGCTTCAACAGCTATCACAATCGACTTCCCAGCAAACGCAGCCTCCTTATCTATCGCAGCCCCTTTATCAACAGCAGAAGAAACATCTAACGTGGCTCAAGGCTAGCGTTGGAGAAGACATTCACCTTATCGCCGTCGATGATGTTGCTTACTTCAAAGCGGAAGACAAGTACGTGTCTATATTCAAAAAAGGCCAAGGCGGTTTGCTAGAGGAATTTATTCTTCGCGTGTCTCTAAAAGAGCTGATTGCGCAGCTTAACCCAGATGAGTTTTGGCAGATCCATCGCTCGGTGGTGGTTAAGGTGTCGGCCATTGATAAGGTGAAGAAAGGGCTCTCAGGCCAGATGTCTGCGTATGTGTCAGGAGAGAAGTTACCGATCAGCCGCGCTTCGCAAGCGCTCTTTAAGGGTATGTAGCGAACAAGCTTAAAGGTATGTAGCCATTGATTTTAAATGGATGTATTAGGCTCTATCAAAACGCTGCTTTAAACGAGCACAGTCGATCTTACATAACGTATAGTGATTTATAAAATAAAGATCTAGATCACAAAGATACTCATCCGGTTCAATATTAAATAATAATCGTTAACTCAATCTGTATATTGTCGATGAATGACATTAAGAGGTTGTTATGAAAACATATTATTTAGCGGCGGCTGTATGCCTCACCTTGGTTGGCTGTAGTTCAACATCAAGTATCACCGAAACCTTAATCCAGCCGGATCCGGCATGGACTTCAGGCCAACTAGAAAATGGCCTTACTTATCATGTTTATCCAGATCATGAAGAATCCGTATCTGTTCGTTTAGTCGTGCACGCCGGTTCGATTCAAGAGACTTCTCAACAAGAAGGCTACGCGCACTTCTTGGAACACATGGCATTCAATGGCAGTAAAAACTTCTCTCAGAACGATGTGATTCGTCTATTCGAAGACGCAGGCGCTAGCTTTGGTGCTGATATTAATGCCTACACTTCTTATGAAGAGACGGTCTACCAGTTAGATTTGCCAGATAACATCCAATTGCAGTCTGCTTTGACGTGGATGCGTGACATTGGTGATGGCCTGGATCTATCAAGTTCAGAAGTCGAAAAAGAAAAAGGCGTGGTTCTTGGTGAGTTCCGTATGGCTCGCCTCGATGATAAGTCATTCGGAGATATATATTATGATTACTTCGTTGAAGGCGGCCCGTACGAATCGCAAGATGCATTAGGGACTAAATCGTCGATCGTGAATGCTACTCCTCAAGGCATCACCAACTTTTATCAGACTTGGTATCAACCTCAAATAGTTGAGCTGGTCGTTTCTGGTGATGTGGACATCAAAACTGTGATTCCACTTATTGAAGAAAAGTTTTCTAGCTGGGAGCGTGGCGATACGCCGAGACCAGAGAAACAGAAAACGACCTCATTCAATGAAGATGATTATGTTGAGTACGCAGGAAGAGAAGCGCCAAGCATCACTCTGACGTTTAACCGCGGTTTAAATAGAGTTGAAAATCATGCTCAGCAGAATCAACGCAGGTTAGATGAAACCGCTCAGCAATTGATTCAACGACGATTAGAAGCGGTATTCAATGATGCCGCACTGCCGACTCAATGGATAGCGTCTGATAGCTATCGAATGGGCTCTTTGAACTATTCGTCAATAAGTGTTGGGTTTCCGGCTGGCGGTCGTGAAGTTATCCAACAAGATCTGCTTTCTACATTGGCATCATTGCGTGATTTTGGTGTTTCGGAAACGGATATTGCTGGCGAACTGTACTACTACCAAGACTTGCTGGATAACATCGAGCATAACTGGGATAAAATGGACAGTGTTGAACACGCGAATTACAAAGTGAGTGCGTTAGTCAATGATCGAATAGTCCAATCACAGAAAGATTATCAAGCAAGCTTGGAAGCTTTCATCGCTAACTTGAGCCTTGAAGTGATTAACGACAACATCAAGAATCTACTTTCTGATGATTACTTTATTGTTATTGGGATGGATGACTCCGAAGACAGAACCGCGATCATCAACTCTCTCGATAGTTTAAAAGCCACGTATAGCGAGGCGGGAGTTGCGCCGCTTGCGATTGGAACAGCCAGCGCTTTTGCTGTACCTAGCTCGCAAGGCGAGGTTGTACTTGCTGAACAAATGTCTATTGACCCATACATCCAAAAGTGGACGTTAAGCAATGGCATCGACATGTGGTACCTGCGTGATTATGAGGCAGGTGATGATGTTGGGGTGATGTACATGAGCCTCGGCGGAAAAGCCGCTTTGGATCCGAGCTTGTACCCAGCTGTTGAGGTTGCGTTACCTACCTTCGCTCGAAGTGGTGTCGGTGAGTTTACGGGCTCTGAGCTTTTAGCGTACTTTGATCGTGAAAATATTAGCGCCGATTCTTTCATTGGTAATACTCGTCATGGTATTGAATTTAATATCAATAAAGACGGACTTAAAGATACGTTTGCTGCGCTTTATACCTTCATAACTGCGCCTAAAATTGTTCCCGAGCAGTTAGAGGCAGTGAAACAGGAGTTTGTACAAGGTCAAGAATCTTTCTTGAGCAGCCCTGTCGGTCAGTTTGAGCGCGCAAGAAACCAGAATATCTATCGTCAAGACAGTGGCCACCTCTTTGTTGATAAAGAACGTGTTGAAGCGGTTTCTGTGGAAGACGTCGCTAATCTTCATCAGCAATTGTTTGGTCAAATGAGGCATAACCAATTGGTGATCGTGGGTGACATCGACCCAAGTGAATTAAAGCCTTTGGTTGAGCAATACTTGGCTTCGATTCCATTAGAAAAAGCTGAGGTTCCTGAATTTAAGGTGGCTTACAAGCAGCCATCTGAATCACGCATTGATTTAGCGATCAACAATGTGAATAGTGCAGAGTACATCCTACGAGTTATCTCTGAGCCTAGCGTTGAAGTTAAAATGTCGGCAAAAGATGTTTTCATGGAAGACTTGCTGCAGCGCTTGCTGGCGACTCGTTTAGATACCTATATTCGTGAAGAGTTGAGCTTAGATTACTCGCCATATGTGTATTCAGCATCCGCAGATAGTGAGCTGAGTGGTGAGTGGGTTATCGGGGCGATGGTAGCGCCGGAGAACGTTGACCAAGTCGAAGTGGCGATCGATAAAGTGATTGCAGACCTTTTACAAGGCGTCTCTGAAAAGGAAATGCACGCAGTCGTGAAACAGTTTGAAGCGGACTTCACGCCTCTCGAGACGAGCTCTATTGACCAAGCATGGTACCTGTCTCGTTATTTACTTCATGGTTACGATATCGAAGCTTTGTCTCAAGTTGAGCGAGTGGCGAGGTCGATTACTGCGGAAGACATGAATCAACTTGTCCAACGCATCTTTGGTGAAAATAGCCGTAAGGTTAAGAACATCATGCGGCCTAAAGCCTAAAGCAGACAGAAACACTTAACCCAAAGCCAAGCGCACACCGCTTGGCTTTCTTGTTTTTACACCATTCATAATATCTATGCACCAAGCTTTGTTGCGCTCTTTTTGAGGTATATAAATCTAAATGCCGTGAGTGCCTAATCGGTTGCATCGTATCATTTTCTAAAAAAATGTTTTAAATCAAGACAGCGTTTCATTTGTATTGTAGATTGACGATCTACGAGAATGTTGTTTGGATATTAGATTGCTTAAATTAGGTACCCGATTAGTCTTAATGTTGTTTTTACTGAGCTTTGGCTTAGTGAATTCTAACGGCTATTCGTTGCCTTCTAAGCCATTTCAAATATACTCGGCTCAAGAGCAATCTTCACAAAATGATCTTTGTAAACAAGCTGATACGGATAATCCGTCGAGCTACTTAGAGTGCGATAAGGCTCAGTTTGGCACAGTACCTTCTGGTGACAGTTCCAACTATCACGACACCGAATCAAGCCTTCAAGCAGCAAACTTCAGACGTATGCTCAGTAATGAGCAAGAAAGCGTGGCCGATCTTGAGCCTGCTTATCACCTACTGATCGACTTCTCTCCCCCTTCATTACTGGCTTCTCTGCTTTTCAACACACCATTGTTGGATTCCAAGCAGCACTGGACCAGCATTGTGAGTTCTCCGTCCTCCCGGCTTGCTGGGTGGAAAGAGGGCAACATCCAATACTCGCATTTCCGAGAACTTCTTAGCTAATCGTTTGACCCTAAATTGGTCGTATCGATGGTCACTTGTGCCCGTTGAGCTCGCCAGTTAATCAAAACAAACATAGCGACATCAGCTTTAGCATCACTATCTTTCAATCAGCTTGTTCTGGTCGTGATTAGCCATCGCTCGTGTTCGCAAAATATTAGACATACCAATCGTAGTAAATAACTGGTCACCCTAGCTGGTTAAAATGCTCGATCACTGCTTTTTTCTGGTGCTATTTTTGAGCACGTATTTACGGTGATTGGTAGAAAGAAGAGATCTTGACTGTGAAAAAACGCATTCAAAGAAAACAAATAAACCACTACTCAAAGTGGAAATACGTGGTGCTTATCGCCACTATCATCATCATGGTTCTGAGTGCTTTACCTTCTTGGTATGGCGAGAATGCGTCGGTTCAAATTAACAACCGTTCTGAACAGACCATCGATGCTAGCCAAATTACCCAATACCTTGCGAGCGAAGGCATTCAAGCCAAATCGGCATTTCAAAAAGACCAACGTTTAGTCGTAATCTTGGAAGACGCAGAACAACAAGCGAAGGCTAAAGAGGTGCTGAATGAGCGCCTATTGGACAACGCGACAGTTGCGCTAGCGATGGAGCCAGCAGCTCCGAAATGGCTGACTGACATGGGCTTCGCACCGATTCAGCTAGGCCTTGATTTACGTGGTGGTGTGCAGTTCTTATTAGAAGTGGATATGGAGCCAGTTTATCACGCGCAAGCTCAAGCGATGGTCGACGAGATCACCAGCGAAGTGCGTTATGCCCGCGGTAAAGTGGTGAACAACCAAGTTCAGTTTGATTTCCGTACCGACGCCGATTTCGAAAAAGCCCAGAAGCTGATTCGTCAAGAGTTCCCACAATGGCTACGTAACCGCTCAGACAAGTCGCTAACGTTAACTCAGTCTGAAGAAGAGCAAAGAACGCTACGCAACCTTACGGTTCAACAAAACCTGCAAATCATGCGCAGCCGTATTGAAGAGCTAGGCATCACGGAGGCATCGATTCAACGCCAAGGTGAAAGCCGTATCCGTATCGAGTTGCCGGGTGTACAAGACCCTGCTGCAGCGAAAGACGTGATTGGTGCAACGGCATCATTGGCGTTCTATTCGGTGTACGACAATGCCACTCGCAGTACTCAAACCCTGAAAGATTCAGACGGCAACCGTGTGGTAGTCGACCGCAAGGCAGTATTGAGTGGCGAACACATTATTGATGCTCGCAGTGGCATTGGTGAGATGGGCAGTGCAGAAGTCAACATTACGCTAGATTCTTCTGGTGGTAAGAAAATGTCTGAGTTCTCACGTCATAACATCGGTAAGCCAATGGCAACGGTGTACAGCGAATACAGCCGTGATAGAGCAGGCAACAGCAAGCAAGACAGCGAAGTGATTAGTGTGGCAAACATCCAATCTCAACTGGGTAGCCGCTTCAGAATCACAGGCGCTGGCAGCTTAGCTGATGCACAAGAGCTTGCGTTACTGCTGCGTGCGGGGTCATTGACTGCGCCTGTGACCATCATTGAAGAACGTACCATTGGCCCATCTCTGGGTGCTGAAAATGTAACCAACGGCTTTGCTGCTTTGGCACTTGGTCTTGGCCTTACGCTAACGTTTATGGCGCTATGGTACCGCCGTCTTGGTTGGGTCGCGAACTGTGCATTGGTGGTTAACATGACCACATTGTTTGGTTTGATTGCGCTGCTACCGGGTGCGGTTTTAACTCTGCCGGGTATTGCGGGTTTAGTACTGACCGTTGGTATGGCGGTGGACACCAACGTGCTTATCTTCGAGCGTATTCGAGACAAGATGAAAGAAGGGCGCAGCTTTGCTAGCTCTATCGATCGTGGTTTCGATAGCGCATTCTCGTCAATTTTCGATGCTAACGTCACCACCATGATCGTTGCTGTGGCTCTATACACCATTGGTAATGGACCGATTCAGGGCTTCGCTCTGACTCTAGGCTTAGGTCTTCTAACCAGTATGTTCACGGGCATTTTTGCTTCACGAGCGATCATCAATTTGGTTTGGGGGCGTGACCAACGCCACGATGTAAGGATTTAAGCATGAGTACTTCAAAAATGACTATTTCAGACCGCTATTTTTCAAATAGCAATATGACTCGCCTTCGTAAGGTGATGTCTGTGATTTCTATTGTGCTGTTCATGAGCTCTGTGATGCTGGTGGCAGTGAAAGGTTTTAACTGGGGTTTGGACTTTACTGGCGGTGTGGTTGCTGAGGTTCAGCTCTCTGATCAAGTCACCAAAGATGCGTTAAAAACAAAACTTGATACGGCTTTCCAACAAGACGTGCAAGTGGTTGGTATGGCAGAACAGGATCGCTGGACAATCCGTTACAGCCAACTGACAGACGCTCCACAGCCAAACTTAGTGGATGCTTTGTCTTCTGTAAGTGACCAAGTAAAAGTGCTTAACAGCAGCGTGGTTGGCCCTCAAGTCGGTCAAGATATGGTTGACCAAGGTGGCTTGGCGGTATTGGTGTGTTTCCTAATGATCATGCTGTACCTGAGTGTACGTTTTGAATGGCGTTTAGCGCTCGGCGCCCTTGCCGCGATCATTTATGACGTGACGCTTATCTTGGGTCTGTTCGCTTTTACTCAGTTCGAGTTCAACCTGACTGTGTTAGCAGCTGTGTTGGCGATTTTGGGTTACTCGTTGAATGACTCGATCATCATTGCCGACCGTGTTCGTGAAATGCTGCGTGGCAATCCAAATGGTGACACTGATAACCTGCTTAACGAATCGGTTAAAGCGACCTTCTCACGCACCATGGTGACCTCAGGTACAACGCTAATCACCGTATCTGCACTTTGGCTACTTGGTGGCGCTGCGCTGCAAGGTTTCGCGATTGCACTGGTTGTAGGTATTGTCAGCGGTACGTGGTCTTCAGTTTCAGTAGGTATCACACTGCCTAAGTTACTTGGTCTACAGCCTTGTCACTACCAAGTGAAAGCGCCGGTAGAAGTTGAGGGTGAGTACCCTTAGGTTATCTATTGGTTAACAGTACAACTTAGTCAGTAACGTCAACAAAGCCCTTCGTTTATAGTAAAACGAGGGGCTTTATTTTTTATAAGAGTCAAACAGTTACAGAAAAGAGAGCCTATTTCAAAAAACGATGGATTGAGCAGGCAAGTCCTCATGATATGAAGTATGTTTAGATGACGTTAGTAGAAATGAGGCAAGGGAATGGAATATCGACATCAATGTCATGTAGGCGACCATGGTGATGCACTGAAGCATCCAGTATTGAGTGCACTTGTTCAGTCATTAATGCAGCAGCATTCACGCCTCAACGTTATCGACACGCACTCAGGTACAGGGTGTTATGACCTCACCACCGCACCAAGTAATCACGCCGGTGAGTTTGCTGAAGGGGTCGGGTACTTGTGGCGCAATAAGGCTTATCTTCCTCCGGCATTCGCTTCTTTTATGTCGGTACTGGAATACTACAATCCGAATCAACTTATCTCTTTGTATCCGGGTTCTGCTGCCATCACTTACCAACAAGGTCGCAGCCAAGATAGCTTCTATTTTTCAGACATTCAGCAAGATGAAGCTGATTTACTGCAAACCAATATTGAGAAGTTACAATGTAACTTAGATATTTCAAGCAAGCTTACGATTAGCGCAGGTGATGGGCTTAAAGCGTTACCTGATGACGTTGCTAAACATGACAACCACCATCTGATTGTTATCGACCCACCCTATGAAACCGATTCAGAATATCTCGCGGTGGTTGATGCCTTGGTTAAGGCGTATCAGCAATCTGAGAAGGTATCTGCACTAATTTGGTACCCGCTCTACACGGATGACAAGAGCTCACTGATTTTGAACCACTGTGTGACCGCAGTGAAAGATGGTTTGCTGCCAAGTCCTATTAAGTCGGAGCTTCGCCTTCGTGATCCTAAGGGGGATGATCGCCTGATCGGTAGTGGTTTACTGTTGTTCAATCCTCCCCAAGGCATTGCGGGAACGGTCGCGGATACGCTTGATTATTTACACAGCCAACTCGCGACAAATGGTGAAGGGTATTGGCAAATGAGAAGTTTATAGATCTGATTTTTATGGGTTTTATGATGGTTTTCTAGACATCACTCACTAAATCACTGTTACCTATGTGGTTTAAATTGACCAAACGCTAACTTTTATCGATTGATTAATTGCAGTGAATCATTTAAAAATAGAATATCAATGCGCACAAGTGCATAATGGCTCATAAGTTAAATAATTAGTCCCAGATTAATATCAGATTGTGGTTTACCCCCTAAACTGCATTAGGCTCGCACTAGTCATGCGAGCCTTTCTTTTGCCTGAAGGAAAATCTAAGGCAGTTCTATCAATTTAAGATTCACTACAACACTGGATAATCGATGTAGCCTTTTTCGTTGCCACCGAACAGGGTGGCGCCGTCGAGCTCTGATAGTTCGCTGCCGTTTTGTAGGCGTGAAACTAGATCTGGGTTAGCAACGAATGGGCGACCAAATGCGACAAGGTCAGCGTAGCCTTTGCTCAACACTTCTTCGGCGCGTTGTGGTGTGTAGCTGCCGGCAACGATGATGGTGTTAGAGAACAAGGCTCTTAGTTCGACACGGAAGCTTTCAGGGATAACTGGAGCATCATCCCAGTCGGCTTCTGATAGGTGCAGGTAAGCGATGTCTCGATCTTGAAGTGCCTTCGACGCTTCTAAAATCGTTGGCACTATGTCTGGGCAGTTCATGTCTTTGAAGGTGATGAATGGGGCTAAACGTACGCCCACTTTGTCAGCACCAATCGCTTCAATTACCGCATCCACGACTTCAATTAGAAAGCGAAGTCGATTCTCACGACTGCCACCATAGTTGTCGGTGCGTTTGTTTGAGTTGGTTCTTAGGAACTGGTCAATCAGGTAGCCATTACCACCGTGGATTTCCACTCCGTTGAACCCTGCCTCGACTGCTTTTTTCGCTGAGTTAGCAAAATCTTGAACAACACGATCGATGTCTGCTTGGGTCATCTCTCTTGGTTGGATGCAATCCACCATGTTGCCGTTACCATTCTCATCAGAGATCCAAACCTGCGTTTCTATTGGAGCTAATGCAGAAGGTGCAATCGGTAACTCGCCTTTTTGAAAGGTAGGGTGTGATACTCGGCCTACATGCCATAGCTGGCAGAATATCGCGGCACCTTGTGCTTTTGCTGCTGTTGTTACTGACTTCCAACCTTCGATTTGTGCATCGGTATAAACGCCGGGTGTGAATGAGTAACCTTGAGAGTCATCAGAGATCTGCGTTGCTTCCGTGATGATCAGCCCTGCACTTGCGCGTTGTTGGTAATAGGTTGCCATCATGTCGTTTGGCACGTTTCCAGGTTGGCTAGTACGAGCGCGTGTCATGGGTGCCATAACCACGCGGTTTTGTAGTGCTAGGCCTTTCAGTTCTGATGCTTCGAATAATTTGTTCATGGTTTCTACCTTGTTTTAATGCTGTGATCTTTCTTTTTGTATTGGGGCTATAAGTCGCGTTATTTGCTTTCTGCTGGGCTGAAAATAGAGTTGCTCTGTGGCTTTTCAGCTCGGTTAGCTTTGGCGATAAGTAGCAAGCCAATCACTGGGACAACAACGGCTGCGAATGGAATCATTCCAGCGCCTAACTGGCTGTCGAGTACCATGCCACCAAGGAATCCACCGAAGGCATTCGCTAGGTTAAACGCTGAGATATTGGCGGTTGCTGCTAACTCTTGGCCTTCGCCACCGTGGTTCATCACTCGAAGTTGCATAGCGGGAACGTTCGCAAATGATGCAATACCAAAGACAAATGCAGCTGCAACGAATAGGATTTTGTTGTCTACCACTAGGCCTACCACAATCAGTGAAGCGATCATCGCGACTGCCCAATACATTGAAGCTTTGCCTAGATTTTTATCTGAAGAGCGACCGCCCAAGGTGTTACCGATAATTAAGCCGACACCCACAATCACTAAGATCCAAGTAACAGACTCTTGACCGTAACCCGTGATGTGCATGGCGATAGGCGCAAGGTAGCCGTAAAGCGTCATGAAGCCAGACCAAGCAAAAGCGGTGATCGCCAAGCTGATGAGAAGCATTGGATTTTTGAATGCCAACAGCTGAGTTTTGATGTCTTTCGCTTCGCTGTGACCTGAAGATTTTATTGACGTTAAGATTGAAATCATGGCGATGGTGCCAAGTGCTGCCACGGTAAAGAAAGTGGTGTGCCAACCGAATTGCAAGCTCACCCAAGTTCCTGCGGGAACCCCAAGAACGTTAGCGAGCGTTAAGCCAGCGAACATCTGACCAACAGCACGACCTGCCATTTTCTCAGACACTAAATTGGTCGCGACAACTGCACCTATGCCATAGAAAGGACCTTGCACTAAACCTGCGATAACGCGGCTTGCAAGTAGAAGTGGGTAGCTAGGAGCTAAGGCTGACAAGATATTGCCGATGATGAACAAAGCCATTAAGCCAATCAGTACCATCTTCTTGTTAAAACGTGCGAGGTAGATGGTTAAGATCGGGCCACCAATAACGATAGCCAATGCGTAAGCACTAATTAGGTAGCCGGCTTGACCTTCGGTGATCGAAAGGGATGTGGCAATTTGTGGAAGGATGCCTGCGATAACAAACTCAGCGGTGCCGATGGCAAAAGCTGCGAGTGTCAGTATCCAAACTTGGAATGGGATCTTTTCTTTATGGATCGCTTCTGGTTTCATAGTGAAATACCTGTGTTAATTCTTGTTTGTTAGGACGTTTAGATACACGCCCTAACGATTGTTCTTTGCTTCTTTGCTTCTTTGCTTCTTTGCGAAGTGTTAGCCGAGTAGAGCACCGCCATCGATGTCGATGATTGACCCCGTTACGTATGGGTTGTTAATCGCGAATAGATAGCCCATTGCGATATCTTTAGCCTCTCCGACTTTGCCTGCTGGTAGGTTGCTTTTCGCGTTGTCGTACATGGTTGAGCGAGCTGAATCGTCCATGTTTTTGTAAGCCTCGGTCACCGTAAGGCCGGGGCTGACCGCGTTGACTCGAATCGGTGATAGCTCTTTGGCAAGTACCTTAGTTACGCTCTCTAGCGCGGCATTAATCGCGGTTTTTACGTAAGTACCAGCAACCACTTTGCGTGACAGCATGCCCGTGGTTAGCGTGATTGAGCCGTTTGGAGTCATGTAACGTGCGGCGTGCTTGGCTACGTTTAAGCTTCCCCAAAACTTGGTATCAAATGCTGCTTTTGCGTCTGCGATCGCAACGTCTGTCACTTTTCCTGCGGGGGCGTATGAACCCGCGGTTATCACCAAGTGATCAAATGCACCGATCGATTCGAAGTATTCACAAACCGATTTCTCATTGCTGATATCAACGCCGGTGTGTCGGCTGGCAATGTGTACTGTGTTGTTTTCGTTTCTCAATTGCATTGCTAATGCTTTGCCGATACCTGATGTTCCACCAATGATGACGAATGTGTGCTTTTCTTGGTTTGTAATTTCGTTGTTCATGTTCTGAATTCCTGCGTGTTTTGCTGATGGTTGTCATTATATTTATTCGACTAAATTTGATAATTGGCTAAAATATAAAATCATTATTCGGATTAACTGAATAGTAGGAGAGGTGGATGGACAAGTTTTCAGATATGGCGATGTTCGTCAGTATTGTTAAGCATCATGGGTTAGCTGCGGCGGGGCGAGAGTTAGGGCTTTCTCCTGCGACCATGACAGCAAGGCTTCAGGCGTTGGAAGAGCGTTATGGTGTGAAGCTGCTGAACCGAAGCACAAGACACGTGTCTTTAACTGACTCTGGGGAGCTGTATCACAAGGCGTGTCTGGAGATATTGGATAACGTCAGCGAGGCTGAAAACCTGATTCAAAATGGCGTTAAAGAGGTTAAAGGCCCACTAAAGATTGCAGCACCTAAAGACATTGGAAAGCAGTACATCCTTCCTATTCTGTCGGAATTTTGTCAGCAGTATCCAGACGTTATTCCCTATCTGTATTTGAACGATAACCTATCGAATATCGCCGAATCAGGCATGGACATCGTGATCCGCTACGGCGAATTGGTTGATAGTAGTTTGATCTCTAGACGCTTATCACCAAGCCGCCGTGTGCTATGTGCTTCACCAGAATATCTCGCCAAACACGGCACGCCGATCAAGCCACAAGATTTGGTTGAACATGACTGTTTGGCTATGCTGCGTAGCAATGAAGAGCTCAAGACATGGCACTTTCAAGATCATGATATGAAGAAGGCTGTGACGGTTGTGCCGAAGCGCTTTTCAGACGATGGTGAAGTGATTCGATACTGGGCATTGCAAGGAGAAGGGATTGCGTTGAAGTCGGTACTCGATGTGCAAGATGACATCAATAACCAACGCCTTGTGACGCTACTTAATGGCTACATGAAGAACTTCAACACCGCGATGTCGGTGTCGAGTGCCGATTTGAATGTGGTGTACATCAGCAAGAAATATCAGCCCAAGCGTATCCGGTTGTTTCTTGATTTCTTGTTTGAGCGGTTTGGCGATTTGGTTGAAAAGTCTAGTTAGATTAGCCGAGAAGCAGCGCATGACAGATCTCTCGAACTCAACACCCGGGTACGGACAGAGAACATTGAACTGGTTATGATACGACCAACATAAGGATGTGATTGGAGAGAAAAATGAAAGTCGTCGGAGATACGGTTATCCAACCTTTTCACAAGGCAACCTGCCATTGCGGTGCGGTTGAACTAGAGTTCAGCTTACCTAACGGGATAGAAAAACCACGCCGCTGTGATTGCTCTATCTGTCGTCGCAGGGGAGCGATTGTGGGCTCTGTTGCGCTGGATGGCATCAAGATCCTCAAAGGTGCCGAGCATCTCAAGTTATATCAATTCAATACCAACACCGCGAAGCACTACTTTTGCTCGAACTGCGGTATCTATACCCACCATCAACGTCGCTCTAGCCCAAATGAATACGGGTTCAATATTGGTTGTTTGGAAGGGGTGAACCCTTTTGATATTGGTGATGTGGTGACCAACGATGGTGTCAATCATCCAGCTGATCGTTAATTTATTGAGCATAAAAAAGGAAGGAATTATGTCTGAATACGGAGCGATCATTCGCTGGAAAAAAGCAGAAGATGAAGTCTTTAGCGACAATCAATACAGTCGAGGTCATACGTGGGAGTTCGATGGTGGTGTCACTGTGCCTGCTTCGTCCTCTCCACATGTTGTGCCACTGCCGTTTTCGGTGGAAGCGAATGTTGATCCAGAAGAAGCGTTTATCGCGGCACTTTCTAGCTGCCATATGCTGACGTTTTTGGGCATTGCCGCAAAGCAGAAGTACGTGATCGACTCCTATGTCGATGATGCGATTGGTGTGCTGGAAGAAGATGAATCTGGCCGCTCATCGGTCACTAAGGTGACTCTGCGCCCTAAAATTGTGTTTTTAGGTACCAAAAAGCCCACCGCCAAGCAGCTCGACAAACTGCACCACTTGGCGCACAAAAACTGCTTTATCGCGAACTCGGTAAAAACGGACATTGTGGTAGAAACTAAAGCGTAAACCACACACGTTAACATCCAAAAACCGCGAGGTTGCTTAGTGCATCACTGGCGGTTTTTTTGTGTCTGTGTAATCCTACGTACGGTTTTAATTGAGTGACAGTTAGAAAGTTTTGAGAGATAGGTAGAGAGCTCTTGAATGGTAGGAATAGATTGATTAGCAGAGAGTTATGTTTAGCGTCCCATTGAATAGTTTTGTACATCGTGTGAGTGATAAAAGCCAAGTGATGGTGAATGCTGCGGAATGTGGATGTCAGTTGAAACGAGTTCGTCGTTCGCGTAATTGGCTGTTGGTCGCTCAAGAGTATCAACTCGTTGAATTTAAAACGATGTTAACCCATGAAAAAGACGGTTGGATAGCAATTGCAATCGACAAAGTGCTGCCTAAACCGGTGGTGTGTTTGGCATCTCTGTTGGCTGCTACACCTTCAATGACTGTGGCTCAGCTAGTGATGGAATCTGGATGTTCAATGGCCGAAGCAAGACGTGCTATTGATGAACATGAAGGTCTGTAGGCGTATTCAAATCGTGTGAAAAGAGAATTGCGAGCAGCAAAAAGCCCGTAACGATATTGCGCTGGAAAACGTCATATCGTTACGGGCTTTATCATCTGTGCTGCTGTTAAGCTAAGCCATGCGGCTTATGAAGCATTGAATCGATTAAGAGTTCGCTACTTTTACACGAATCGTGTTTTTGCCAAGCTTTGACAAGTTCAGCTTGTTTAGTGCCGCTTTAGCTTCTTCTTGCTCTGGCATTTCAACAAAAGCAAAGCCTTTTGAGTCGCCAGTTTCTTGGTCTAAAACTAGGCTGCACTCTTTTACTGAGCCAAACTCAGAAAATAGCACACGGATGTCTTGCTCAGATGTAGAGCGCGATAGGTTACGAACTAGAAGTTTCATAATAAACCTTGAATATGAATTTACGCCGAGCATTGTCGCACACTTTCATGCTCACCCTCACAAATAATTGTCTCGCGGCTCTATTTCCTTGTAGCTCTATCTAAGCACTAGCCGCGGTTTATCGTGATGTCTGATACGAAGCCATGCTCTGTGCTGGTCAACGCCTGTTGTAGCATCTGAGCGGCTTCTTGCGCGGTCATAAAGCTTGAGGTATCCATGTCTTTACCGCTTGTATTCCAAAACTCGGTCGCCATTCCTCCAGGGTAAACCGCCACGATTTTCATCGGGTGACCTTTTAGCTCCAACCTCACCGATTCGATAAAGCCTTTCACGGCCCATTTTGCCGCGCAGTAGGTGGACTCTTCCGCTTTAGCACCTTGGGCCGCCGTCGACATCACCACTGCAATGGTGACCGATTGATCTTTGTAGCGCTGCACAAGCTCGCGAATCAAAAAGATCGAAGACTCGATATTGTTCTTCAGCATGTCGCTGATGGTGGTTGGATCTTGCTGTTCTATTTTACCGAAGTAGCCACTGCCAGCACTGTGGATCACCAGTTTAGGCATTTCAGGTAACGCATCCAATAACTCACTCACTGAGTGCGGGTCACAGAGATCACACGCTTGGCTAATGGTATTCGCAGGTAGGCCTTGCGCTACTTCTGCTAAACGTTGTGCGTTGCGACCTGTAATGGCTACACGCTGAGCGTCTGTTGCAGTGTTAGCGTATTGTATCGCGAGCGCTGCGCCTAAACCGCTGCTTGATCCGGTAATTAAAATCATACTGTCTTAAGTTTGTAGAGTTGATTCGAGATAGTAAGGGGCTAGGCTAAGATTTTCTGAGATCTATGGCTAAAGTTGATCGATAGCCTGGTTGATAGCTTGGGTGATCGGTTGAGCCGTAGGGGAATAAGAGTGTGGGGAAAGTCGTTAAGAATCGACTGGTTTGGTCAGAAATAACACAGCCAAAAAGTAGCAGAACTAACAAGTAAAAGCGCCGGCATAGAGCCAGCGCTTTTGAGTAATCATAAGTGATTATTCGTCGTCGAACTGTTTGATCGTGAACGCGTCTTCGATTCGGTTAAGCTCTTCTTGTTCTTTCACTCGCTTCTCTTCTTGCAGAGTCGCTCTCGTTTCGTTGAAACGTTTTTTCTCTGACTTAGTCAGGAATTTTACAGCTTTTTTGTTGGTCAGTGCGTAAGCAACTACGTCTTCACCTTTTTCTCTGCGGTCGTTTACGCGTTGTGAGAAACGTTCATTGTCGCGAGCTTTACGCTCCGCTGAGGTCAACTTGCTCATGCTTTAAAGCCTTTTCAATTATTCATGGTAGGGAATCTACGCTTAGCGAAACAAATGGGGACTGCTTAGTGTCAGTCTAGTCCATTTGTATACTGGTGGCGCATCTTAGCACAATGGCTTGAGCATGCAGGTATGCTATTCGAGGGATCAAACAAAACAGCCCACAATTTTCGTTGTGGGCTGTTTTGTTACGTACTGTAGATGTAGTCATCGTTTTAAAACTAAGAATCAGAAACGGCAGTTACATCAAATCTTCTCGATGTATAAGATGACCTCTCCGACTTTAAAGCCAAACTTAGACATCTCAGTCTTGTTGAACAAGCGTTTATCGTCCATTAAGAACATCCAATCATCGAGCACCACTTCATAGGTGCTGCCGTCTACTTCAATTTCTAGATCATATTTCCAATACAGCGCAGAACCTTGGGTTTCACCATAAGCGGTTCCAACGACATCGTTGGCAGTCCCAGAATAGGTGTTTTCGCCCGTTTTGATCAGATTCCAAACGCGAGTTGAGCGCTCGCCATCAGCAAAAGAGAACCACTCTTTTATTTCTCCGTTGTCACCGTCCCAAGTCGCGATCAGTTTGGCATCAAAGCGGCGCAGTAAGTTACCAGAGCGGTCTAGCACCATGCCGTAGGCCATTAGCTCGCCATTAAAAAAGGTTTCAAGCTTGAGCTCTGGCGTAGTGTCGACATGGTCTTCTAAACTTGCAGAGCCACAGCCCACTAGCCAAGTGAGTGAAAAAAATGCCAGAGCAAATTTTATTATTGTTGTTTTTGGATTCATTTGTTCAAACCTAAAAGTTGTTTACGAAGACCGGGTTCAGAGGTGTTTTCAGACAACCAAATCGCTAGAAAGGCTTCACCAAATTGCTTGTCTTGGATGGTGCCGATCGGTTGTTCATCGAAATAAAAACGACTTACGTTATCTTCAGCGACACGAATCGTGAGTGTGCTTCCTTCTTCCACGTTCGGCCACATCGCGTACAAGGGTTTCAACCAACGTTGAATGTTGCTGTCAGAGTAGCCAAGCTTGTTCCACTGATCTTCGGTAGCGTCTACGAGGTCTTTGCTATCGATAGAGCGGTAATACTCAAGCTTCAAAGCTCGTTCGGAGTTGGTTGGAGTCGCGTAGAATTCTGCCGAGTAGAGAGTCCAAAACAGGTAACTCATTTCACCCTCACCACGTTTGTTCAGATCATCGACAGCAGAGGCTCTAGCGTGTCCGGCAAATAACAGCGCAGCAAAGATTAACGGGAGAGTAATAAAGCTTAGAAGTGTGTTTTTTGCTTGCTGATGAGCGCGAACAATACCTCGCTCAGGTTTGAACGTTTGTGTCGGGTTGCGTGGATAAGCCATAAGTCACCTCGTTATTGCCATTTTAGGTTGTATTAAGTTGGAGTAGGCGGCCACCAGTAAGGGCAACAAAATCCCCCAACTTATTGCAAGGGCAGCAACTACCGATGCATCTGGCCAAGTAGTAAGAAGAGCACCTGCTTTGATGCCTCCCCAATAACTACTAGTACCTGCTACGAACCCTATGACAAACAAGATCACTTTCGAGCATTTTAAAAGCCAATTTAGGCTGTGGTTAAAACTGATTAAGAACATGATCCACAGGCAGACAAGCCACACCGGGAACCACGATTGATTCGCAATTGCAGAGTCGACGGCAAACACACCGAAGTGGAGTAAGAGGCTATCAAGCAATAGCCCCAATGGTAATAAAATGAGTATCTTCAAATCGCTACTGCGAGTCGGTGATAGAAGGAAGTGAACCACTACAATCAGTGGTGTGACGAACGGGGCTTGCGCGGTAAAGAAAGCACTGCAAACCCAGGTCGCTTGAAACAGTACGAGATTAATAATCCAAAACCGCTTCATCTTTTTCTCCAAAGTAACGAGGTTTTCTTGCGACTACATGGTGAGTGCTGATCACGCGCTCTTTGAATGCGCCTTCACAGTAGCAGAAGTAGAAGGTCCATAAGCGTTTAAACTCTTCTGAATAGCCGAGAGACTCTAGCTCTTCCCAACTATTTTCAAAGGCGATGTTCCAATCATTCAGCGTTCGAGCGTAGTGCAGGCCAATGTCATCAATTTCTTGAACCACAAGGTCGGTGCTGGTCGCAAGGTGTTGGGTCATCACTGAAACAGAAGGTAGGCAACCGCCGGGGAAGATGTACTTCTGAATAAAGTCGACACCTTTACGGTATTTGTCGTAACGGCTGTCAGCAATAGTAATTGCTTGAATCAGCATCTTGCCTGAGGGCTTAAGTAGCGAGGAACATTTTTCAAAGAAGGTTTGTAGATACTCATGTCCGACCGCCTCTATCATCTCGATCGAAACCAACTTGTCATACTCACCAGTGAGATTGCGATAATCCTCTTTGAGCAGGGTGATTTTGTCGGTTAAACCAAGCGCTTTTACTCTCTGTTCAGCAAGTGCATGTTGGGCATCTGAGATCGTGGTAGTGGTGACGTGGCAACCGTAGTGTTGCGCCATGAAGATGGCTAAGCCGCCCCACCCTGTGCCTATCTCGACCACGCTATCTTTCTCAGACAGTTCTAGTCGCTCACAGATGGTTTTCATTTTGTTTTGTTGAGCCTTCGACAAGGTTTCTGCGTCTTCGCTGTAGATTGCGGAAGAGTACTGCATTGAGCTGTCTAAGAAGCGCTCATACAGCTCGTTGCCAATATCGTAGTGGGCGAGAATATTTCGCTTAGAGCCTTGCTCGGTGTTGGCATTCTTACGACGCAGCAATAGGTTTTTGATGCGAGAAATCCATTGTGTCTTGTCATCAAGTTCATCCAATTGGGCTTGGTTACGAGCCATGATTTGAATCACACGCGTTAGATTTGGGCTGGTCCATTTACCATCGATATAGGCTTCAGATGCGCCGATACTGCCGTTGATGACCACATCTCTAAAAAAGGTCGCATCATGAATCACGATTCGACCTTTCAAGTCTGCTTCTCGATCACCGAACACCGAATGCTGGTCGCGCTCAATGATCTCGAGCGTCGCGAATTGCAGGCTTTCTAACACCTTAAAGATTAAAGCTCGATATTTACAGTTGCTTGAAACAGCAACGGCTTTAGCTTGTTGTTCAATATTGTTGTTTTGTTTGGCAAGCTGTTCCATGTAAACCTCGCTGATAACTCATTCTAATATTTTGTGCCAACTAAGCTGAGTTCTGCTCCTTGATTGGAGCGAACCCAAGCTTCAATTGAGTTCTTTCATGTGCGCTTAAGACGTTGAGTCTGGATGCGCCACAAACGGTACTTTTTTCAGGAATAATTTGAGAGCCTGATAATAAATTCCCATCACGACTTTTATCGTCATCGCCGGAATCTTGAATACCGTTCGTCTAATGTTTGTCTTGGTTACTGACTGCTTCGTCAGAGCCAGTGTCGCATCGAAAAGCTTGTCGTCTCGGCGGCTTTCGATGTGAACTAACGTGCGTTTCGCTGGTGGCTTAATCTTCCAAAAATAAGTCATGTTCAAATCCATGAACGGCGAAACGTGAAACTCTTTTTTTACCTTCAATTCTTGGTGCATGTCGATGAGATAGTAGTGTCTTTCTCGCCAAGGCGTGTTACTCACCTCAGCCAACATGTACTTACAATCTCCAGTCTCGTCATAACAGAAGAAACAGTTGATTGGGCTGAAGTAGATGCCTAAACAGCGGCACTGAGCCAGCATCGTCACACGGTTTGAATCAGACCAAACCCCACCAAGTTGTTGCACTTTGGAAGCTATACGTTGCTTAAGTGATTTTGGTTCATCCGTGGTGACATTTTCTTTTTTTTCAGCGAGATAATCCGATTCGACAAAGCGAATCGGGTTGTACCAACGAGTTCCGAACAGCGCACTGCGCGCTGTGGTTTGGGGCAGCTCATCAAGATCTAACCCCATCATATACAGCTGATAGCTGAACTCATGAGTGATGTCGCCAAAGCGGCGATGTCTGACGTTACCCCAATAGATACCGCTGAGCTCTTCACTCTTTTCGGATGCGATCCCCATCTCGGGTGTCAGGGTTTGACTGTTCATAGCGCGGAACTCGTACTCAAATCTAAACCGAAGCGTTTGGTCACATCGAGTGCACTGTGGACACCGTCTTCATGGAAGCCGTTATACCAATAAGCGCCAGCAAAGTGCGTCTGGTTTTTGCCACAGATTTGCTCACGCTTGTGCTGAGCTTCGACCGTGTTCGAATTAAGTACCGGGTGATGATAAACAAAGCTGCGAATAATTTTTTCTGGGTCGATGGCTTCGCTTTGATTCAAGGTGACACAGAAGGTGTCTTGGCTTTCGATGCCTTGCAGAATGTTCATGTTGTACGTGACACAGGCAGGTCGTTTACTGTCGCCATCCAACATGTAGTTCCAGCTTGCCCAAGCCAGTTTTCTGTCTGGTAACAAGCGAGTATCGGTGTGCAGAACCACTTCATTGCGGCTGTATGGGATCTCGCCCAGTACCTGTTGCTCTTGTTCTGTTGCATCACCAAGCAAGCGTAAGGCTTGGTCTGAGTGGCAAGCAAAGATTACTTCGTCGAAACCTTGTGCGCTGCCATCTTCAAATTCAATCGTGACGCCTGTTTCTTGGCGAGTCACTTGTTTAATCGATGTATTCAGTGCAACAGTCTTACTTAGGCGTGAAAGGATGATTTCAACATAAGAACGCGATCCCTTTGGTATCACATACCACTGAGGACGGTTCGCGATATCGAGCAATCCATGGTTGTAGAAAAACTGAATGAAGAACTTGAGCTCAAACTCTTCCATTTCTTCCAAGCTTGTCGACCAAATCGCCGCGCCCATCGGTAAGATGTAGTGCTGGCTGAAAAAGTCGGAAAATTGATTATCTCGTAGGAAACTGCCAAGGGTAACGTCTGGTGTGAATTCATTGCTTTCAAACTGAGCCTTACACAGCTTGTTGAACTTGAGAATGTCAGACACTAAAGACCAGAACTGAGGTTTGAAGATGTTGCTCCTCTGAGCGAATAACGAATTAATGCTGTGGCCGTTGTATTCAAACTTGGTCGTCGTGTTGTGGACGCTGAAGCTCATCTCAGTCGGTTGCCTTTCGACATCGAGTTGTTCTAGAAGCTGATTGAAATTCGGGTAGGTTCGATCGTTGAATACGATGAAACCTGTATCTATCGAAAACGCCGAGCCTTGATGTTCAATATCAACGGTCGCGGTGTGCCCCCCAACGTAATCATTCTTTTCGAATACTGTTACGTCGTGGTGCTTATCTAATATATGCGCGCAAGTGAGTCCAGAGATACCTGAACCAATAATGGCGATTTTCTTCATTGTTATACCATCCTTGAAGCGAATTTTTGCCAAACTGGAGTTGGAAGCATTCTTAGTAGCTTCATCAACATGATGAATCGTCTTGGGAAATCAATTTCACTCTTTCCTTGAGCGATACCATTTACGATTCGCTGAGTTGCGGCCTCACTACTAATAATCATAGGCATAGAGAACGTATTTCGCTCGGTTAATGGCGTTTCAACAAAGCCAGGGTGTACAATTGAGACATGAATGTTGTGCGTTGCCAGATCAACCGAAAGTGTTCTGCCTAAGTAGGTGAGGGCTGCCTTTGAAGCGCCATAAGCCTCGGCTCTTGGCAAAGGTAAAAAGCTGGCGCTGGAGCTGACTAAAACCAAACGGCCGCCGGGCTTGATGTTTTTTAACCAAGCTTTAAGGGCGTAGCCAATTGAAATTAGGTTTATGTTGATGACGCGCTCGAATAGCTCGGCATCAAAGTTCACTGGGTCGTCGATGTACTCACAATCACCTGCATTTAAAATCAGCAGGTCGAGCGGCTTGTCTTGGTCGAGTTCTGGAAAGTTGTGGTAATCAGTCAGATCGAAACAGAGCGGTGTAATTGATGAATGCGCGATGTCTGTATCGTGAGAATCAACTAAGGCTTGCAGTTTGTCTGGATTGCGGCCACAAGCAATCACCTGATGCCCTTGCTGAGCGTAATCTTTAGCTAGGGATTGGCCGATACCTGAGGTCGCGCCTGTAATCATAATATGCATTATCGACTCGCTCTCTTTTTGATGGATTTTATCGCGCAGCCCAGTACTGGAATGTGTTCATACAACATAGAACCGACGTCGAGGTAGTCTCTGTGGTAAATCACTTGACCGTCGAGCATCTTGAGATGGCTGTGTCCTTGTACTTCGATTGGCTTTTGCCCATTTAATTGCTTGTGAGCAAACTGCATCGTCCAGTAAACGGAAGCTTCGTCGTTCGCTTCGAAAGTGTGTTCGATATGAAAGTAACAGCTGGTTACTTGGGTGTAGAGGTTCTCGAAGTAGTGCGTAAGCGCCGAAATACCGCTGACATGATGCAGCGGATCTTGGAATTCAATATCAGGGTGATAAACCGTCTTAAGCACGTCGAAATTGTCGGTTCCGAGTTCTCGATACATGTTGAGAAAGTTATCAAGCCATAGAGAGTTATCCATAATATTCACTCTAATTATTTGAAGAAGGCTAAGGCTCTCAATCGTGCTTCTTTATGCTCAACGATGGGTTGCCAGTATTCGCTGTCTATTCCGTTTTTAGCGATAAAGTCATGTGGGAAATGTACATGCTTATCTGGGATATTTTGCAGCTCTGGTATGTACTTACGAATAAAAATTCCTTTTGGATCAAACTTTTCACTCTGAGTGATTGGATTGAAAATTCGGAAGTAAGGTTGAGCATCACAGCCAGTACTTGAAGCCCACTGCCAGCCACCATTGTTGGCGCTAAAGTCTCCGTCGATAAGGTGCGACATAAAGAAACGCTCGCCCCAACGCCAGTCAATAAGCAGGTGCTTGGTTAGGAAGCTTGCCACCACCATTCTTAGTCTGTTGTGCATCCAGCCCGTTTCAACCAGTTGACGCATTGCGGCATCAACCAATGGATATCCTGTTTTTCCTTCGCACCAAGCTTTGAAGCTAGGATGATCGTGATACCAATCTAAACCATTGTATTTTTGCTGAAAGTTAGCACCTTTGACCAGTTTAGGGTGGTGGAACATCAAATGCTTATAAAAATCTCGCCAAATCAATTCATTGAGCCAACAAAAGGCCGGTAATTGCGTATCAAATAACAGATCGGGTTGCTGCTGAATCAATTGAATCGCTAACCAACGTGGGCTCACGGCGCCAATCGCTAAATAAGGTGATAGCCCCGATGTTCCTTTAACTGAGGGAATATCTCTCAGACGTGCGTAGTCGTTGACTTTATTGCCTAAGAAATTGGGGATCACACTGCCCAATACATCTTGGCTTAATGGCCAGCGACTCGAATCAACACGCGGAAAATCGAAATCATAGTCAGCAGAGATGGTTAAGGCTTGTAAGTCGTCAGGAAGCTGTGTTTGTGAACGTTCAGCTGACTCGACAGGAGCTGGACTGCAGATGATGCCTTTCACCTGAACTTCTTTTAACCAAGCGTTCTTAAAGGGCGTAAAGACTTTGAACATCTCGCCTTGTTTGTTGAGAACGCTACCGAGTGGCAGCATAACGTCACAATCGCTGATCTTCAGGTTTAGGCCGCTTGAAATCAGCTTTTTATCGCGAGCTTGTTCATCGACCTCTGGTTCAGAGTTAGCGTAGACGCACTTGGCATCAAGCTGCTGGCACAAATCGATGAGCTGTTTGGATTGGTCGTCAAAGTCGCTAGCTTTCAGGTGAAGCAACGTTATCCCGAATTCAGCGAGCTGGGAATCGAGTTGTTTTAGATGACGATAGATGAAATCAGCTTTGATCGGCGCAAGGTGGTGTTGCCGCCACGTTTGAGGCGTTGAAATGAAAACGGCGGTCGTTACGCCGTTTTCAACTGCCGCGACGAGCGCTGGGTTATCGTGAATCCGCAGGTCTCGTCGTATCCATAGTATGTCGCTCAATATCCGTATCTCAGTTTAAGTTCTTGAGGGTGCGGGTTTAGGTAAACCTGTGATTCTAGGTATTCGTTCGGGTATTCCATCAGGTAGTGATTGATCAGTGTCAGTGGCACTAGCAGTGGAACAACGCCCTCTCTGAATGATGCGATCTGGTTGGTCAGCTCTTGCTTGTGAGCGCTACTCAGTTGTTTTTTAAAGTAACCCTGCAAATGATGCAGCGTATTGGCGTGACTGCCTCGATTCGCGTGATTAGACAACGCCGTCATCAAGCCTTCGATGTATTGAGCCGCTAGTTCGTCGATATCTAAATCATTACCCGCTAGCAGTTTGCCTAAGCTTTTGTAACCCTCAACGTGGTGACACATGACTAGATATTTGTGGGCGCTGTGGAACTGAATCAGTTTGTGCTTGGTCACACCTTCATCCACAAGATCGAGCCATTTTTGGTAAGTGAACACTCGAGTCATGAAGTTTTCACGCAAAATGGGATCGTTAAGGCGGCCGTTTTCTTCAACGGGAAGTAACGGGTTGCCGTCCATAATTTGTTGGGTGAACATGCCTATGCCTGTCGATTCAGAGCCGCGACCATGGTGGTGGTACACCTTCACGCGCTCCATGCCGCAGGTTGGGCTTTTTTGACACACAATAAAGCCAGCAATGTGTTGGTTTTTCTTTGAGTAGTTTTGACCGAACTCGATCAGTTCGTTGGTCACATCACCTGAGCCATCAGGGCGAGAAACATGGATGATGTCATCTAGCATTCTTGTTTGACGAATGGTTGGACGAGGGGTTGGAAGACCAACAGCCATCTCTGGGCAAACAGGTTCCAATTCCACGTAGTCTGCTAGGTCGTCTGTACAAAAACGAGAGCGTTTATGACCTGTGTCGAAACGTACTTTGTGTCCAGCAACACATGCACTGATACCGATTTTGATTTTCTTTTCCATTGGCCAACTCCTTTGCTCTTGCTCTGAGCTTTTTCTTATAGTTCAACATTGCTAATCGTATTTACAGAGCTGGGTGTGTTTTTACTTTGACACCGTAGTTGTTTTTATTCAGATGTATTGACGATATACAGGATAGCTTTATGCCATCCTGTATATTTATAGCCTGCAACTGGGTTAATAGATATATTTTCCAAGTGGATTGAATAGTTGGCTCACACCTTTTGTGAAGTAAAGCGCATCACTTGAAACGGTTAAACAGACACAACCTTCTTTTGTTGCCGGTTGATGAGTGTGATTGCCATCCAACCAGATGAAGTCACCTTTGTTGTAAACGCCCATTTCGTCTTCGAAACTGCCCTCTAGAAGAAGCGTGATCTCGAAGCCTTTGTGGGTGTGGCAAGGCACTTGTCCATCTTTGTCGATGTGCAACAAGCTGGTGTGGTGTGCTTCGTCAGCAAAATCGAGTCTTGCTCGTGAAATTTTGCCTAGGTTCATCCAGTCCTTTCTCGCTACTGAGTTTAGAGCGCGAGGGATTGTGAATGTCGTGTCAGCAACAGTTACTTTCTGAACCTCTGGAGTCACTTCAACAGACTGAGAAGTATCAGCTGTGATTTGCTCTATCGCGTCAAAATCAAAGTCCATGTCGTCCATTGAGAAGCTGTCTAGATCTTCATTTGAGAATACTGGCTCTGCGTCAAAAGCATTATTCGCTGCTACAGCTGTAAGCTGCTTGACTTGTTGTTGGCAGTGTTCACACAGCTCTACATGGCTAGAAACAATCAAAGAAACTGAATCAGCCAACGTGCCATCGACGAAGTCTTTCAAGATTGCCGCGTTTGGGTGATGTTTAATCATGGTCTTGTTCCCCCATGTGAACTTTTAATTTGGCTAAAGCGAGTCTCAGACGTGATTTCACTGTTCCAAGTGGGACGCCAAGTTGCTGAGCGAGTTGCTCTTGAGAGAGCTCTTGAAAGTAAACGCCTTTGACGATGGTTTTCTGAGCGAGAGGCAACTTTTCTATTTGAGTCATTACGTGTCGGCTCATCAAATGGTCACCGAATGGCAAATCTTCGCTTTGAGACTCGGCTACCATCGCATCGATTGGCCAGATATCGTCGGCTATCGTTTGTTCGGCTTTCGCTTTCACTTTGCGCAACATGTCGAATGCTGCATTACGCATTACCGTGTAGACCCAAGTGGTCGCAGCGCCTTTATCTACATTGTAGAGATGTGCTTTCTTCCAAACATTAGTCATCGTGTCTTGAACTAGCTCGTTTGCAGCAGCTTCGCCACCCAACTTACTGATACCAAAACGCTTGATCTTAGGAGCGAAGAACTTGAACAAACAGGTGAACGCCTGCTTGTCTCGGTCTGTACCAACCAACACCAGCCAGCTCGAGAGCTCTGTCGGTACTTTGTTGTCTGTAGGTACTTTGTTATCGGGAATAATGACATGCTCCTTGCCGTTCCCTGAACTTCTGCTTTCCACTTGCATAGTAACTAACCATCATGCGAATTTGATGGGCACTACGTGAAAGGAGAAAGTCGGGATCACTTTAATTTAAATTAATTTCTACTATACAAAATTATAGTGAAGAAAAGTGCTTATTGCCCCGTAATGATTTGATTCAAAAAAGGAACTAGAGACGGAAAACTGGCTGGCTCAGTAAATTCTGTTTTCTTTTCCAGTGGGATAGGCATCATTTCGAGCAATCGCGCACAGATCCATTGTGGGCTCTCAAAATCAGGAGTGGGATAGAGTGTTCTTATCGAATCGTGGTCGCGAAACAACTGAACCAAAAAAGCGGTAAACACGTTAGGCACTTTATATTCATCGGTAGGCCAGTGAGGCAACAAGCTGAACTTACTTTTAATCAGGTCATCATCGTCTCGAAACGACCCATGCAATTGCACCAACTTTTCGCCTTCGACATCAATTTCTAATATCTGGTCGTCCGACATATTGAAGTCGACGATGGTCACCTTTGTTCCCCAAGAGCTGAGATGATCAGAGTTAGATTTGTCTTGAGTGGCGATAATGAAACCATCGCCCTGCGCTGCGTGAGCGACCATCGCGAGATACTTTGGCTCAAAAATGCGCAGTCTTTGTCTGCCTCCCGGTAAAAGGAAGATGGGGAGGGGAAACACAGCGAGCTCCAGAGAAGACTCTACGGGTGTTTCTGGTTCGGCGTCTGTCCGCGTGGTCTTCCTAGGTGAATTCGGCACATAGTACTCCTTAGTTCAAATGTGATTTGAGAAGATATACGCGGGGAGGGTGGTGTTCGATCAATTCGCTTCGGCTTATGTTCGTAAAGGGATAGGTATTTTGTTGCACCTGTTCATAAATTCACTGTTTTTACCTTTTTTCATACGCGTCATTATGTAATATATGTACAAATAGTAAGCGAATGGGTAGTCGCCAGACGATGCTTATATCTGACGTTCTTCTATACCTAACATCGCATCAAAGGAATGGTCATGATTGTTATTTATGGTATCAAAGAGTGCTTAAATCCAATTAAGTTGCAGCTCTCTAATGTGTTGCAGCAGTGCTTGAACAGTGAAATGGGTTTACCCGATGACAAGCGAGCACATCGATTTGTGCCATTGGAACGGGATGACTTCTTTTACCCAGAAGGAAGAACAGAAGCCTATACCGTCATTGAGATCAACATGATGGAAGGTCGAGCGGTAAACACCAAAAAGCGTCTAATCAAGAAGATCTTTTCTGAGATTGAAAAGCAGCTCTCTATCTCTCCGATTGATATTGAAATCACCATTAAAGAGCAGCCTTCACATTGTTGGGGTTTTCGAGGGATGACGGGCGATGAAGCACAAGATCTGAAGTACAAAGTGAACGTCTAGGGTTTAAGCTCTTAACTCTTAACTCTTAACTCTTAACTCTTAACTCTTAACTCTTAACACGTAAGACTTAAGCCAATCTATCGAGTGACGGCTTTGGAATTTGATGCCAAAGCCGTTTTCCTAGTTCTCGACACTAACCTTTAAGCATCTAAGCATCGTCACTCTTTTTTAAATACTGATGCCAATTTTCATTGATCACGTCAAAGTGCTCAACGCAGAACTCTTTTCTGTCTTTCAAATAGTCGTTTTCCACTTCATCGAGCAAGTTCTTATAGGCATCGGGATCGCTGCCATACACCAAGCATAACGTGGAGAAGTAACGCTGCAGGTCGAAACTGTGCTCGTCGATGTATTCCCCCAAGTCGTAATACTCTGGGCGGTCTTCTGACTCGAAAGCGAACATGTCTGCAGCGCTGATAGCAGCGTCGGCCCCATGCTCTACGTAGTTAAGCAGTAGCACGGTTGCTAGGTTATCAACCGCATCTTCTTCTTTACCCAATATGGCAATGTTCTGATCTTCGATATACGCATGCCCAGTCTCGTGTAGCAGGGTGTGCAGCAAGGTATCAATAGCGCCGGTTTGCGCAGATTTCCCATACTCTTTTTCGTATTGGTTCTTCTCAAAGTAATTGAGTGACTCAGCGTAAAAACTGTAAGGGATCAGTACTTGATGGGTTTGTGGATCGTAGAGTGGTCCTTCTTCCCCGCCATATTGAATGGTTAATGGCTTCTCAAACATGAAGAGTTGGTTTGATAGGTCGACCACGGTGTCATTAACGCCACTGCTTTGAATCTCTCGTTTGAGCTGCTCTTCTTCGGTATTTTGCGGTGTAGAGTACTCGACGATTAGGTTACTTTGGGTGGCTTGTTCACTAGATGCATAAGTTGTGGCAAACATTGCACTCAGGGCTAGGCTGCAGGTCAATGTTCGTTTCAATAATGTCATCGGCTATCCTTGTGATTACGTTGCGATTCAGAGTCGTGCTGGGGGTAACAACTCCAAGCTGTGTACCCTTATTTAGTTATTGCGTTAGAGTATAAGTTTAGACGGAATTTTGATGCATCGAGGACTGCAATTTTTGAAGTAGGCGCTATCCTATCAATGAATAATCCGCTTAGAGATTCGCCACAAAGAATAAGTAAGCTGAATGAGCGGTGTCGATGTGATTCGTTTCTATTGGTAATTAACAGATAAATTTCGGTTCAACACAACCCTTGTGCTATACTCCGCGCCCCAATCCGAATTGGCTTGTTTAATCTTAGGAAATTATTATGAGTGTTAAAAACGAACTTCAACAAATTAACAACCGTCTAGACAAGTGTCGCCACAAGTTAGATGCTGCTAAAACTCGTAATGATCGTCCTGTTGTTCGTCAGTTCGAGGAAGAGATTAAGAAGCTAACTAAGAAAATTGCCCAGCTTAAACACAAAGAAAGCTATGATGTGAACCAAGAGCGTAAGTCTCTGGTTGATATGCCATTTAGCCGTGAGATCACTAAGGCTGAGCAAGCGGATATGGGTAAACTTAAAAAGTCTGTTAAAGGACTCGTAATTGTTCACCCAATGACGAAGATCGGTAAAGAACTTCGCATTGAGGTTATGACTGGTTACGCACCGAAAAAATTCTAATTACCAGCGATGGTGATGAAAGAGGAGCTAGAAATAGCTCCTTTTTGCTTTTTTAGGTATTAAGAAAGCAGAGTCAGCGGCATAGATACTCACGCCGTTTTCAACTTTTAGGAGGTGATTGTTGTCACAAATCCTTTTATCTCCTATAAAAGTTAACGTGCTACTAACATGGTACTAAGCGATCGCAGTAATGTGTTCGCTTTTCGAATCCACACTTTCTCTCCAGTTTGTATAAATATAGGTAGAGCAGCACAAATAATTACAGATAAAACTAGACTCATTAGGGAAGATGAGAACGTAAAAAAATAGAGGTTATATGAATCAATTAATTTCAATTGGACCACTAGAATCCTTCCTAATCGCGATTAGTGTTTTGTTTCTAGGTCATTTCGTCAATGCAAAGCTTCCGATTCTCAAAAAGTACAACATTCCAGAGCCCATTGTCGGCGGCTTGATTGTCGCTTTTGCTATTACAGCCCTGCACTTTAACGGCCTTGATCTTGAGTTTTCCTTGCCCCTGCAGAACACGTTTATGTTGATGTTCTTTGCAACGGTCGGTCTTGCGGCGAACTACACGCAGCTGATAAAAGGTGGTGCTAAGGTATTCCTATTCTTAGGGGTAGCGTCGGTTTACATCATTATCCAAAACGGTGTAGGCGTAACCTTAGCTACGGCACTAGGCCTTGAACCCTTGATGGGTTTGATTGCTGGCTCTATCACCCTTTCGGGCGGTCACGGCACAGGCGCGGCTTGGTCTCAAACTTTTGCAGACACGTTTGGCATTGCAAATACGCTAGAAATCGCGATGGCTTCAGCGACCTTTGGTTTGATCATCGGTGGTATTATCGGTAGCCCAGTGGCGCAAAAGCTGATTGATAAAAACCAGCTTGAATCTGAGTACGGCACTGGCACGCAAACACATGAACGCTTCCCTGAACTTGTTACTTACAACGAGTATGAAGAAGACAAAGTGACGGCGAAGAAGGTGATTGAAGTGTTGTTCATCCTTCTTATCTGTATCACGGGTGCGAAGTACCTAGAGCAGTGGGTGGCGACTTTTGAAATTTCTTGGTTGATGATTCCTGACTTCGTTTACGCGTTGTTTATCGGTGTGTTCATCACTAACGTGTTTGAAGTGACTAAGCTGCATAAGACTGACAGCGAAACGGTCGATATTCTTGGTACGGTGTCATTATCACTGTTCCTAGCAATGGCGCTAATGAGCCTTAAGCTTTGGAACATATTTGACCTTGCGATTCCGTTCTTGGTTATCCTTGCGGTTCAGGCGGTTGTGTTAGGTATCTTCTCTTACTTTGTGACGTTCAAAGTAATGGGTTCTAATTACGACGCAGCGGTTATGGCGGGTGGTCACTGTGGTTTCGGCCTAGGTGCAACACCAACAGCGGTAATGAACATGGGCTCTTTGGTGAACCGTTTTGGTCCTTCACCACAGGCGTTCATGGTGGTGCCAATTGTTGGTGCCTTCTTTATCGATATCGTTAACCTGATTATCCTTCAAGGTTACATCTCGTTTATCGGTTAATGTTCGCCTTTGTTTAAACGCGATGAGCTCATAGCACTAAGATGAACACAAGAAAGCCAGTCTGTTGACTGGCTTTTTTTGTTCTTGTTTATCGAGGTTTTCTTGCCTGATACCCCTGCGGTTAGGGCTCTGTCACATCAATAACTAGTGCGTGTTGATCTTTCGAGCTGATTTTTGCAGTGAGTTGCAGGGTATTTATACAAGGCAGAGGCATCGATGTGTAGCTAGCCTACATGAGAAGCCGATAACGCAGTAGAAATGACCAGCAAACGCTGCCCGAAGGGTTCGAGCTGGGCGCCCCCGCAAAAAGCGTTTTACTCTTTGTTGAGGGAGGTTTGCTTAGAATGACTAGGCTACTTCTCCCTCACCGCGATTAAAACGCTTTTGACTAGGCGTCCCCATCCGAACAAAATTTAACCACGAAAGGTCAACACGCCCTAAAGTGTTGTAACGACTTCATCAAGAGCTAGGCGCGCTTTTGGTTTGCCGTAGTTGTAGTCTTCGCCGTCTTTGTGGTAGCCGATAGCTAGCGCTACATCAACAACGTGACCTTCTAGTTCGTCAGCAAACTCTTCGCTGATCATAGCTGCATCTACACCTTCCATAGGTGTTGAAGCGATACCTAGACGAGCTAGTGTGTGCAGTGTGTTACCTAGTGCGATGTAAACTTGAGACTTAGTCCAGTTACCGTTGAAACCTGTTTCGTCTGTGTTCATTTCTGCGAATGCGTAAGCACCTAAGAATTGCTCGTACATTTCAGCTGGTAAGTGACCAGAGCTTACTTCTGTATCAGCACGCTTCGCGAATTTCTCTTTAGTGTACTTAGGATCGTGAGCAAACAGGATCGTGTGTGACGCTTCTTTCGCATGTGGTTGGTTAAACTGGAACATGTTTTCGAAAGTATTGTGGAAGCGTTGTTTTGCTGCGTCACTCTCAATGATGATGAATTTCCAAGGCTGAGAGTTGATAGAAGAAGCTGACAAGCGAAGTGCTTCTTTGATTACTTCCATGTCTTCCGCAGAGATGCGCTTTTCTGCATCGTATTTTTTAGCTGTGTAACGAGTGTTTAGATCAGTAATGATTGGATGAGTCATGTTGAATCCTAATATCTATCAATAATAAATGTTGTAGGGTTTTATGTTCAGTTACGTCAACAATAAACGGATAACCAATTTAAACGAATCTCAATAGATTGAACGTCTAAATAGTTATCGAACATGCCCCAATAAATCGAGTATCTGCGGTAGCTCAAGTCGATGGGTGTAAGATAATAGAAGAATGACTCGGGAAAAATAGCGAACATATCAAATCACTATGGTTAATAATGTCCATAATAATTCAATAAGTGTGATCTTAATGGAGGTGGAATCTCTAGATTCAGTAGCTTAGTACGCTTTGATACCATATTGGCGCAATAATGGCGGAAGTACGCTGTCTAGGTTGGGGATATCTTCTGGCGTGATTTCGATTAAACCAAAACCATGCTCTTCATAGATTTTTCTCGTAGCTTCACGTTTATTTTCGGCGATTGGCGCAGAATCAGTTCCCCAGAACTGGATGTATACTTTGCCACTTGGTAGATAAAAATCGCTGATCACTTCTTTTGATATCGGAAGCGGACGCTCGTACGCATGGACCACTCCTGCCATATAAAGCCAGTTATCAATGATCAGCTCTCCCTTTGATCGAACATAATGCCCGTCTAAGCTTCGGTGCTTCGCCTCAAATTTCTGACGAAAACTGGAGAATGACACATCGGTCGAGTGGCTTTCAGCATCATGCCCTAGGAATTCAACAACAGACTGCTTTAAACGTTTATTGCGAACCAATGAGTCGTGCCATACCACGAATAAGTTTTGAGTCGCTTTGTCTTCTCTTTGTTCACCTCCGGCTTTTAAGCCTGTAGAGGTGACATGCCAACCGTCTTCTTCTTTTGTTATCCAACCAAGCTCGTTGAGCAGTAAGTTGATTTTCTTTGCGCTGAGTTGAAAGGCACTGCCAAGCTGGGTGGCGGTGAGTGTTTTTCCTGAGAATGAGTCCAAATCGATAAGCAGTTTCTCTGGCCAGACAATAAAGACACCAAACTTCTTGTGTTCGACATATTCCCCACCAAAGCTTTCTCCCCGTTCTGTGAGAATCCAACGCTCTTGTGAACGCACTATATAGCCCGCTGTTTTTAGATCGCTAAATAAAGCTTTAGCTTCTATGCCTTTTTGTTTAGCGAGTGCGGATGTGGAAATTTTGTCTGACATAGTCTTTTCTCAAATAGCGGAGTGATCAGCTGATGGGTGTTGGATATATATATGATGCGATAGCGTTGGTAAATACCATATCACATCTATCAATGCTAACTGCAGTTCAGTGGTCTATGTTTTTAGTAGAGCGTTAGGTCTCGTTTTGTATGTTTAGCAAAATGTAGCTCAACCTGTAATTAAATTACAGGTATCGCTATTTTGCTCATCTGGGTGCATATTTTATATACGTGACACGATGTTCTTTTATACGGTTTATATAGATCTTAGATGCTGTATTTTATTAAATGTGACTTTAATCACTATTTATTTTTAAGTATTACAAAATAAAATGTGATCTAGATCGTGTGTTGATGATATCTATTCTCATTAATTTGGCTTTGTAATTTAAATTCATGGTGTTTTTGTGATCTAAGGTGTGCTTGTTAACCCGAAAGTGTTTTTCGTGTGTGATGGCTATCACGAAAGTTGGGCTAAGGTGCATTTTGGAAATGTTGTGATACATTTTAATCGACTTTTGAGTACACACTTTCGGTCATTTGACCAACCAATACATTACGGGGTTCTACCTATGTTATCACCAGAAGCAAAGATTAAGGTTCAAAACTTTGGTCGTTTCTTATCCAATATGGTAATGCCAAACATCGGCGCATTTATTGCGTGGGGTTTCATTACTGCACTATTCATCCCAACGGGTTGGTGGCCTAACGAAACGTTAGCATCAATGGTTGGTCCTATGATTACATACCTACTGCCACTATTGATTGGTTACACCGGTGGTAAAATGGTTGGTGGTGACCGCGGTGCGGTAGTGGGCGCTATCACAACAATGGGTGTTATCGTTGGTACTGATATCCCAATGTTCATGGGTGCAATGATTGTAGGTCCACTAGGTGGTATCGCAATTAAGAAATTCGATGAAGCTGTTCACGGTAAAGTGAAGAGTGGTTTCGAAATGCTAGTGAACAACTTCTCTGCGGGTATCATCGGCATGATCTGTGCGATCATCGCGTTCATCGTGATTGGTCCTGCGGTTAAGATTCTGTCTGGCGGACTTGCGGCTGGCGTAAACGCAATGGTAGAAGCGGGTGCACTACCTCTAGCATCTATTTTTGTTGAACCTGCGAAAATTCTATTCCTAAATAACGCAATCAACCACGGTATCTTCTCTCCACTAGGTATCCAGCAATCTGAAGAGATGGGTCGCTCTATCTTCTTCCTAATCGAAGCAAACCCAGGTCCTGGTTTTGGTCTTCTACTTGCTTACATGGTGTTTGGTAAAGGTAGCGCGAAGCAATCTGCTGCTGGTGCATCTATCATCCACTTCCTAGGTGGTATCCACGAAATTTACTTCCCTTACGTTCTAATGAACCCACGTCTAATTCTTGCGGTAATCGCAGGTGGTATGGCGGGTGTATTCACTAACGTAATGTTCGATTCTGGCCTTATCTCTCCAGCATCACCAGGCTCTATCTTCGCAGTCTTACTGATGACGCCAAAAGGCTCTTACATCGGTGTTGTATTGTCAGTTATCGCAGCAACAGCAGTATCTTTCTTAGTGGCTTCAATTCTGCTTAAAACTTCAGCTCAAGATGACGACGAAGACTCTCTAGAAAAAGCTTCTGCACAAATGAAAGACATGAAAGCGTCTTCTAAAGGTGCAGCAGCAGAAGCAAACGTAAACCTAGCGGATGTAAAAGCAGTTTATGTAGCGTGTGATGCGGGTATGGGTTCAAGTGCAATGGGTGCAGGTCTACTACGTAAGAAAGTAGCAACAGCTGGCCTAGACATTGAAGTAACCAACTACGCAATCAACAACCTACCGGCTGATTCGCAAATCGTTATTACGCATAAAGACCTAACAGACCGTGCTCGTAGCACTGTGCCAGGTGCGATGCATATGTCTCTAAGCAACTTCCTAGACGGCGGCGTATACGACCAACTAGTTGCCGAGCTTGTCGATGCTCAAAGTGGTGAAGCGAAAGTAGAAGCTCCGGCTCCTGCAGCAGCTCCAGCGCAAGAAGGCAACAAGCTTGCACTCACTGACGACAGCATCTTCCTTGGCCTTAAAGCGACTCAAAAAGAAGACGCAATCAAGTTTGCTGGCGAACAATTAGTAAAACTTGGCAACGTATCACCAGAATACGTAGATGGCATGTTTGCTCGTGAAGAGCTTGTGTCTACTTACCTAGGTGAGTCTATCGCAGTACCACACGGCACAATCGAAGCGAAACAGTACGTACAAAAAACCGGCATCGTTTTCTGTCAGTACCCTGAAGGTATTCAGTGGGGCGAAGATGAAGATGATATCGCGAAGATGGTTATCGGTATTGCCGCACAAGGCGATGAGCACAACATGGTGCTGATGGCGATTACCAATTCACTCGATGATGAAGAAGCTGTGGAATGCCTACAGAACACAACAAACCCTGCTGATGTTCTACGTATTCTCAACGGAAACTAAAAAGCTCTAGTCAAGCTCCTGAGTGAAGGAGGCCGGTATCCCCCTACTGGCCTCATTTTCGGTCTTAATCTTTCTAACAAGATTCAGTCTGAATAGCTTACTGCTTAATGCCTAGGGCACATCGTCAAGGCATGTTGTTGAGCAGTTAGCTATCTAGATTCAAATATTTATAAGGTCAAAATTATGAAAGCGTTACATTTTGGTGCAGGTAATATCGGTCGTGGTTTCATTGGTAAGCTTCTTTCTGATGCTGGTATGAAGGTTACGTTTGCTGACGTAAATGAAACGGTTGTAAATGCGTTAATTGAACGCCAAGAATACCCAGTTAAGATTGTTGGCGAAGAGTGTGTTGTCGAAGTTGTTAAGAACGTGACAGCAGTAAACTCAGCGACAAGCGCAGTAGTAGATTGCATTGCTGAGTCTGATCTTGTGACGACTGCAGTGGGCCCTACGGTTCTTAAAATCATCTCTAAGTCTATCGCTCAAGGCATTGAAAAGCGTGCAGCAGCAAACAACACTGCACCAATGAACATCATCGCGGCAGAGAACATGGTTCGCGGTACTAGCCAATTAAAAGCAGCCGTGTTAGAGCACCTTTCTGATGAAATGAAAGCGTTCACTGAAGAGCACATTGGCTTTGTTGATTCTGCGGTTGACCGTATTGTTCCACCGGCAGAAGCGGGCGAAACAGATCCTCTAGCGGTAACGGTTGAAACGTTCAGCGAGTGGATCGTAGATCAAACACAATTCAAAGGTGAGATTCCAAACATCCCAGGAATGGAATGCACTGATAACCTAATGGCTTTCGTTGAGCGTAAACTGTTTACGCTAAACACAGGTCACTTGGTAACGGCATACCTTGGTGTCCTTGCAGGTCACGAGACAATCAAAGACTCTATCGAAGATGACGTAATCCGTGCTGAAGTAACGGCAACGATGGAAGAGAGTGGTGCAGTTCTGATTAAGCGTTACGGCTTTGATCCAGATGCTCACGCTGCCTACATCCAGAAGATTCTAGGTCGTTTTGCTAACCCGTTCCTACGTGATGAAGTAGACCGCGTTGGTCGTCAGCCAATTCGTAAACTGAGCCCGCAAGACCGCCTAGTTAAGCCTCTAAACGGTACATTAGAGTACGGCCTACCAAATGCTCACCTAGTAAAAGCAATCGCTGCTGCGTTCCATTACAAGAACGAAGACGACCCTCAAGCGGTTGAACTTCAAGCAATGTTCGCAGAAAAAGGCTTTGCTGAGACATTAGCGCATTATTCTGAGCTGAATAGTGACTCAGAAGTTGTTAAACTAGCGGAAGAAGCTTATCTAGCATTGAAATGATAAACCATCAAAGTGCCACACCAGTGGCACTTTCTTATTGTCGAGCCGTTATGCCAATACAAACAAGCCATGAAACTGAATTACTCGAAGCCCTTTCGGAAGCTGAGAGTGCTGGCGCCTGCCTAATGGCTGCTTATGATGCATTGGACGACACGGTAGATGCCGTATTAAAAAACATCTTTAAGAAAGACGACACTGCAATTAAGTTCGTTGTCGAGCCACTTCTCAACAGTGGTGGGCCGTTAGGCGAGATCATGATTCGTGCTAAGTTGCTACTCGGGCTTGGCGTGATCAGTAAAGAACTCTACGACGATCTCGAGGTTTTCGTTACCTTGAAAGAGTGGGCGAAAATACAGGGTGAAGACACCAGCTTCACAGAAGTTGATGTGATATTTGAGCTCAACAAGGTGCACGCGATTCAGCGTATTATGCCTATCGAATATGACGCGGAGATGGTGGAAACGATGTCTGGCCCAATGCTTGAAATGTTCTTGGGGCGACATAATCAAAAGGTGAAGTCGACGATCGTATTAGCTATCACTGACATTATCACTACCTTGTGCCGAGATAACGCGCTGAGCTCTTAGCTCTAGTTTGCAGCCCTGCTTATCTTGTTTCACACCCTACATATCTTGTAGTTGTTGGTTCGTTTCAATACAAAGATTAAAATGATGGCGGTTTCTCTCGTTGGAGAAATCGCTTTGTTGTTTTTGTGCTTCTAAAAAATATCCGAAATATCTTCCCATTAAATACAAAAGCAGCAGGCACAAAAAAAAGCCACATTCAGTGGCTTTTTCTATTCAAGACGCTCTCTTTATAAAAACGCCCTGCTATTCAAGACTATAGGAATTATAGGTCTTGGATGTTCTCAGCTTCTAGCTCTTGGAAGTAGCGTAGAGTCTTAACTTTTAGCTCTTGTTGAGCTGGCTCATCAGCAACGATGATAGCTTTACGGTGCATCTGTAGAGCTGTAACAGTCCACATGTGGTTTACAGAACCTTCGATAGCCATTTGAAGCGCTTGAGCTTTGTTGTGGCCTAGAGAAAGGATCATCACTTCTTCTGCATCTAGAAGAGTCGCAACACCGATAGTTAGTGCGTATTTAGGAACTTGGTTGATGTCGCCATCGAAGAAACGAGAGTTCGCGATACGAGTGTCTTCAGTCAACGTTTTGATACGAGTGCGTGAAGATAGAGAAGAACCTGGTTCGTTGAATGCGATGTGACCGTCGATGCCTACGCCGCCCATGAACAGGTTGATTTTGCCGTATGAACGGATTTTCTCTTCGTATGCTGCACAGTGAGCATCGATATCTTCAGCTTTGCCGTCTAGCAGGTTGATGTTTTCTGCTTGGATATCAACGTGGTTGAAGAAGTTCTCGTGCATGAATGTGCGGTAAGACTCTGGGTGGTTAGGGTCGATGCCAACGTACTCATCCATGTTGAATGTTACAACGTGCTTGAAGCTAACTTCGCCAGCTTTGTAAAGTTCAATTAGCTCAGCGTAAGTAGTTAGAGGTGTGCTACCAGTAGGAAGACCTAGTACAAATGGACGCTCAGCCGTTGGAGCGAACTTGTTGATTGAATCTGCGATATGACGAGCAGCCCATTTACCTACTTTAGCTTTGTTGCTTAATGGAATAAGTCTCATTGATTTTGCCCCTAGAAATAAAATTTTATAGTGTTCTGAAACATTAATTCGCATTATAAAATAAGTTATCCGGTTCCGCTATTGTTTTAGGTCAAGTTTTTGCTTTTTTCGTCGTAACTGTGACTGGAACTCTCAAAATTGCACAATTATTGTATGGATATTTGGTGGCGTTAAACAAGATTAATACGTTTGTCATATACAGCAATGTTGATCTAATTCAGCACCTGAAAGGGTTGGTGTGTTTCTATGCCTTGATACGATTATTGCAATAATGACATCGCTCGAACCATTGACGAATTTTGGTGCATTAACGTGTTTCGAGTATAAACAAGCGTTGAGCGTATAGTTGAAACTAGAAAAATAATGATGGCAATGGAGCGCTATCGTGATAAAAGACAGGGGCAGGATGAAGAACGATGAATCTCAGTGGGATGAATACCCATAAGATTGAACGAGAGCTGTGTTTTAGTCACGCTATCGCTATGAATTGTATATAAATATTGGTAAAAATGGATAGGTTGGCTAAACTTACCAATTACAAAGAAGATGTGTGTTTGAAGGCAAAAAAAAAGCCCAAAGTGATGAGGTATCACTTTGAGCGATTTTACTAATCTTCTAACACTAACTCACTTTCGTATTCTTCCCTAGATACGTCGCCGCGTTTGCAGCCGTTTAGGGTGTGAAAGCGACGGCGTCCACGAGCCAGTTGAATGTACTTCAACCAAACACGCTCTAACTTGGACTTTGCCTTATGAGGGTGAGACAACACTTTAATGAAGTGTTTTTCTTCTGCATTGATTGGTGCTAGTTCACCAGTTTCAAGTGCAAGCATAGTGTCACCAAACAAGGTTAGGATTTCCTCTTCTGAAAGAGTAAAATCACCCGACTTAGCGAACCCTCTCGGGAATTTAATGGTGTCATAAAAACGTTTTTTTCCGTGTCGGAATTCGGTCTCAGACATATCAGCCTCAGTAATGTGGTTAGATAGAAATTAGTGTTTATTGCTCACGCGAAAATATTGTTAAAAGGCTAAAATAGGAAACAAAATGTTTTTGCCTTTACGATAAACAATCCTAGATCGGCTAGTTAGCAGATTTATTACAGAGATGTATTTGATGGATGTGAAAGTATTTAGAACCTTTCTTGAGGTTGCAAGGGTGCGCCATTTTGGGCGTGCAGCTGAAAACTTGTATTTAACACAAGCGGCGGTGAGTGCGCGGATCAAACAGCTTGAAGGCTATTTTGATACTCAGCTCTTCATTCGTGACCGCAATAACATCAAACTCACATCTTCCGGTGAACGTTTGATTGGTTATGCCGAAGTGATGGTGTCCACCCTACAACAAGCCAAATTTGAGCTGTCGTTAGAGAGTGGTAAAGCCTTGCAGTTAACGCTGGGCGGCACGCCGAATATTTGGGATGCGTATCTGCAAAACTGTTTAAGTGTGGTAACCGACTCTTTTGGTGGTTACGGCTTTATGGCAGAGGTGATGGGGCGCGAGCAACTGAACCGTAATTTGTTAGAACGAACCTTAGATATGGCTTTCGCGTTCGATCAGATCAAAGCAGAAGAGCTGAACTGTAAAAAAGTCGCTGACTTGGTTTTGGTGTTGGTATCAACGCAGCAAGATGATCTGGAATCTGTATTTCAACATAAGTATGTTTATGTGGATTGGGGAACGCGCTTTGGTTCTGAACACGCAGAACGTCACCCTAAAGTGCCAGCACCGTACCTACGTACCTCTACAGCCCGTATCGCCCTCGATTTCATTTTAGAGAAAGGCGGCAGTGCGTATCTTCCGGTGTCTCTAGTCGAACCTTTTATCGATTCGGGTCAGCTGCACAAGGTGAAAGGGGTTGAAGACTGGTATCTCCCAATTTATCTGAGCTACCGTAAAAGCAGTACCTCGGTTGATGCGATCATGCAGGTTGAGAAGTTGGTTAATGAGATTGACCCATCGACGGCTTACACATTGCAGCAAGCCGCTGAACAAGCACCTGAGTAACGGCATTCGCGGTAAGCAGTGGCTTTGCTGATTAGATTCAATAAAAAATGGCTCCCAACTAATTGTATAGTTGGGAGCCATTTTTGTTTTAAACCAGAAATGTACTTCTTTTCGGAACTAGAGATCGTTTCTAATTCCATAAATATCGTTTAAGCCTGGTATGTGTAGCCTTTATTAAAAGCCCTATAGGTTCATTAGATTCTCAATAGACTCTTCAAGAGAGTGTGACATGTACGAATGGATTTGATTGCCATCCGTTGCGTCAATCTCGATCATAGAAATCCCGTTGTCCGCTTTGTCTTCAAGAAAGCTTAGAGACTGCTCGACTGATTGACTGGTGAGAACCTGTTGATTTGATAAAACAATACGACATGTGTGTAGAACCATAGCCTTTTCCTTTTTATATTCGATAGGTCTCTGCATCTTGGCGTGCTAAGTACCGATCGTTGACGTTGTGAGAAGAATGCCTTCTCTAGGTTAAATTTAGTCGAATTGAATAAAATTAAAACTCTTTTTTGTGATTTATCTGACCTTCGCTTCCGAAAGTGGCTAGCGACAATGGTGGTTCACGGTAAACTTTTAGGTATCGGATCAAACGCTATGGTAAGTGGGAAGAGTACGGCATGTCGAAAAAGATCAATCACAACAGCAGCTTAACCAGTGAGCAGTGCCATTTGGCTCGATATGCACGAGATGCTCGCTTTGATGGGATGTTTTTTACAGCGGTGAAAACGACAGGAATTTTTTGTCGCCCGATTTGCCCAGCCACACCACCCAAAGAAGAAAATGTCGAATATTTTTCCCATCAAGCTCAAGCATTGAAAGCGGGATATCGTCCTTGTTTACGTTGTCGACCAGACAGCGCACCTTTTTCGCCGGCTTGGAAGGGCGTCGAAACCACTTTCTTACGTGCGATGCAGTTGATTGATAATGGCGCTCTGAATTCAGGATCTATCGTCGACCTTGCAACGCGGTTAGGTATTTCAGATCGTTATTTACGAACCTTATTCGACAATTACATCGGCGTGTCACCCAAGCAATATAGTCTGTACAGTCAATTGATGTTTGCCAAGCAGTTGCTGCACACCAGTAGCATGAGCATTACTGATGTCGGCTTTGCTAGTGGCTTCAATAGTACGCGCCGTTTTAATGATGCCTTTCAAAAAGAGCTGCAGCTTTCGCCAAGCCAAATTAGGCGAGCGAAGCCAAGTGACACTCAGAGTAATCATATTCAGCTTGGTTTTCATGGACCCTTAGATTGGAACCACTTGTTGAGGTTTTATCGACGAAGAATGATTGAGGGCTTAGAAGGCGTTGGCGAAGATTATTATAAGCGCACGGTAAATGTGAACGGGTCAAAGGGTTGGTTCAAGGCGACTTTAGCCAAAGATAACCGCTTGGATATTGAATTCGAGTTGGATGATATAAGCCAATTAAGAAGCTTGATTGCGAATATCCGCCGTATGTTTGATCTTGATGTCGATATTGCCAAGGTTGAGACGTTCTTTACGACTATCGATCCTAACTTGGTGGCTAAGAGTGGTATCCGTATTCCTGGCGTGTGGAGTGCTTGGGAGGCAGGCGTGAGAGCGATTCTAGGACAGCAAGTTTCGGTAACCGCGGCGATTGGTCAGCTTAACTTATTGGTCAAAGAGCTTTCTGATGAACATGAGAAAGCCAGCTTCCCAACACCAAAACAGATAGCGGACGCTGATGTTAGCTTCTTGAGAATGCCGGGAAGCCGCAAAGAGACCCTAAAGCGTTTTGCCGAATACATGGTCGACAATGAAGCTGAGCATCCTTCCAAATGGATTGAGCTAAAAGGGATTGGGCCTTGGACTATTCAATATGCACTGCTTCGCGGGTTAAGCGAACCTAATCATCTGTTGGTTGGTGACTTGGTGGTGAAGAAGTTTATTGAGCATCGCCCCGCCATCAACACGGAGAGTGTTTCGCCTTGGGGTAGTTACGCCACGTTCCACTGTTGGAATCAGTCTTAATCGGAATACTAAGCTAGGAGATATCATGGACAACCGTTTTACTTACTATGAGAGCCCATTGGGAACCGTGACGTTACAGGCGAACGATGAAGGCTTGCTCGGCCTTTGGTTCGAGACACATACCACCAAGCCGGAACCGTTGGGTGTTCAAGATGATAGCTTTCCGATCTTTGCATTGGCTATCGAGCAGCTTAATCGCTATTTCTCGGGCGAAGCTATTCAGTTTTCTGTGCCGATTGCAGCCAAGGGCACGCCATTTCAGCAGTCGGTTTGGCAGGCGCTGACGACCATTCCTTATGGAGAGACTTGGAGCTATGCACAACTGGCCGATGCGATAGGCAATCCGAAAGCCGTTCGTGCTGTGGGTTTGGCGAATGGCAAAAATCCGGTTTCAGTGATTGTGCCGTGTCACCGTGTGATTGGTAAAAACGGCAAACTGACGGGTTATGCAGGTGGCGTAGAACGTAAACAGCACTTATTGGTGATAGAGGGAAGAGAGCAAGACTAGCAAGCGATTTAGCCATGAGCCTGTCGAGATGCTGGCTGAATATCTCGTACTACTTAATGGTGAAGGCGAGTGGTTCTTAAAATATGACTTTGCATTAAAATCAACGCTTTCTGGGAGATACCAATTTGGTTGCATATCCTTTAACCATGTTCTCTAGGCAAGGATGCCCAAATGAATAGCCATCATTCACTTATACTCTGCTGCAGCAGCGCACTATTGCTGACGGGCTGTTTAACCGACACTAGTCGACCCTTCGAAGTACCACAACTTGCTCTGTTCAAAGGTATGTATGAGAACGCAGATAATGACAGTTATCTACTTTTTGAATCCGGGCAAGTGACTTATCAAACAACGGATAATTCCGTTACTCGAACCTATCGTGTTGATGATGACTTGATCACCATTGAGTTCAATTCTGGAAGCAGTCGAACTGACTCTAGACTAGTGATGCGCATTCAACAACAGGGCGAGATGCTAACTTGCAACCAATGCCCAGCGATACAATTAAGTAACGTCTGGACACTGGTTGAGAAGCCTTTGAAAGACAGTTCGAATTAGAAAAGATCTCCGAATTAGAAAAGATCGCCATTCAGCCATAGGTGAGCGGCGATACTGACGGCATAGCCAATCATGATCACTGGCATCCATTTCAGGTGTCCAAAGAAGGTGTATTTTCCATGCGCCGCCCCCATCAATGCCACACCTGCTGCACTGCCTATAGATAACAAGCTACCACCGACACCTGCGGTTAAGGTGATCAGTAGCCAGTTGCCCATCGACATTTGAGGTTCCATCGATAACACGGCAAACATCACCGGAATGTTATCGACAATCGCAGATAAGATCCCCACCATGATGTTGGCCCAAATTGGATCCCATTGGCTATACATCACGCCAGAGGCAAGCTCCAAGTATCCCAGTAGACTCAAGCCACCGACACACATTACCACGCCGTAGAAGAACAGCAGAGTGTCCCATTCGGCATGGGACACTCTTCGAAATACATCAAAGGGCACGACTGAACCGAGTCGCTTCAATGCCCCCCCATCATTGTTGGCAATCGCCACCGCTTTTTTCTTCGCCAGTGAATTTGGTAAGGTCTTACGCAAGAAATAACCAAAGAACTGTAGATACGCCAGCCCCATCATCATGCCCATTACTGGAGGGAAGTGGAGTACGGCATGGAAAGCAACCGCAGTGCCGATGGTCATGATGAACAACAACACGATGCGTCTTGCACCGCGTTTTAATTCAACGTGCTGATGCACCGTGTCGGGTTGGGTTGTGGGAACAAAGTAAGACATGATCATTGCAGGGACGAGGTAATTCATCACTGAAGGAATAAATAAGGGAATGAATTCACTGAAGCTCACATAACCAGCCTGCCACACCATCAACGTTGTGATGTCACCGAATGGGCTGAACGCGCCGCCAGCGTTAGCGGCTATCACGATATTCACACAGGCTAGGTTAACGAATTTAGGGTTAGATCCTGCGACTTTCAGAACCACGGCGCACATCAATAGAGCTGTGGTGAGGTTGTCGGCGATCGGTGAGATAAAGAAGGCCAGAATACCGGTTAGCCAGAACAGAGAGCGGAAATTAAAGCCTTTGCCCACCATCCACGCTTGCAGCGCATCAAACAGTCTTCTCTCTTCCATGGCGCTGATGTAGGTCATGGCGACGAGTAGGAAAAGTAACAGCTCAGCGTATTCCAGTAAGTTGTGTTCGAGTGCTTGCTTAGCGACTTCAACAAGGTTGTGTTCTTGGTAGATAAAACCAATGATTATCCAGATCAGTCCTGCTGCAAGTAACACTGGCTTAGATTTTCGGAGCTTTAGGTACTCTTCCATCATCACCACGATGTAGGCGACAACGAAAATGGTCAGGGATAGGTAGCCAGCGAATGAGTTGGTGAGCTTGAGTGGTTCTCCCAACTGAGAAGTGGCAGCACCTGCTACCGAAGAAAAGACTAACAAAGAGAGAACAGCAGAAAGCTGGATACCTAACATGGATTACGCTCCGAAGTTAATAAGTTATTAACACGGGTAAAAGAGTAGACCTAAATAACCATGTGCAGTGTGATAGATATCTTAATAATTCAATAGATTATAATGAAAGGAATAGACTGTGATGTGAACGAAATACGGTCTTACATACTCAAAATTACTGTCTTCCACACTTAAGTTAAAGACTAAAGACTAAAGACTAAAGACTAAAGAAAAAGCCCTACCGGACTCAGTGCCGATAGAGCTTATTCGAAATTGCCAACATTATGCAGCATTGAGATCAAACGTCAGTGTTTGTTCTGCTGCACATACTTCAACAGGCCAGCCATAGGATTGGTATTCAAGCGCAAGTTTGTCCGCTACTACGCGAGATACTGTTGCAGTGATCCACATGCCTTTGCCCATTACTTGATATTTAAGCGTTCTCATTTCCATAGTCATCACCGTTCTCCTTCTATATTGGCTGCGCGAAGTCTATAGCACCTCTGAGGGCTGAAATTTCGAATTAAGCTCAAATTCTTTATAAAATGGCTCACTGTTTGCGCTTGGCTCAAAACTCAATCAACTAAGGGAAAACGGTTGCGTTCTGGAAGCAAAATCACTTTTTAAGTCTCTGTATTATAATCGAATTAAAATTGACCAGAAAAACAATGTAAGAGATCTCTTACAGCATTATCAGAGATCGCACTAGGTAAAAACTTCTCACTAGAAGCCATACTTGTGTGGCGATTGTGTGCGTTTTTGGTTGCGCTGTTGAAGCAAGATTTTTTAGTTTTGTATGTGAAATATTCTAATTTATTTAGCGTATGGTCCTGCTTTTAAATCCAAATCACAGTTTTATATGTTGCTGTGCTTCTTTTATTTAAACCGATACGCTATTTGATTTTGGTCATTAACCTTTCGCTCATTAGTTTGCACTATCTATACGTGTTCTGTTCCACATAAACGAGATGTATAGAGGTCCTTATGACTAATCCAACCAAAACCGATCGTAAAGTCACGATCGGCAGCTATATCGCACTCGCGTTCGCGATGGTGTTCTTTTCAGGCTTAATGCAGTCCAATGAATGGTATGGAGTGTTCGATTTTACAACGCTCAACGGTTCATTCGGTAAGGTCGCTTACGATGTGAGTGAAACGGCCGATGGTATTCAAGCGGCAACGACGTCACTGCGTGGTAAAGGCGGTAGTGGTGCTCGCGACGGTTTCATTTTTGCTTTGACACTTATTCCGACCGTGATGTTTGCACTGGGTATGATCAACGTACTTGAGCACTACGGTGCACTGGATGCGGCTCGTAAACTACTGACACCTCTGCTTCGCCCTCTGATGGGTATTCCGGGTAACTCAGGCTTGGCACTGATCGCTTCTTTGCAAAGTACCGATGCTGGCGCAGCGATGACACGTCAGCTGAAAGACGAAGGACATCTGACTAAGCGTGAAACCGATGTGTTCACCATGTTCCAGTTTACGGCGGGTGCGGCGATCGTTAACTTTTTCTCTTCAGGTGCGGTGCTGTTCACTCTAACCGCGATGGACGGCTCTTTAGCGGTGACATCGTCAATTGGTTTGGCTGTCGCTGTGATGTTTATCTTTAAGTTTGTCGGCGCGAATCTGTTCCGTATTTACCTCAACATTACTGAAGGCAAAGAAGACAAACCAAAATCAGACAAAGAACAAAAACTGGAAGAGGAAGTAGCATAATGAGCGAAGTTAAAGCAAAGAAACCAATGGTTACTGATATTTTCGTTGAAGGTGCTAAGAAAGGCTGGGTTATTGCGACTACCTCTACGGTACCGAATGTTCTGATGGCGTTTGTGATCATCAAGGCATTGCAGATAACGGGTGCGCTGGATTTGATGGGCAGTGTATTTGCTCCAATTATGGCGGTATTTGGTTTACCTGGCGAAGCGGCAGCGGTATTGATCGGTGCGTGGATGTCGATGGGTGGCGCGGTGGGCGTGGTTATCACGCTGTTTGACCAAGGTATTCTGAACGGTAACCATATAGCTATCTTGGCGCCAGCTATCTACTTGATGGGCTCTCAGGTGCAATACATGGGCCGTATTATGGGACCAATTGGTACTGAAGGTCGCTACATCCCGGTGATGATCGCGATTTCGGTATTGAATGCGTTTGGTGCAATGTTCTTGATGAACATTATTTTGTAACGTGACTTTGAACGGTTAGCTGCGAACAGCTTTCAGACGTTACAAAAAAGGAAACCCCGTTTGGCTTTCACCAAACGGGGTCTATTCTTTTCGTAGCCATCCTGCTACTGCGCGTTACTTATCTTTCAATAGGTAACTGGTGCTCCCTGCATCGTTCCTTGACGTGGCTAAATCCTTTAACCTATCCAATTCATCGCCGTCCTAGCGGTGTCCTTGCAAACTCATCATCCTGGTAAGCGACTCTATCCTAGAGCATAACTTCCTTGCTGATAACTCATCCTAAGCCATCAAATCTTCATCCTGAAGATACCTAATCCGTTAGGCTTTTTCCTGTTCCTGCCAACTCCCTGTCGACATGTGTATTAAACACTGCAGAGGCTTTACTCACAATCCACCTCAAGCAGATAATCTGCAGGTTTATCCAAAGAAAACTGTGCGGACTCATACAAAACAAGGGCTTGGGTTTGTAATCTAGGATTTTTCTGCGAAGCTTGATTGTAATCTCTTACGTTTTTTGTGAGAGATCTCTTACACGTGCGCGGGCGTGAATGCTCATTATTTTATGAATACAGATACTATGAGGTAGCCCGCCGAATAAACTAACCAGTAGGAAATGATAATGGTTACAGCGTTATATGCTGCGTTGCTCACTTTGGTTATGCTATGGCTTTCCATTGAAGTGATTAAGCAAAGAAGAAAGAATCAAGTGGCACACGCAGATGGTGGTATTGAATCGTTACAAGTGGCTCGTTCCGCTCAAAGTAATGCTATGGATTATATTCCGATTACAGTGATACTGATGGCGTTGCTAGAGTTCAACGGTGCTAATGTGTGGCTGATCCATGTTATTGGTATTGCTTTTGTTATTGGGCGTATTGTTCATGGAAAAAGTATTCTTGCTCGCAGTCTAAAGGGAAGAAAGCAAGGCATGTATTTGACCTTTGCCAGCATGGTATCTTTAGTTGTCCTAAACTTAGCTTACCTACCTTTTGATAAAATGTTCTAGGAAGCATTATGGCGTTGCGCCTTCCACCTGCTTGGGCGATTGTCCTCGCAGGCTTGATACTCAACATCATGGCGATTGTCATGTCGAGCTTGGTGCTCGATAAAATTGAAGCTGAGAAAGCGGAATATAACGATCGAAAATTCGGCAATGTGTACTCAATACAGCTTGCTTGGAATACGATCGAAACCCTAGAGCGCAAGCGCGAAGCGATTCTGATTCACCTTGATAAACCAGAAACGGTGCAGCCTACCACTGTTCTTGATGAAGCACTGCGCGGGCAACTTAGGCGTTGGGTGAGTAGCGAAGTGCCAAATATCTCTTTGGCTAACTTGCCGAAACTGATGATGCTGATAAACAGTGCTCAAGAATCGCAACGAACTCGAATCGATGACTACTATTTGGATAACCTGACCTTAGTTGAATTAATCCAAAGGCTTGATGAGAAAATGGCTTTCTATCAGAATATTGCCCTGTTTCTTCAGGTGTTTGGTTTGGCGCTTATCTTAGCTCGTGACCTCGCTAGAAGACCTTAGTCTTTACCTTTATTTCCTCTATTTACTTGTCTAATTTTACCGTTAGCGAGACTCACTTGGCAGGTTAGGATGCTGTTGGCCTTGGTACTTTGGTAACTGTTCTTTCAGTCCCTTAAACGTGCTCAGTGCACTGCCTATCGATAACTTGTTCATCAACCAATTCGGTAGGATGCCACCTGCGTTCGCATAAGCGGTGTAGGTGATGTAGGTATTGCCATTAGTCAGCGGTTGCAGTGTCCAAAGTGCGTCCACATCATAGATTCGAATGTACCCCGACTCTTTCGCCAAATAGTTCGACGCATCCTTTATCGACAAGACAAATTGCCCATCCTCGATACTGTATTTTGAGTAAGTCACCATGTCTCTATCTCTGGCAGGCCAAGGTGCTTTGAATTGGGTATAGACGATGTTTTCATCTTCAGATATCTGCATCAACACACGGCTTTGCGACACATTATCTATCCAGTTTGGCACGTTCTCGCTGTCTTCAAGCAACAACAAAAAACCGGAGTAAGTGGTGGGCGTTTGCATTTGCGCTCGTATTTCGACCAAGCCTTCACGGTGTGGCCTTTTATCAATCATGATGCCATCTTCACTTTTGACGAACTGCCATGGGTTGGCATAACTCAGTGTCGATAGGGCGCAGAGGCCGAGTACCAAAATCCTAGGTAATGTCATTATTCTTCCATAAAAAGAAAAGCTTATCTGCTAGGAGTATAGAATAAAATGGGCTTGGTAGGTGTTACCTATCGCTTTGGGTTCACCTCTTTTGGAAAAATCACAATGAAAACGGAAGCGTTCGGTCGCTTCCGTTTTATTCATGGGCAATGGATAAGTGCTGTAGGCGAGAGCTTAGAGCTTATAGGCTTCTACGGTTTTGATGGTTGTCCAGTTGCTGTTAGCGTCTTGGATGAACTCTTGTGTGTTCTCCAGCCAGCGTTTTTGAACCGATTTGTCTAAGTTCAGATACAACTTCCCATCTTCCATCTTCCATCTTCCAAGCGAGAGGGTCGGTTTCAAACTTCTTACCCATGGCTACTCCAAACGCGCAGTAACCGCCATATTGAGGGGCATAGGCTTCTGGATTGGCTCGAAATTCATCTCTGTTTTCACTGCTCGCAAAGTTATAGATCGCATTCTTATAGGTCGCTGTGAACTCAGATGTGCCTTTTACTGGACCTTCATTGGCAAAGTAAGCGACAGGATCATAGCCTTTAATTGCGAGGTTATTGCTGTCGACACTCATATCAAGGTCTGCTGCCATTAACGAAAAGCTGGTGCCTAGTAACTCGGCCATTAGAGTGATTTTTTGACTGGTCGATTTCATGTGTGACATATCAAGTTCCTTGTCAGTGTTGGTTATCTTGTTTGAAATAATTTAGCCCACTCGTCCGGTCTATAGAGGGACAAAAGAACTAAAAACTAAGCGAATCGTTCGGAGGATGCATGGATCTGCTTTCACAACTAATGGAACACTTCTCGATACGCACTGGCGTTTTCTATTCTGGAAACCTGTGTGGAGTATCGTCATTTAACGCGCAACAAGGTAAAGAGGGCCACCTTCATGTATTGAGCGCGGGGGAGTTGAGCTTGTCTAGCGCTCACACGGAACACAGGCATTTGTCGCAGCCTTGCATTGTTTATTTGCCGAAATGGCGTCACTGGCCGCGATGTCTCGAACTCAGTTTATTGAAGCGTTCAAACGAGAAGTCGGTGAGACGCCCGGAGATTATGTGCAAAAGTGGCGAGTCTCAGTGGCTCAATCCCTGTTATTGCAAAATAAGCCCATCAATTGGGTCGCTGATGAAGTGGGTTACAGCAGCTATTCGGGATTTTCACGCGCTTTTCAGCATGTTGCTGGGGTGTCACCGCGCCTTTGGCTAAAGCAAAATGTATCGTGAAACGCTCGGCAACCTTACCCAAGATATGGCTATTCGCATCGGGCTGGTCTATGTTTTAGCGGAAATTGTGCAGAGTTTGTTCTTTTCTCAAAAGAGGGTCTAAAAAGGTGGACTTTTTAAGCTTGTCGTAACATCCTGCTCGTCCTATTTTATCTAGACACCAATGAGACGAAGTGCCTGCTGAGCATTATTCAGCCTCCCGTATCTCATTAAAGTATTAAGGAGTTCAACTTGAACCTATTTGTAAGAGACCTTACCGTTATCGATTCTTCATACATCTGTGAACACAGAGGGGTCGTAGGAGATAGTTGGATTTTAGATGTCACCATGTCTGGTGAACTTAATGAAATGAGCATGGTGCTGGATTTTAGTAAGGTTAAAAAGCAGATCAAACAGTTGGTTGATCAACATGTTGACCACCGCTTACTGCTGCCAATGAAAAACTCTGCAATCGTGCATCAAGCAAGCAAAGCCGGTTACTCTAAGGTAGATGTGTTGCGCGGTGACAAGAGCCTGCACCTGCACTGCCCTGATGAAGCTTACTGTCTGATTGACGCTGAAGCGATCACCATCGAGAGTGTGACCGCTCATGTTTATGATATTCTTCGCGACAACCTTCCAAGTAACGTCACAGGGTTAGAGATTACCCTTCGCCATGAAAACATTAATGGTGCGTTCTACCACTATACTCACGGTTTGAAAAAGCATGATGGTAACTGCCAGCGCATCGCGCATGGTCACCGTTCTCCAGTTGAAATTTTGGTTGATGGTCAACGCGACGAACAACGCGAGCAGGCATTTGCTCAGCGTTGGGAAGACATTTATTTAGGCTCTAAAGAAGACCAAGTTTCAGTTTCATCACTTAACCTGAGTGAACATGCGAACAGTGTGAATGATGAAAGTCACTATGGCTTCCGCTACACCGCGCCACAAGGCGAATTTGAGCTAGCGATTGCTAAGAGTGAGACGGAAATTTTGCCGACCGATACTACGGTGGAATTACTTGCTGGCTATATTGCGGATCAAGTTGAACCGAGCCTAGCAGAGAACCAATCACTACAAATCGTCGCTTATGAAGGTGTTGGTAAGGGCGCAATGGCGTTCCGATAACACTTCAACGAGTGACACAGTCTCATTACTGACATGATGAAATAAAGGCAAGATAATCCGTTATCTTGCCTTTATTTTTTGTGACTCTTTAAAACTGATTTAGCTGATGATGTTAGGCACAAACACTAACGAAGCAGCACGCGTCGCAGTGGTGTTTTTTCGATTCCAACAACCAACCCGAAGCTCAACAATACGGTGCCAAAAAATACCGTAACGTCTTTTGTCAATTCCGTAATGCCTAAGACTCCACAGACATTGAACAGCACGATAATGATCAGCAAATGGCAAACGTAGATGCCTAACATACGATTCGAGATCGCGCGAACCCACGCATAGTCGCCGATGTTTGGATTAGCCAAAAGCCACATAAATACGCCCATTCCCCATAGTGCCGTACCAAACAAGAAATCATTCATGTTGAATCCGACGTCGAACGTGGTGAGCCACGCCGCCTCAGCAAAGTGAATCAACATGCCTAACGCTAATAACGCCAGCGCTTTAGCGGATGACACCTTCCATTGATTCTGACGAATGAGGAAACCTAAGGTCACCATTAACGTGCTAAAGAACGGGCCGTTACGAGTAAAGAAAGGTGCGCAGAGTTCGGTCAAGTTCGCGTAGCTGCCCGCTAAAACACCATAAACGTAAAGTACAATGGCCGCTGGTAATAGCAGTTTGTCGAGTTTCATTTCGACTATCAAAGCAATGATCAAAACTGCACATACGAGAGCGGGAATAAACCATAAATGAACCAATCCACCCTCTAAGAAAGAGTTAAGTGGCGTGTTCATTAAGAAACCCCAATAGCCTTGGCGCTCACCTAGGTAACCAAACTCTTCTACCTTCGCGAGGTTGAATGGCATCACTAAGCAAATGATGCTCCATGCTAACCAAACCTTAAGCAGTGGTTTAGAGTAATTAATGACGGTTTGCCACGGGGAGGCAGTCAGCTTGGGCTGAATAAGATAACCGGAAATTAGGAAAAACAGAGGTACCGCAAAACGAGCGGTTTGGTTGAGTACATAACCGATCCAAGGCACTTCATCTATTTGCCAATAAGTAAGTGCCACTTGGCCATGTAAGCCAATGATCGCCAAGATAGCAATCACTCGACCCAACTCAATACTGGCGATGTGTTGTGAAGGCGTATGTTGAACGGAAGACATATCAGATCTCTTAGTAAAATTTTTACGAAATCTAGCAGCCTTTCTGCCCAATCAGTTAGTCCTAAATCAAGGCTTATGACCTTTATTTCAGGGCTTGTGTCGGTTTTTTGAAGCCTGTCGCAGCTATATTAAACCCATTGCGGTGAGTGCAAAAATACCTAGTGTGCAAGTGATAAGAGAAACAACGGTCGTGAGAGCGATGATGTTAGCCGCCAGGGTTGAATTTCCTCCCATTGCACGAGCCATAACATAGCTTGCCGCTGCCGTTGGTGCAGCGCTCATCAAGAAGATAAGCCCGAGATCGAGCCCTTCAAACCCTAAGTACCCAGCAGCCAATGTAATCAGTAAAGGTGAGGCAATTAACTTGTAGCTAGAGGCAAACCACGTCGATAACTTTTCTTGTTTGAGCGAGCTGATATCGAGCGACCCACCGGTACACAGCAGTGCTAAAGGCAACGTCATGTTGGCAAAATATTGACCAGCATCAGTGACCATTTTTGGGATAGGAATCGAAAGTGCATAGAAGACGACCGCTAAGAAAATAGCGATGATCAATGGGTTTTTGGTAATCGACTTAGCGATCACTTTAATCGCTTTCGCGCCTGTGTCTTCGCCTTTGGGTGTCAGTGCAATTACGGCTTGAATGTTATATAGCACGGTTAGGGATGCGACATAGATAGCCGCCAATGCCACGCCTTGGTTACCATAAATATTAGCTACATAGGCGAGGCCGATGATCGCGGTATTAGCGCGGAATCCACCTTGGACAATCACACCTTGATCTTTCGAACCTTTAAATACTAACTTGGTCGAGAAAATCGTGAACAAGAAAAAGATAAAGTTAGCGATGACGCCAAAGGCAACTAACGCGCTACTGGCTGAAAAGTTGTGATTCGATTGAACAATACTCAGAAATAGCATCGCGGGTAGGGTGACTTGAAAGACCACCTTAGATGCGACATCAATGAAATTGTCGTTGATTAAGCCGATTCGTTTGAGCATCACACCAAGAAACAGCATTAAACAGATAGGGCCTGTTACTGACGCCGAAAACGCAAACTGTTCCCAAAGTGTGTTCATTGTTTTTCCTTTGTTAGTCGATTTCAATTTCCTTTGAATACTGTCGCATTTTTCCACAATTCTTTGAGAAGAGAAATTGAATCCCAATAGATAAGTAAAAATCTTTGAAAAAAAGAACGAACGTGCTAAAAATAACGTATCAGATTTATCCTTGGTGAATAATGAGTAAAGGAAAGATAACCAAAGAGTATATTTTGAGTCATGCATTCGCACTTGCGAGTGAAAACGGGCTTGAGAGTTTGACGATTGGCGAATTAGCCAAACAGTGTGGCATGTCTAAGAGTGGCTTGTTTGCACACTTCAACTCTAAAGAAAACCTGCAACTCTCTGTACTGGAGTATTCCAACGCCATATTCACCGAAAGAGTCATCATTCCCGCAAGAGAGCTGGGAGATGGTGATATTGAAGCGAAATTGAAACAGCTGCTCGACAATTGGTTGGGCTGGAACCATTCATTCCAAGGCAGTTGCATGTTTATTGATGCATGGAAAGATGCGGGCAGTGAAACGTCTGTGATTCAGAAAGCACTGCAGAAAACCATTTCAGTGTGGATTGATTACTTGACGATTCAGGTAGCAAAAGCGGTTGAGAGCAAACAGTTCAGAGCCGATTTAGATCCTAAACAGGCAACCTTTGAGTTATACGGCCTCTACTTGAGTGCCAACTTGTTCTACTCGTTACGAGGCCAACAAGCGAGCCACACCCACTTTTGGAGTGGTGTACAGCGCTTAATCGCTAGCTGGAAAGAGGTTTAGCTCGCAAAGCATCTGAGTTTTGTTTAACTAAGGCTTATAAGAAATTTTAAGAGAAGTGGCGGCAAGCAGCCATGAAAAGCGCTATCGCCATTTTTTACACTAACAAATAGCACGGTCGTTCGATTTTCAGGGCCGAGCTCGATCCGCCAATGATGATGGCGATACAAGGACCGGTCATGAGTGACAAAATCTACTTTAATACATCGAACAAATTCAGCTTCAAGCGCAGCTTAATTGGCGCAACAACCAATCTTCATTACATCCTAGCGCCGAGTCATGCGAAGAAAACAGCACGTAAGTTGCTGCTCACTCCAATGCGTACTGAGCAGAAAAATGCTGATCCCCAAGGGCTTATCAAGAGTGAAATCAAAGGTCGTGATGGCGTTTTAAAAACCTATTCTTTGGGTACGGGGCCTGTTTGGGTGCTGACTCATGGTTGGTCTGGCACCGCGAGTCAGTTTTTCCCTCTGATGGAACATATCGCCGCTAAAGGTTTTACGGCTCTGGCTTATGATCACCCTGCTCATGGTGGCAGTGATGGTGTACATGGTCATATTCCTGCGTTTGTGAACGGCCTTGAAGCGATTCTCGATTCGGTGGGTGAGGTAGCAGGTTTGGTCGGTCACAGTATGGGCACGGCTTCTGCGTTGGAATGTAAGCACGTTAAATTGGAAAACAAGCCATTATTGCTGATTGCACCTGTACTGGATTATCTAGAAAACCTATTTGGCAGCGTTGCGCGTTCTGGCTACTCAATGAAACTGTTCGAGGCGGTAGTTGGAGAAGTCGAAGAGCAGTTTAACTACCCGATTCAGTCTGTTGATCCCTATGGAAAGCTAGCGCTTCGTGAGTCTCAGACGATCATCGTTCATGATGAGCAAGACAAGTTTACTAAGTTTGATGTGTCTCAGCGTGCGGCTAATGAAATGGGTCGCGTTACTTTAATTGCGACTCAAGGACAGGGCCACGGGCGAGTAATGAAGTGCCCACAAGTGTTCGAGAGCTTTGATAACTTAATTGGCTAAGTCTAATACCAATCGTAGTAAATAACTGTTCACCCTAGCTTGTTAAAAATCTCGATAACGTCGTTAGATTTTTTGATTGTAGAATAACTAGGGCGTGTTGATCTTTGCTGTACATTTCGTGTTCAACAATACATCGGTAGCCACATTAACATGAATGCCAGCGATAACATGCTGGCATAATTCCTTTC